>CAZWRE010000100.1:0-15825 GCA_964636335.1 uncultured Sedimenticola sp. | reverse complement strand
TCACCGGCTCGTTCCAGATGGCGTAGTCGCACTTGGGATAGGTGGAGCAGGAGTAGAAGATCTTGCCCCGGCGCGACTTGCGCTGCATGAGGGTGCCCTCGTTGCACTTGGGGCAGGGCACGCCGGTGTCCTTCGGTTTTTCCAGGGGCTCGATGTAGCGGCACTTGGGGTAGCCGGAGCAGCCGATGAACTTGCCGTAGCGGCCCCGCTTGAAGATCAGGGGAGAACCGCATTCCGGGCAGTCCCGGCCCACTTCCTGGGGCTGTTCGGCTTCCGCCTTGTCGGCGTTCAGGTCCCGGGTGTAGTCGCAGTCCGGGTAGTTGGTGCAGCCGATGAAGCGCCCGTGGCGGCCCAGGCGTATGGACAGGGGGCTGCCGCACTTGGGGCAGTTCTCGTCCATCTTTTCCTGGGTGACGTCGGAACGCTGCACGTTTTCCTGGGTGTGGTCTATGCGTTCCTTGAAGGGCTTCCAGAACTTCTTCAGCAGGGGAATCCATTCTTCCTCACCCCGGGCCACGGCATCCAGCTCGTCTTCCAGCTTGGCGGTGAAATCGTAGTCCACGTACTGGGTGAAGTAGTTGGTGAGGAACTTGTTCACCACCCGGCCCACGTCCGTGGGATGGAAGCGCTTCTTCTCCAGCTCCACGTACTCGCGGTCCTGGAGGGTGGAGATGATGCTGGCGTAGGTGGAAGGCCGGCCGATGCCGTGTTCCTCCAGGGCCTTGACCAGGCTGGCCTCGCTGTAGCGCGGCGGTGGCTCGGTGAAGTGCTGTTCCGGGCGGATGGCCAGCAGATCCACCTGCTCGCCTTCCTTGAGGGGCGGCAGCATCTTCTCGTCGCTGTCCTTGCCTTTCTTGTCGTCCTGGCCTTCCTGGTACACCGCCATGAAACCCGGATTGACGATGGTGGAGCCGTTGGCGCGGAAGATATTGCCTTCACCGGCGGCCAGGTCCGCGGCCACGGTGTGCAGGGTGGCATGCACCATCTGACTGGCCAGGGTGCGTTTCCAGATCAGCTCGTAGAGCTTCGCCTGTTCCTTGCTCAGGTATTTGGCGATGTCCCGCGGGTGATACAGGATGGAAGTGGGACGGATGGCTTCGTGAGCCTCCTGGGCGTTCTTGGATTTGGTCTTGAACACCCGGGGCTGGTCCGGCACCTGATCCTTGCCGTATTTCTCGCCGATATAGGCGCGGATCTCCTCCACGGCCTCGTTGGCCAGGGTCACGGAGTCCGTACGCATGTAGGTGATCAGGCCCACGGCGCCGTTGCCGATGTCCACGCCCTCGTAGAGCTGCTGGGCCACGCGCATGGTGCGGTTGGTGGTGAAGCCCAGTTTGCGTGCCGCTTCCTGTTGCAGGGTGGAGGTGGTGAAGGGCGCGGCGGGATTGCGCCGGCGCTGCTTCTTGGTGACCTTGATCACGTCCAGCTTGCCGCCGGCCTTTTCCAGCAGGGTCTTCTCGACTTCCCGGGCCTGTTTTTCCTCGGTGATGGTGAACTGCTCCACCTTTTCGCCGCCATACCGGGCCAGCTTGGCCTTGAAGCCGGTGCCGTCCTTCTGCAGGTCGGCTTCCACGGTCCAGTATTCCCGGCTCTTGAAGGCTTCGATCTCCTCCTCGCGTTCCACGATCATGCGCAGGGCGGGGCTTTGCACCCGGCCGGCGGACAGGCCGCGGCGGATCTTCTTCCACAGCAGGGGGGAGAGGTTGAAGCCCACCAGGTAATCCAGGGCGCGCCGCGCCTGCTGGGCGTTCACCAGGTCCATGGACAGTTCCCGCGGGTGGGCGATGGCGTCCTGCACGGCCTTCCTGGTGATTTCGTTGAACACCACACGGTGTACCGGCTTGTCCTTGAGGTACTTGCGGTTCTTCAGCAGTTCGTACAGGTGCCAGGAAATGGCTTCGCCCTCGCGGTCCGGGTCCGTGGCCAGATAGAGGGCGTCGGCGTTTTTCAGCTTGCTGGAAATGGCCTTGACGTGCTTGTCATTGCGTTCGATGGGTTGATACTTCATCTGGAAATCGTGCTCCGGATCCACGGCGCCTTCCTTGGGCACCAGGTCGCGCACGTGGCCATAGGAGGCCAGCACTTCGAAGTCCTTGCCAAGATATTTCTTGATGGTCTTGGCCTTGGCGGGTGATTCAACGATTACCAGGTTCATGTTTGTCCATGTGTAAACGCCCGCGGCTGCGGGCGTGGTTCATAGGTTATTTATACCAATAGCCGCAATGGCATTGGCCTGTCAAGCGGGTTTCCCGGGCTTTTCAACCCGGAAAGACAAAAGCGCGATGTTGCCTTTCCTCCATTCTCAATGACTCATTGTCATTGAAAATGGCCGCGCATCCATGTGCGACTTCATCAATGCAGCATTTCCGGGTTGCCGTTGTAGATGAGTTCCTCCATGAGCGCGAAAGCGCTCTCCTGGCCGGGCTGGTTGAGCAGCACCAGCAGCACGATCCACTTCACGTCGTCGGCGGTCAGGTCCTGGGTGCCCAGGGCCATGGCGCGCTCGATGACCAGTTCCCGGCTCACCGGGTCAAGGATGCCGGTCTGTTCCAGATAGAGCAACATGCCGCGGGTCTCCAGGTCGATGCGCTGCTGTTCCTCGAAGGTGAAGATGCGCGAGGACTGGCGGGTGCTGGAGGCCGCGTCGGTGATGGAGCCCTGGCGCCAGGCCAGTTCGTCCAGCCAGTCGAAGGCCTTCTTGATTTCTTCCTTTTCGAAGCCGGCCTTGAACAGCTCCTCTTCCAGCAGTATCTGGTCCTGGGGCTGGTTCTCGGTATCCATGTAGTTCTCGTAGATGAAGATGAGAACATCGATGAGGTTTTCGTTCACGGCAGTGTTTCCGGAGTGGAGTGATGGGGGTTCAGGTCCTGATCAGAACGAACAGACCGCCGGGTTCGGACGATACGCGACCTTCCATTTCCAGCAATAATAACATGGAGGAGACGGTTTCGGGGGCAAAGCCGGTTCTTTCCACCAGGGTATCCGTGGAAACCGGGTCGTAGCCCATGGCGTCCATCAGTTCCTGGTACTCGTGGTCGGACTGCCCGGTGGAGGTGGAAGTTCCCTCCGTCCCGGCTTCCCGGGGCTCCAGCAGGTAGGGTTGCAGCCTGGCGGACAGTTCTTCCAGTACGTCCGTGGCTGTTTCCACCAGCTTTGCGCCTTCGCGAATCAGGTGGTGACAGCCCCGGGCCAGGGGGTTGTGAATGGAACCGGGAATGGCAAAGACTTCTCTGCCCTGTTCTCCCGCCAGGCGGGCGGTAATGAGGGAGCCGCTCCTGAGGGCGGCTTCCACCACCAGCACGCCCAGGGAAAGGCCGCTGATGATACGGTTGCGCCGGGGGAAATGTCCCCGCCTGGGGCTGGTGCCGGGAGGGAATTCCGATACCAGCGCGCCATGTGCCGCGATTTCGTGGGCCAGCTCCCGGTTGCCGGCCGGGTACACCCTGTCCAGGCCGGTGGCCATGACGGCGATGGTTGCCCCCGATCCGGCCAGGGCGCCGCGGTGGCTGGCGGTGTCTATGCCCATGGCCAGGCCGGAGGTGATGGTGATGCCGCTGGCGGCAAGATGCCGGGCGAATTCCTCCGCTGTTCCGGCGCCGCCCCGGCTGGGGTTGCGGCTGCCCACCATGGCGATTTGCGGGGTCTCCAGCACATCCAGATCGCCATGCACGAAAAGCCCCGTGGGGGCGTCAGCTAGTTCCGCCAGGCGGGAAGGATAACGGGATGAAGTGATGGGCAGGAAATGATGATGTTCCTGTTCAAGCCACTGGAGATCACGCTCGGCCTGTTTCCAGTCGGGTTCGCGCAGAGCCCGACGGGTCTTCTCGGGAAGTGGCGCGGGCGGGTCGCGCAACAGTTCTTCAACAGAAAACCCCTTGCGCAGCAAGGGGTTGATGGTAGCCGGTCCGATGCCTGGCAGGCGCATCAGAGCCAGCCAGGCGAGCATGTCTTCCCGCATCAGGGATTGACGATGCGATCCCCTACATGCATGGCGCGTTTTGCGTGCAGCACCACGCCGTAGCTGACCCGTTCGAAGCTGCGGAATACCATCAGCAGTCCGGCGGCCTCGTCCGGCAGGGTTACCGTTTCCCAGCGGGATTTTCTTTCCCAGCCATCACCTTCAACGGTGTGGGTGAGAATGCGGTCGTAGGTGTATTCGGCAACATCGGGAATCAGGTTGCGGGCCTTGCGGGCCACGTTGTCCGGTACGGTTTCACCGCGGTTGTTCACCTGGAACACTGTGCCGGGATCCACGCCGTCACGCAGCCCCCGGTCCAGCACCACGATGCTGTACTGGCCGATCTGGCTCAGGCCTTCCAGCATGGCAATGACGTTGCCCTTGATTTCCCGTGCGGGGGGATGGGGCTGGAAGTCCGTGGCCATGACCCCTTCCGCGGCGGGGATCAGCCGGTCGCCAACCAGAACTTCCCTCTTGGTGGCATCAATGTACACAGTGGCGGGATCGCCCGTGCGCTTGAGGGTGCCGATGCCGGTGAGCAGGGCTTCGTATCCCAGTATTTCGCCGGTGTCGCCGTCCTTGTAGGCAGGTCCGGCACGCAGGATGTCGAATTTCTTGTTTTCCCAGGTGGGAATGTCACGCACGTAGATCTTCTGGCCGGCGCCCGCGGCAATGTGCTCGTCGGCAAAGGCCACAAGATAGGGTTTGTGTTCCAGCTCATTCTTGTCCACCACCAGAGGGCGGGTCAGGAAAGGGGCGATGGCGTCGATGGGAATGGCTGGAATGGCGGCAGCCAGCTTGTTGCGGCGAATGCCCGGGGACAGCTTGACCGGACCGCGATTGGCTACCCGCAGTTGCGGTTTGCCGTTGATGTAGACCAGCTCAAGCTCATCGCCGGGGTAGATCAGGTGAGGGTTCTGAATCTGGGGGTTGACGTGCCAGATTTCAGGCCACAGCCAGGGCTTGTGCAGGAACATGCCCGCAATGTCCCACAGGGTATCGCCCTTCTTCACCACGTAACGCTGCGGGTGCTCGGACTTTACCAGGTCGTCTGCTGCCAGACTGGTGCCGCAGATTCCTGTAATAAACATGGCGGCAAGAAAAAAACGGCTGATTCTTTTCATTCGGGCTTCCCTTGTTTTGGGGAATCCCTGGATCAAGTCATGAACTCGCACCTGCCTTGTTCAGTCTCGATTCAGAGATTCCTTGATGTGCATATTGCTTTATCGTTTCGGGCATTCTTTCCGAAAAACGACGCTATCGTCAAATGCCTGATCCATCTTTATGCCATAATGTTCGGAGGCGGTATGCAGGACGCTCCCGTGGGTTCAGACGGGCATCCGGTGCGGCGCTCCCGAAGCAGGTGGTTTGCCGCATGGCAGTCCTGAATGTTCCGACCCCCTCGGATGGCCAGCGTACATGCTTTTCAGCAGCAGCCGCCAAATACAGACAGATTCCTTTACTACTATAGAACTTATTTGTAATCATGGCGATACTGGATATTCTTAAATTTCCTGACCCGCGTCTCAGAAATAGCGCAAAACCCGTGGCTGAAGTGGATGAAAGCATCCGCAAGCTGGCTGACGACATGCTGGAAACCATGTACAAGGCACCGGGCATTGGTCTTGCCGCGACCCAGGTCGGGGTAGCGCGCCAGGTCATCGTCATTGATATTTCCGAGGACAGGGACGATCCCCTGGTGCTCATCAATCCCGAGATACTCGAAGCCGAGGGGGAAGAGGAAATGGAGGAAGGCTGTCTCTCCGTACCGGGCTTCTACGACACGGTGAAACGCGCCGAGAGGGTGAAGCTCAGGGCCCTGGATCGGGAAGGCCGGGAATTCATCCGGGAGCTTGATGGCCTGCTGGCCGTCTGTGTGCAGCACGAGATCGACCATCTCCATGGCAAGCTGTTCGTGGATTATCTTTCCCGCCTCAAGCGTGAACGTATCCGCAAGAAGCTGGAAAAGGAAGCCAGGATCCAGGCCAGCGCCGAGAAGAAACAGGCCAGAAAAGCCATCTGATGAGTGATTCCCTGCGTATCGTTTTTGCGGGCACGCCCGATTTTGCGGTGCCGCCGCTGAAGGCCCTGCTGGGGTCTCCGCACCAGGTGACGGCTGTCTATACCCAGCCGGACCGCCCCGCGGGCCGCGGCCGCAAGCTGGTGGCCGGCCCGGTAAAGGCGGCTGCCCTGGATGCCGACATTCCCGTTCATCAGCCCGTGAGCCTGCGGGACGCCGCCGAAGTGGAACGGCTGCGCGCCCTGCAACCCGATCTCATGGTGGTCGTGGCCTACGGGCTGCTGTTGCCCGGGGATGTGCTGGAGATTCCCCGCCTGGGCTGTGTCAATATCCATGCTTCCCTGCTGCCCCGCTGGCGCGGTGCCGCGCCCATACAACGCGCCATACAGGCGGGTGATGCCGAGAGCGGCGTGAGCATCATGCGCATGGACAGGGGACTGGACCCCGGACCGGTGTATCTGATGAAAGCCGTGAAGCTCGCGCCGGATGAAACCGGCGGCAGCCTGCATGACCGGCTTTCCCTGCTGGGCGCGGAAGCCCTGATGGAAGCCCTGCCGGGCATTGCCGATGGCAGCCTGCGACCGCAGCCCCAGGATGACGGCCAGGCCACCTACGCCGCCAAGCTGGACAAGAAGGAGGCCCGCATAGACTGGCATCAGCCTGCTGCGCGGATCGAGCGCCAGGTGCGTGCCTTCAATCCCTGGCCGGTAGCCTACACCCGTTACGAGAATGCCAATTTGCGCATCTGGGAAGCCCGTGCCATCGAGGGAATGACGGCGGAGCCGGGCACGGTCATGTCCGCCACCCGGGACGGTATAGACATCTCCACCGCCGATGGCCTGTTGCGGGTCACCCGCCTGCAGATGCCGGGCAAGCGGGCCATGGATGCCCGGGATTTCATCAACGCCCAATCCATCCAGGGGATACTGCTTGGCTGAACGGCACCAGCCCCGGCGGGATGCGGCAGGGCGCGGCCAGGCGGACAGCGGCACCTTGTTGCGTGCCCAACTGGCGCTGGTCATCCGTGCCGTGCTCGAGGGCCGCTCTCTCTCCGATGCCCTGCGGCAGGGCCGGGACAGGGTCGGGGAGCGTGACCGGGCCCTGCTCGCGGAACTGGCCTACGGTGTATGCCGCGAATACTTCCGGCTGGATGCCCTGTCGGCCATGTTGTTGCGCCAGCCCCTGAAGGAAAGGGACAGGGACGTTCAGGCCCTGCTGCTTGGAGGCTTCTACCAGTTGCTGCATACCCGTATTCCACCCCATGCCGCCATCGGTGAAACCGCCGGCGCGGCGCGCCTGCTGCGCAAGAAATGGGCGGTTGCCCTGGTGAACGGCGTGTTGCGCCGGTTTCAGCGGGAAAGGGAAACCCTGTTGTCCCGACTCGAGAAGACGGCATCGCCCCAGGTGCGCCACCAGCTTCCCGGGTGGCTGCTGGATGCGCTGGAGAAAGCCTGGCCGGAGCAGGCGGAAAGGATATTCCAGGGGCTTTCCCTGCGACCGCCTTTCAGCTTGCGGGTGAACCTGCGGCGCAACAGCCTGTCAGAGTATGCATCCCTGCTGAAGGAGGCTGGGTTGACCGCGCGGCCGGTAAAGGCTGTTCCCTCCGCGCTGATACTGGATGAGGCGGTTTCCGTGGAAAGGCTGCCGGGTTTTTCCCGGGGCCTGGTTTCCGTGCAGGATGCGGGCGCCCAGATGGCCGCCTTCCTGCTGGATGCCCGGCCGGGCATGCGGGTGCTGGATGCCTGTGCCGCGCCGGGCGGCAAGACCGGGCATATTCTGGAACATGCGCCGGATCTGCGCCTGACTGCCATGGACGTGGATGAACGGCGCCTGGAACGGGTGGCGCAGAACATGGCGCGGCTGGGGTTCAGCCCGGAACTGGTGACGGGGGATGCCTCCCGGCCGGATGGTGACTGGGCCGGCAGGCGCTACGACCGCATTCTGGCGGATGTGCCCTGCACGGCCACGGGGGTGATTCGCCGCCATCCGGATATCCGCCTGCTGCGCAGACCGGAGGATGTACGGGAACTGCAGCAGCGCCAGCGGATCATGCTCGATGTCCTGTGGTCATTGTTGCGGCCAGGTGGCAAAATGCTCTATGCAACCTGTTCCCTGCTGCCGCAGGAAAACGATGAGCAGATTGCAGGCTTTTTGCGGAAACAGTCGGACGCCCGTGCTGTTGTGCTCCAATCCGAAAGGGGCATCATTACGTCTCATGGCTTGCAGTTGTTGCCGGATACGCTGGAGACAGATGGATTCTATTATGCATTGCTGGAAAAGCGGGGTGGCTGAGGTGGCCGTGATCCGGACACGTCTGCTGCTGTTGCTGTTCTGCGGTTTTTTTGCCCTGTCCGCGCAGGCGGCCAACATTTCCTACAAGGCCGTGGCCATTGGCGAGGAGGACGACTGGATCGTTCTCGATCTGCTGCAGCACTATGTTCTCAGCGACACCATGCTGGAGGCCCTGGAAAACGGGGTTCCCCTGACCTTTGTCACGGAAATCGTCATCGATCCCGAAGATGCCGCCTTCTGGCGCAGCGCCCTGGCGCGCAGGGTCGTGCGCCGCCAACTCAGTTTTCATCCCCTGGCCGGGGAATACGAGGTGCTGGACCTGGGTGCCGGCACCCGGCGCCGTTTCGCCACCCGGGATGCGGCGCTGTTGGCGCTGGGGGATCTCAAGGGGGAACGCATCATCCGCTCATCTGCCCTGGACAAGGGGCGTTTCTACCGGGTGAGCATACAGACGTTCAACGATATTGGTGAATTGCCCCTGCCCCTGCGGCCCAAGGCCTACCTGTCCCCGGGCTGGCACCTGAGCAGCAAGGTATATGAATGGCGGCTGCAGCCCTGAAGACCTGGCGGTCCGGGGTCTGGGCCGTGGCCCTGCTCCTGCTGCTCCTGCTGTTCGCCCTGCATTTTCTCAGTGGGGCGGTGCTCAAGTCCGAGACCCTGAGCCACTGGTTCATTCCCCTGCTGATCTTCATCGTCGTGGGCCTGGTCGCCCTGTCCATCGTGGTGGCGGTGAATCTGGCGCGGCTGCTGCGCGACTACCGCCGCAACGCGGCCGGCGCGCGGCTCATGGCGCGCATGGTGGTCATGTTCGTGGTGCTGGGCATGGCGCCGGTGGGCATCGTGTACTACTACTCCCTGCAGTTTCTCATGCAGGGTATCGATAGTTGGTTCAACGTGCAGATCGACTCGGCCATGGCCGATGCCCTGGAACTGAACCAGGCTACCCTGAACATGAACAAGCGGGTGCTGCTGCGGCTTACCGAGCAGATGCTGGAGAGTATAGATGACAGCTCCCAGACGGCCCTGACCCTGGCCCTGAGCGACCTGCGCGCCCGTTCCGGCGCCACGGAAGTGGCCCTGGCCACGCCTCGGGGAGAGATCCTGGCTTCCAGCAACATCAACCCCGATGTGCTGGTGCCCAACACGCCGGATCCCCTGATCCTGCAGCAGGTGGTCAGTGGCAAGAACTACGTGCAGTTCATGCCTTATGGTGAATCCGGCGAACTGCATATCCGCGTGCTGGTGGCGGATCTGTCCCGTGGGTTGATTCTCCAGGCCATCTTTCCCACCTCGGAACGCATTACCGAGTTGAGCGAGAACGTGCAGAGCGCCTATGCCGCTTACCGGCAGCGGGCCTATATGCGCGAATCCATCAAGTTCAGTTTCATCCTGGCCCTGTCCCTGGTGTTGCTGGCGAGCGTGTTTGCCGCCATCTGGGCGGCCTTCTATACCTCGCGGCGCATGGTGGCGCCCATACAGGCCATTGCCGAGGGCACCCGGGCCATTGCCGAGGGGGAGCTGGACGGGCAGATTCCCGTGCCCCGCTACCATGACGAACTGGGCTTCCTGGTGGCGTCCTTCAATGCCATGACCCGCCGCCTGGCCCAGGCCAGGGACATGGCGGAACAGAGCAAGCAGAAGCTGGAGTTCCAGCGGCAGTACCTGGAAGCCGTGCTCCATCACCTGTCCACCGGCGTCATGGCGGTGGACGTGGATGGCAACCTGCGTACCGCCAACCGCGCGGCGGAGCAGATACTGGGCGCGGATGTGGGGCGCTTGATCGGCCGTCCCCTTAAGGAACTTGCTTCCAGCTACCCGGAGCTGGAACCCTTCGTCGCCCTGCTGTCCTGCAGCATGGGCCCGGAAGGCCAGGACTGGCGTCAGGAACTGGTGCTGCATCGCCACCAGGGGCGCCAGTTCCTCATCTGCGGTTGTACCCGTCTGAAGGTGGTGGAGAGCGCGGAAATCGGCTGCGTGGTGGTGTTCGATGACGTCACCACCCTGGTCAAGGCCCAGCGGGATGCGGCCTGGGGCGAAGTGGCGCGGCGCCTGGCCCACGAGATCAAGAATCCCCTTACCCCCATCCAGCTTTCCGCGGAACGCCTGCGGCGCAAGTACCTGCACAAGCTTTCGGAGGAAGACAGCAAGGTACTGGACAGCGCCACGCGCACCATCGTCAATCAGGTGGAGGCCATGAAATCCATGGTCAACGCCTTTTCCGACTATGCCAAGCCCTCCCGTCTGGAGGCCCAGCCCCTGGTGGCGGATGACTTCCTCGCCGACGTGCTGGCACTCTACGGCGAGGCGGTGGCTTTTGATCCCGGCGCGCCGGGCATACAGATAGAAGCCGATCCGGTAAGATTCCGTCAGGTGGTGCATAATCTGATCAAGAATGCCCAGGAAGCCACACCGGAAGACCGGGGGGAAGTGGTGAGGGTAAGCACCTCCACCTACTGGCCGGGAGAGCAGGAAATGCTGTTTCTCGAAATCCTGGTGGAAGACAATGGCACCGGGTTCCAGGAGCAGGACATCGAACGCCTGTTCGAGCCCTACGTGACCAGCAAGGCCAAGGGCACCGGTCTGGGGTTGGCAATCGTGAAGAAGATCGTGGAGGAACATGGGGGCAGCATACGTGCGGAAAATCGCGAGGAAGGCGGCGCCCGGTTCATTCTGCGCATACCGGCAAGCCAGGCGGCGCTTGCAAAGCAGGAGTAGACGGCAATGAGTTTACCTTTCATCCTGGTGGTGGATGACGAACCGGACATCCGGGACTCGGTGAAGGATATTCTGGAAGACGAGGGCTATGGCGTGGGCCTGGCGGAGAATGGAGAGGCGGCGCGGGCCGCCCTGCGCGAGCGACGGCCGGACCTCATCCTGCTGGATATCTGGATGCCGGATATCGACGGCATCAGCCTGCTCAAGGAATGGTCCGAGGGAGATGGTCTGCCCTGTCCCGTGATCATCATGTCCGGTCATGGCACCGTTGAGACCGCCGTGGAGGCCACCCGCCTTGGGGCCTATGATTTCCTGGAGAAACCCCTGTCCCTGGCCAAGCTGTTGCTCACCGTGGAGCGCGCCCTGGAGACCGAGCGCCTGGTCATGGAAAACGTGGGCCTGCGCCGTTCCTACCGGCCCATCATCGAGCCCGTGGGCCATAGCCAGGTGATGCAGCGCCTGCGCGAGCAGGTCAAGCGCATCGCCCAGCACGACACCTGGGTACTCATCTCTGGCGAGGCGGGCAGCGGCCGCGAGACCTTTGCCCGCTATCTGCACGCCCAGAGCAGCCGCAAGGAGCGGCCCTTCATCGACGTCAGCGTGGGGGCCACCGCCAAGGGCAATTTTTCCCTGGAATTCTTCGGCAGCGAGCAGGACGGCAAGATTCATTATGGCCGTCTGGAACAGGCCAATGGCGGCACTTTGTTCCTGGACGAGATCGCCGACATGGATCTGGAAGCCCAGGCCCAGTTGGCTGGCGCCTTCGAGACCGGCGAGTTCCTGCGCGTGGGGGGCAGTGACCCCGTGAAGGTGGACATCCGCGTCATCGCCGCCACCCAGAAAGAATTGCAGACGGAAGTGAGTGCCGGCAACTTCCGGGAAGACCTGTTCTACCATCTGAACGTGGTGCCCCTGGAGATTCCGCCCCTGCGCGAGCACCGTGAAGACGTGCCGGAACTGCTCAGCTACTACGTGGACTATTTCGTCACCCACGAAAAGCTGCCCTACCGCCATTTCAGCGTCAGCGCCCAGAACATGCTGCGCAATTACGACTGGCATGGCAATATCCTCGAATTGCGCAACCTGGTGCAGCGGGTGCTGATTCTGGGCGCCGGGGAAGAGATCACCCTGGATGACGTGGAAACCGCCATGGGCGGCCTGAAGAAGGAAACTGTGCAGACCAGCCTGCCGGGCATCTCTTTCGACCAGCCCCTGCGCAAGGCCCGGGAGGACTTCGAGCGGGTCTATCTCGAATACCAGTTGGACAAGCATGACGGCAACGTGAGCAAGATGGCCCAGGAGGTGGGCATGGAGCGTACCCATCTGTACCGCAAGCTGCGTGGCGTGGGCATAGAGATCAAGGATCGGCGATGAAGATCATCATACTTGGCGCCGGGCAGGTGGGCACCTCCGTGGCCGGCAACCTGGCCAGCGAGGCCAACGACATTACCGTGGTGGACCAGAACGCCCAGCTTCTGCAGTCCCTGCAGGACAAGCTGGATCTGCGTACCATCCAGGGCTATGCGGCCCATCCCGACGTGCTCACCCAGGCCGGGGCGGAGGATGCGGAGATGATTATCGCCGTGACCAACAACGACGAGACCAACATGGTGGCCTGCCAGGTGGCCTGGACCCTGTTCCGCACCCCGCGCAAGATCGCCCGGGTGCGCGCCCCCGAGTACAACAAGCATCCTTCCCTGTTCAGCCAGCGCGGCCTGCCCATAGACGTGCTCATCAGTCCCGAGCAGTTGGTCACCGAATATATCCAGAGCCTGCTCAAGTATCCCGGCGCCCTGCAGGTGCTGGATTTCGCCGACGGCCTGGTGCAGTTGGTGGCGGTGCGCGCCTACGAGGGTGGTCCCCTGGTGGGGCATCAGCTCCGCGAACTCAACCAGCACCTGCATGGCGGCGAGGCCCGGGTGGCGGCCATCTACAGGGAAGGCCAGGCCATTCATCCAAAGGGCGATACGGTCATCGAGGAAGGTGATGAAGTGTTCTTCATCGCCGCCAGGGAAAACATTCCCGCGGTGATGAAGGAACTGCGCCGGGCGGAAAAACCCCACCGCAAGCTGATCTTCGCCGGTGGTGGCAACATCGGCCGGCGCCTGGCGGAACGCCTGGAGAAGGACTACCGGGTGAAGATAATCGAGCAGGATCCGGAGCGGGCCGCAGCGGTGGCGGAGCAGTTGCGTCACACCATCGTGCTGCAGGGCAATGCCGCGGACGAGGATCTGCTGCTGGAGGAGAACATCGAGGAGACGGACGTGTTCTGCGCCGTCACCAACGATGACGAGGCCAATATCCTCTCCGCCATGCTGGCCAAGCGGCTGGGGGCGCGCAGTGTCATGGCGCTCATCAATCGCACGGCCTATGTGGATCTGGTGGAATCCAGTACGATTGATGTGGCCATTTCTCCCCAGCAGGCCACCATTGGCACCCTGCTTACCCATGTGCGCCGGGGAGACGTGGTCATGGTGCATTCCCTGCGCCGGGGCGCCGCCGAGGCCATCGAGGCCATCGCCCATGGCGACCGGCATTCCTCCAAGGTGGTGGATCGGGCGGTGGGCGCCATCCGCTTGCCCAAGGGCACCAGCATTGCCGCCATCGTGCGTGGCGAGGAAGTGATCATCGCCCACCATGACACCATTGTCAGGTCGGAGGATCACGTGATCATGTTCCTGGTGGACAAGCGCCGTATTGGCGAGGTGGAGAAGCTGTTCCAGGTGGGGATAACCTTTCTCTGATGGAACGCGAGGAATCCCGGGCCTTGTCGAGGTGCGTTTCGCCTTGCTCAACGCACCCTACACCGAAAACGGGCTCGCAGGGAGTAATGAGCACCGCGAATTGCACCATGGGAATCTGAACAAGCCATGCATCTGAGCGTCGTGCAACGCATACTGGGCCTGCTGCTGATGCTGTTCAGCATTACCATGCTGCCGCCCCTGCTGGTTTCCCTGGGCTATGGTGATGGCGCATGGCCGGCCTTTGTTACGGCATTCGCCATCACCCTGGTGGTAGGGCTGATCAGTTGGCTGCCCGTGCGCAGCCAGCACAGGGAGCTGCGCCTGCGGGACGGCTTCGTGGTGGTGGTCATGTTCTGGACTGTGCTCTCGGCAACGGGGGCCCTGCCTTTTGCCCTGGCGGAACATCCCCGCCTGTCCATCACCGATGCCTTCTTCGAATCCGTTTCCGGCCTGACCACCACCGGGGCCACGGTCATCGTGGGCCTGGACGATCTGCCCCGGTCCATCCTCTACTACCGCCAGCAGCTCCAGTGGCTGGGGGGCATGGGCATCATCGTGCTGGCAGTGGCGGTGCTGCCCATGCTGGGCATCGGCGGCATGCAGCTCTACCGGGCGGAGACACCCGGCCCCATCAAGGATTCGAAACTCACCCCGCGCATTACCGAGACGGCCAAGGCCCTGTGGTATATCTACCTGGGGCTGACCCTGGCCTGCGCCCTGGGCTACTGGCTGGCGGGCATGACGCTTTTCGATGCCCTGGCTCATTCCTTTTCCACGGTGGCCATTGGCGGCTTCTCCACCCATGACGCCAGCATGGGCTATTTCGACAACACGGCCATCTACCTGGTGGGCGTACTGTTCATGTTCCTGGCCGGTATCAACTTCGCCCTGCATTTTTCCGTGGTGCGGCAGAAGAGCCTCAAGGTGTACTGGCAGGACTCGGAATTCCGCTTCTACCTGCTGCTCATGGTGCTGGTCATCCTGGTCACCACGGGAGGGCTGCACTACCACGCCACCCACGGCAGCTTTCACGAGAATTTCGTCCATGGCCTGTTCCAGGCCGTGTCCATCGGCACCACGGCGGGGTTCACCACGGCGGAATGGCACAACTGGCCGGGTTTCATCGCCATCCTGCTGCTGTTCTCCAGCTTCGTGGGCGGTTGCGCGGGCTCCACGGGAGGGGGCATCAAGGTGATCCGCTTCCTGCTGCTCATCAAGCAGGGGGTGCGCGAGATCACCCGCCTGGTGCATCCCAACGCGCAGATTCCCGTGCGCGTGGGAGACAAGAGCATTCCCCCCCGGGTGGTGGAGGCCGTGTGGGGTTTCTTCGCCCTGTACGTGGCCAGCTTCACCCTCATGTACCTGTTGCTGGCGGCCACGGGCATCGACCTGATGACGGCCTTTTCCGCCGTGGCGGCGAGCATCAACAACCTGGGGCCGGGACTGGGCAACGTGGGTGCCAACTACGCCGGCCTGCATGATCCGGCCAAGTGGATACTCTGCTTCGCCATGTTGCTGGGCAGGTTGGAGATCTTTACCTTGCTGGTGCTGCTCAGTCCAGTGTTTTGGCGGCGGTGAGGTGCCGCTGCTTGTTTGAACCGGAAACGGGCTTTCCCTGCCCGTTTCCTTATCGGCACCGGAAAACGCGGTTTCCCGATGCCTCCGCTTCGCGCCGCACGTCCTTGTGCGGGGGGCGCGGTGGGGCGCCGCTGCTCCTTTGAACCGGAAACGGGCTTTCCCTGCCCGTTTCCTCATCGGCATCGGAAAACGGGGTTTCCCGATGCCTCCGCTACGCGCCGCACGTCCTTGTGCGGGGTCGCGGCGAGGGCGCCGCTGCTGTTTGAACCGGAACCGGGCTTTCCCTGCCCGTTTCCTCCTCGGCATCGGAAAACGCGGTTTCCCGATGCCTCCGCTTCGCGCCGCACGTCCTTGTGCGGATGTCGCGGCGAGGGCGCCGCTCCTACGTCCCCTGTAGGAGGCCCGCCCTCGGGCCGATTCCTAACGGCGGGTCGCGGCGGGGCGCCGCTCCTACATCTCCTGTAGGAAGCCCGCCCCCGGGCCAAATCCTAACGGCGGGTCGCGGCGAGGGCGCCGCT
>CAZWRE010000099.1:0-3287 GCA_964636335.1 uncultured Sedimenticola sp. | reverse complement strand
GTAGGAGGCCCGCCCCCGGGCCGATGGGTCGCAGCGAGGCGTCGTTGCTGGTTTGAACCGGAAACGGAAAAACATGGTTTCCCCCTGCCTCCGCTTCACACCGCACATCCCTGTGCAGAGGTCGCGGCGGGGGCGCCGCTCCTACCACCTCGTAGGAGGCCCGCCCCCGGGCCGATGGGTCGCAGCGAGGCGCCGCTGCTTGTTTGGACCGGAAACGGAAAAACATGGTTTCCCCGATGCCTCCGCTTCGCACCGCACTCCCTGTGCGGGGGTCGCGGCGGGGGGCGCCGCTCCTACATTCCCTGTAGGAGGCCCGCCCCGGGCCGGTTCATTGCGACGGAGCACCACCCTCACACCTTCGCGGGAACTCCACTCCGTTGCTGTTCCCCCGCCACGGCAAACGCAACAACATCAAAACCACAAACACCGTGAGATAAATCAACGGCGACGACAAATCCGCTTTCACCAGCCAGAGGTAGTGCAATATGCCCAGCAGGGCCGCTCCGTAAACCAGGCGATGCAGGCGTTGCCAGTTTTTCCCCAGGCGACGCATGCTGAATATATTGGAGGTTAGTGCCAGAGCCAGCAGAATGATGAAGGCCAGCATGCCTACGGTGATGTAGGGGCGCTTCAGCACATCCTCCAGCATTCCCGCCCAGTACCATTCCCTGTCCAACCACAACCAGATAAGCAAATGCAGGCAGGCATAGAAGAATGAAAACAGGCCCAGCATGCGACGCACCAGCATGGGTCTTCGCCAGCCGGCAAGGCGTCGCAGGGGGGTTATGACCAGGGTAATGAGCAGAAAACGCAACGCCCAGTCCCCCGTGGCATGGGTGAGATATTCAACGGGATTGGGACCGAGATCGCCCCGATAGACTCCCCAGGCCAACCAGAGCAGCGGCGCCAAGCCCGCCAGAAACACGGGCAGTTTCCACAAACGCATCAGAAGTTCTTGCTCAGATCCATGCCCTTGTACAGCCCCGCAACCTCTTCCGCGTAACCGTTGAACAGCTGTGTGTCTTCCTTGTCGCCAAACAGCCCCCTGCCCAGAACACGATGGCGCTTCTGGCTCCAGCGAGGATGAGGCACATCGGGGTTCACATTGGCATAGAAACCGTATTCATCGGCAGCCGTGCGACGCCAGGTATTCAACGGCATCTGCTCCATGAAACGGATGGAAACGATGGACTTGATGTTCTTGAACCCGTATTTCCAGGGGACCACCAATCGCAACGGCGCCCCATTCTGGGGGGGCAGCACCTCACCATAGAGGCCTGTCGCCATGAATGCCAGGGGATGCATGGCTTCATCGATGCGCAATCCCTCACGATATGGCCAGTCCAGCACATTGCGCTTCTGCCCCGGCATCTGCTCGGGGTCATACAGGGTGGTGAACTCCACGAATTTCGCCCGGGAAGTGGGTTGAAAGCGCTGCAGGAACTTCCCCAGGGGAATACCCACCCAGGGAACGACCATGGCCCAGGCCTCCACACAACGAAAGCGATAGATACGCTCCTCCTGGTCAATCTTGAGGATATCTTCGATATCGACCACAGAGGGCCTGTCACACTCTCCCGATACCTTGATCGTCCATGGACGGGGCTTCAGAAACTCCGCGTTTTCCGCCGGCTCACGTTTCCCATACCCCAGTTCGTAGAAATTGTTGTAACTGGTGACATGACGATAGGCCGTGGGCTTGAGCTTCCGGCCATGTTCCGTCTCCCGAACCCCGGCAATGCGCTGTTGTTTTCCCGGCCCGGTGTAAAGAGCATGCGCAAGACCACTCGTGCCGCCAAGGGCAAGACCCGCCCCGGCAGCCGCTGCCTTGATAAGCTGCCTGCGCCGGAGCCAGATATCCCTGTCGGTTATTTCCGATGGCTTGATTCCGCTCGCTTGCTTGATGATCATGTGCTGTTTCCAGTGAAATTACTCAATAAGATCACCAGATACCACAGATTCTTTCAAGCCGATCAATAGTATTTTCCTGTGCTGGCCGGCGGTGGCTCGTGCGCCCTTTCCTCGTCACCTTCCACAACAGGCTTGAGGAAGATTTCCACCCGCCGGTTGAGCTGCCGCCCCGCTTCCGTACTGTTGGTCGCACGGGGTTCCGTTTCTCCCCTTCCCTCTGTATGAATACGTCCCGGGGCCACGCCACGGGCCTTGAGATAACGCCCAACTGCTTCCGCACGGCGCAGGGAGAGGCGCTGGTTGTAGGCAGCCGAACCAACACTGTCCGTATGACCCACGACATGCACCACGGTCTTGTCGTACTTTCGAATCACCTCCGCCAGCTTGTCCAGGGTCTGCTGAAAACCATGCTTGATCTCGGCGCTATCAAAATCGAAAGAGACTTCACTGTCCAGGGTAAGTTTGAGGCTGTCATCCTTCATGCGCTGGATCTCCAACTCATGGGCCGCCTGCTCCCTGGCCAACCGCTCCTCCAACTCCTTCTGTTGCTCATCCATGTAGTAGCCAACACCCCCGCCGGCCAATGCGCCCAGCGCCGCTCCCACGTAAGCGCCATGCTTGTGGTCGATCTGGTGCCCGATCACGGCCCCGGCCACGGCTCCCACCAGGGCGCCGGTTTTCGTCTTGCGATTGGGATCACCCGGATCCGTGCACCCTGTCAGAAACAGGACAACTGCCACCAACAACACTCCCACCGTTTTTCTCATTTCCTCTCTCCACCCTGCGATCGCAGGGATATGAATGACACCAACATAACCACTTGGGACTTCCCGCTCCACCGGCGGTTCCCTCAAATCCACCCACCACCCGCAACACCGATGCATCTTGCCTGGCAGTTTGTGAATCCTGATCGCGAATTCAATTCCAATGAGGCGCGGCTTACGGGCGCCGGCGGTTGTTGTATGCTCACAAATCTACCGGAAGATTCCTTAACGGTTCCTGAACAAACGGGGCAACGGCCATCGGCTTCCGGCCGGATAATCACCCGACCAACCAGTCGCGGACCACGATCAGATAAAAAACTTGCGCCAAGACAATGACCTGGATGCGTTTTCTCATTGAATCAGAATGAATTCTGCTTCAAAATGATAAGGTAAGCTACAGATCAAGGAAAGCAAAGGTGACAATCAGTTACAAGTACCGGTATCTGCTGAACGACTGGCAACAGCAAGCCGTTGAACTGTTGAACGAAAAGTTCCGGCAACAGCTTCGGGCCACGGATGATGTGTTGATGGAATTTGCCGACAAATCGGAAAGCGTCAACATACAAAATCATTTTTTTGAGGCCCAAAGGGAAATCTGGCTGAAAATGGAAG
>CAZWRE010000098.1:0-2360 GCA_964636335.1 uncultured Sedimenticola sp. | reverse complement strand
AGTGCGCTCCACCCACGGTGACAGCCACCTGGGTCATGTGTTTCCCGACGGCCCGCCGGATCGGGGCGGACTGCGCTACTGCATCAATTCGGCGGCGCTGCGTTTCGTGCCGCTGGAAGCGATGGAGGCGGAAGGTTATGGTGAATACATCCCCCTGGTGAAAGGAGAGAACGATGGCGGTTGAAAAAGCGATTCTGGCCGGTGGCTGTTTCTGGGGCATGCAGGAGCTGATTCGCAAACAGCCCGGCGTGCTGCGCACCCGTGTGGGCTATACCGGTGATCCGGACACGCCCAACGCCACCTACCGCAATCATGGCAATCATGCCGAGGCCATCGAGATCGAGTTCGACAATGAGCTGACCAGTTACCGCAAACTGCTGGCGTTCTTTTTCCAGATCCACGATCCGACCACGCCGGACCGGCAGGGCAATGACCGCGGCCCGTCCTACCGCTCGGAGATCTTCTACACCACGGAAGAACAGAAAGCGGTGGCGCTGAAGACCATCGAGGATGTGAACGCCTCCGGCTTGTGGCCGGGTCCGGTGGTTACCCGGGTCAGCCCCGCCGGCGATTTCTGGGAGGCCGAGCCGGAGCACCAGGACTACCTGCAACGCATTCCCCATGGCTACACCTGCCACTATCCCCGACCGGACTGGGTGCTTCCGGAGTGACGCGCATCGGGTTCGGCGGTGGCTGCCACTGGTGCACCGAGGCGGTGTTCCAGTCGCTTCATGGTGTCGATCGGGTGGAGCAGGGCTTCATCCGCTCCGCGCCCCCGCATGATGCCTGGTCGGAAGCGGTGATCGTGCATTTCGAACCGGCGCGGATCGATCTGGCGACACTGGTCGAGGCGCATCTGCATACACACGCGGCGACCCGCCGGCACCGTTTGCGCGACAAATACCGCAGTGCCGTCTATACCTTCAACGACGCGCAGACAAGCCTGGTGAAGACCATCCTCCAGGATTTGCAGGCCATGTTTCATGAGCCGCTGGTAACCGGCGTATTGCCGTTTGCCGGGTTTCGCCAGTCGGAGCCGCGTTTTCATGATTATTATCGCCGCAATCCGTCGAGGCCCTTTTGCCAGCGTCATATCGAGCCAAAATTGACTCTGATCCGGCAGCGGTTTTCCCATAGAATTCGGGAATGATGCTGGAAATTACCGCCGTTGTAACCGCTTTTGCCGTGGGTTTCGCCATGAAATATGGCGGCTTGTGTACCTATGCCGCCGCTTTGCAGATGGTTCGGGAAAAACGACTGGAACGTTTGATGGCGTTTTTTTCCGCTGCGGCCTGGGCAGCATTGATCGTGTTGCCCATGGCCTGGCTGGCTTTTCCCGCGCTGCATCTGGACGGCACGCATGGGCAATGGGACAAAATGCTGGCCGGAGGCATATTGCTGGGGTTGGGCGCTTACCTGAATCGTGGCTGTGTGTTTGGCACTTTTGTGCAGCTCGTCGGGGGAAATCTGGTCTATGTGGCTACCCTGGTGGGCATGGTGATGGGCGCCTTGGCAGGGAGAATGATTCTCGGGGAAAGTGTGCCGGCCAAGATTGAGCCGGCCCTGGCTGCAAGCTGGGGGCTGCCCGCGGCCATCTGGCTGTTGCTGGCGATGATTCTGGTCATGCGACATGCCCGGCGTTTCCGCTGGGGAAGTCAGCGCGGATTGCTGGTGGCCATGGTGTTGGGTATTGGAGGTGGTGGTCTGTTTGCGGCGGTGGCCGGCTGGGATTTCGCCGCTGTGCTGACCCGGACAAGCTACCATGCCCTGGGCCTGGTTGCCGACGGCCCGACCATGCTGGCATTGTACTGCACCCTGTCCATGGTGGCGGGTGGTGTTGCCGCCGCCGTCAGCCAGAAAGCATTCCTGCTGCGCCGGCCCCGTTGGCGCGGCCTGTTCAACAGCCTGACCGGGGGCGCCGTCATGGGCCTGGGGGCGGTGGTGTTGCCGGGAGGGAATGATGGCCTGCTGCTCAGCGGAATTCCCGTGCTGGCTCCTCACGCGGTGGCCGGTTTTCTGCTGATGTTGGCGACCATGCTGGTGTTGTTGCTGGCAATGCCCAACGAGAACGGGTTTTCCATTGCCGGGCGGTCTGGTTCATGAGCCGGGATCAGTTCTTCATGCAGCGCGCCCTGGAACTGGCGAGCCATGCCGAGGAGCAGGGCGAGGTGCCCGTGGGCGCGGTGCTGGTCATGGATGGAGAAATCGTCGGTGAGGGATGGAACCAGCCCATAGGGCGGCATGATCCCAGCGCCCATGCGGAGATCATGGCATTGCGGGATGCGGGCCGGCGTTTGCGGAACTACCGCCTGCCGGAAACCTGCCTCTATGTCACCCTGGAGCCCTGTCCCATGTGCGCC
>CAZWRE010000097.1:0-12710 GCA_964636335.1 uncultured Sedimenticola sp. | reverse complement strand
GCGCAATGCCGCCGACGGTATTTCCCTGGCCCAGACCGCCGAGGCCGCCCTGGGTCAGATCGGTGATAACCTGCAGCGCATTCGGGAACTGGCCGTCCAGTCCGCCAACGGCACCGTGGAAGATCGCACCGGCATGCAGGCTGAGGTGGATCAGCTCACCGCGGAGATCTACCGTGTGATTGGCAGCGCCAAGTTCAACAATGTACAGCTGCTTGACGGCACTTCCGGTCCCATTACCTTCCAGGTTGGCCAGGACAGTGGCGAAACCATTTCCGTAGCCCAGGGTGACATGACCGGCCTCAATTCCTATGGTGCTGCGGCCGGCACCGTGGACATCAGTTCCCAGGCTGCCGCCCAGGCGGTGATCGCCAGCGGGGCAGGTGGCATCGATGCCGACATCGATGCGGTTTCCAGCGCCAGGGCCACTTATGGCGCGGTCCAGAACCGTTTTGAGGCGGTCATAAGCAGCATCCAGAGTTACACCGAGAACCTGTCTGCTTCCCGCAGCCGGATTCAGGATGCGGACTTTGCTGCGGAAACGGCTAACCTGACCAAGGTACAGATTCTGCAGCAGGCCGGCACCGCCATGCTGTCTCAGGCCAATGCCGCGCCGCAGAACGTCCTTTCATTGCTGCGGTAAGCGATAGCGCACAGCGGCCTGGTCCGGTCATCGACTGGCCAGGTCGCCAGTGACAGCAGAGGACCGAATCATGGCCAATGAAATCGAATCCAATGTGATACCGCTGGTGAGAACCACCCTGGCTGCCGGTATTCCGGCTGCCAGGGGTGTCCCCGCAACGGAAAATGGACAGGAGTTGCCGGATACCGGTAAATCCTTGCCGTCGGATAAGGAAAGGAACCCTTCGCGGGAAGCGCTTTCATCAGCCGTGGACAACCTGAACCAGTATGTCCAGACCATTCGACGGGAACTCGAGTTCAGCATCGACGAAAACAGCGGCCGCACCGTTATCAAGGTCCTGGATGCAGAAACAAAAGAAGTTATCCGCCAGATACCCCCGGAGGAAGTGGTCTCTCTTTCTCAGAATCTGAGCAAGAAAGAGAGCGCGATCTTCTCCAGGGAAACCTGAGTTGGCATGGTGATTGCTAGCTTGTAATTATGTAAACCCCTGTAGCGAGGCAATGATGATTACAGCACCGGGAGTTGGATCAGGTCTGGATGTACAATCCATCGTCAGCCAGTTGATGGCACTGGAGCGCAGGCCCCTGGAAGCCCTGGCGCGCAGGCAGGACCAGTACGAAGCGCAGCTGAGTGCCTACGGACAGCTCAAGAGCGCGCTCTCCAGTTTTCAGGGAGCCATGGATGAGCTTGGCACCACCGATTCTTTCAAGATCTATACCGCGACTTCCACTGATGAATCCGCCCTGGAAGTGACCGCCAACAGCAGTGCCTCCCTTGGAACCTACAATGTGCGGGTGGAGCGCCTTGCCGCGAATCACAAGATGGCTTCCGCCGAATTCTCGGACACCGCTACCTTTGGCGGTACAGCCGGGGACAGCCTGACCATACAGGTCGGATCAACCGCCACCAACACCATCACCGTGGATTTGAGCACCGCGAAATCCATGGAAGACATCCGTGACCTGATAAATGAAGACGCCAGCAATCCGGGGGTTACCGCAACCATCATCAATGGGAACAACGGAAACCGGAAGCTGATTCTGACGGCGGACGAGACGGGAAGCTCATCGGCCATTTCCCTTTCCTATGGCGGAAGCATCGATGCATCCACTTTCGGCATGCAGACTCTCAATGATATAGGTGGAGACATCAGCCTGCTGGATTCCGAAATCAGCGTGGACGGATACAGTATCACGCGTTCCACCAATACCCTGACCGATGTCATCCAGGGCGTTACCCTGAATCTTGAATCCGCCCGTCCCGGTGTGGATATCCAGGTGACCGTGGAGCGGGATATTTCAGCCGTAGAGGCATCCGTACAGGGATTCGCGGATGCATACAATGAGCTGCGCAGCACCATCCGCAGCCTGCGCGAAGGCCAACTGGAGGCTGACAGTACCCTGTTGAGCATCGAACGGGGATTGCTGGGTATTCTCAACAATCCCACTGCCTCGGGGACTTTCAGTCATTTGACGGAAATCGGTGTTTCCATCCAGAAGGATGGCACCATGAGCGTGAACAGCAGCCGGCTGGAAGAAGCCTTGAATACGGACTATTCGGCAGTTGCCGAACTTTTCGCCAACGCCGACAGCGGTTATGCCGTGCGGCTCGGATCTCTCACCGGAATGTGGCTGGAGGATGGGGGGTTGATCGACTCCCGTACCGATGGCCTGGATTCCCGCATCGAGGATCTGGAAGACAGACAGACAGCCATGGACCGCCGCCTCGCCCAAGTGGAAGCGCGTTACCTGAAGCAGTTTTCCAGCCTTGATTCCCTGATGTCCCAACTGCAGGGAACCAGCAACTTCCTGACGTCCCAGCTGGCTGCCCTGCCGGGGGCCGGTGAATAGGCGTCTTTAGCTACAGCAATATCAATATCCTGAATCGAACGGACACAGCGGAGAAATACACATGAGCTATCCTGCCACACAGAATGCAGCCAACCACTACAGCCAGGTGGATACTTATACGGGTGTTACCGGCGCGGACTCGCATCGCCTGGTGCTGATGTTGCTCAATGGTGCGCTCAGCAATATTGCTGTTGCCAAGGGAAGCATTGAACGTGGTGATGTGCCGGCAAAGGGCGAGGCCATTGGGCAGGCCATCTCCATCGTCAACGGGCTTCGCGGCAGCCTGGATCTGAAAGTGGGAGGGGAGTTGGCGGAGAATCTCGACCGCCTGTATGAGTACATGGAAAGGCGGCTGCTGGAAGCCAACTTGCGCAGCGATGTCGCCATCCTGGAGGAAGTTTCCAGTTTGCTTTATGAAATCAAGGAAGGCTGGGAGGCGATTCCACCAGAAGTGCGCGCCAATCCATCGGCGGCTGTTGCCACCGGGGAAGTGGCCGCGGGTGTCTGACCAAACGGAAGTCCGACGGGAAGAGCCTTCATGCGAAGATCGGCAGGCATGCTTGCAAGAGCTGCTTTCCCTGCATCACGCCATGCTGCAATGGGCGAAAGAGGGAAAATGGGAAGCAGTGGCGGCGGGGGAGAAAATTCGCCGGGAACGCCTGGAAGACTTCTTTCAGATACCTGTCAGTGAGCAGCAGTTGCCGAAAGTCCGGGCCGCCCTGCAAACCATGCTGGACATCAATGGCAGCCTGGTGGAATTGCTGAGCAAGGATCGGGGCGGGGTAGAGCGGGATATTGGCGCCATCCAGAAGGGGCGCCGTGCCGTGGCGGCCTATGGTCAGTTCACGGGTTCCAGTCGTCAACCGATGGAGAACGGTCATTCAGGCTAGTAGTTGCTCCACAGGGATTCCTCCAGCCCGTTTTCACGGGTCCAGACCAGATCGCCAATGATCTCGAATTTGGCTACTGACATGGCTCCCCGCTTGCTGCGCTTGCCGGAAGCATCCGACAAGGCTTCGAGAATATCCTCCCGGGAGGCCTCGTAGATCTTGAAGGGCTCGAAGTCCGCATCCAGCAACACCAGGGCGATATGCGTCCAGTCCCCATTGGTATTCAGTTGCCCGATACGGTATCCGGGTTTGCCTTCCTTGAAGATTACCCGTCCCTTGATCTGGTAGCGCCGGTCACTGTGTTCACCCGTGCCCGTGGCATCGACCCCGGGCTCTCTTGGATCCAGGAGCTTCAGGCCAAGGTGCTTGGCCGCGTCGAAGCGGGCAATTTCTCCCGTGACCGGCAATGTCTGGCCGGTGGTTTCACGGTATCTGGCCGCCAGTCGCCGGGTTTCCGCGATCAGCTTTTCCAGTGCATATAAAGGCAAGGTTCCGGTTCCTTCAATGTCGGGTTCAGTATTGTCGGGTCTCAATCATAGCAAAGCCTGCCCACGGCTTGCCGGAAACCGGGAAGAAAGAAACCGCCCACCCTTTTCCGACGGGTTCATGTCATTCAGTCATTTCCTTGACGCTAACGGGATCATGGTGCTTGTTCCGCCGTGCCAATTCCTTGTCATCCTTTCAGTGTTTCTCTCAAGTTATTGATTATAAAGGATAGAAAAACAGGCACGATATTTGCTTTCTCTCGGATAGCAACGGATTATTCATGACGAGGGGCTACAACGATGACGGCAGCCAGTTCCCGGACCGCCAGACAACTTGAAGATGCCTTCCTGGCGTTCAACCAGTTGAGCGCGCAGTTGTCCAGCTCCTATAGCGAGCTGCGAAATCAGGTGATCAAGCTCACCCGGGAACTCAACAGGGCGCGTGATGAGAAGGTTCGCGAACTGGAAGAAAAGGAAAGGCTGGCGGATCAGCTGGACAAGTTACTGCAGGCCTTGCCTGCCGGTGTACTGGTGCTGGACCGGCAGGGTCGTGTCAGGGATGCCAATCGCCTTGCCCGACATATGCTGGGGACAGATCTCGTGGGTCGGGACTGGAACGAGATATCCCTGTCCGCCTTCGTGGCCGGTGGTGACGAACTACGCCTGAAGGATGGCCGCTGGATCAGTCTTTCCATGAGCCAGCTCGACAGGGAAAGTGGAAAGATTCTCCTGCTTACCGATATCAGCGAGACACGGCGTCTCCAGGGGCTGCTCGATCAGCACCAGCGGCTCACTGCGCTGGGAGAGATGTCGGCCAGGCTCGCTCACCAGATCCGCACCCCCCTGTCCACCCTGCTGCTCTACCTGTCCCAGATGGAGAACGAAAGCCTGGATTCAGTCAGAAGGAAGGAGCTTGCTTCGAGAATGCGGGAATGCCTGCATCACATGGAGCAGACGACCCTCAACATGCTGGCCTATTCGCGCCGTGACGATGACAGGGACGAGCCCTTCCCGGTTTGCGATGTCATCGAGAACCTGATCCAGACCATGAAGGGCGACCTGGAGCGCAGGCAGGCCGTGTTGAATATCTCCTGTGACGAGGAAGACATCCGCATCAGGGGAAACAGGGACACCTTCCTGGGTGCAATGCTCAATCTGCTGAGCAATGCCCTGGAGGCATGTGAGGGACGGCCCGAATTGCGGCTGCGGGTTTTTCGCGCTGAAGATGGCGCCACGGCCATCGAGCTTGCGGACAACGGCAGGGGAATGAGCGATGAGGTGATGGAACGGGTTTTCGAGCCTTTCTACACCACGCGCAGTTCGGGTACGGGACTCGGCCTGGCCGTGGTGAAGGCGGTGATCCAGGGGCTGGGGGGAGTGATTCATCTGCACTCCGAAATTGGCCGGGGGACCCGGGTCAGTATTCGCATACCGGACCGGAACATCCAGGCCGTATTGCCTGCCGCAATGCTCCCGGAAGATATCTCGGCCCTGGCTTCGGGGCAGCCAAGAGCCGCTTCAGAGACATCCAGAACAATGGAGAAGAACGCATGACGAATGAAGTGATCCTGATCGTGGAAGACGACAAGCCCTTGCAGAAGGCGCTGGGTGAAACACTTGGCATCGCCGGATACAGGGTGCATGCCGCCGATGATGGTGAACAGGCACTGGCAGTGCTGGAGCGCCATGCGGATATCAGCCTGGTCGTTACTGATATCCAGATGAAACCCATGGATGGATACACATTGCTGAAACAGATACGCCGCAGATACCGCAGTCTTCCGGTCATCGTGATGACTGCCTACGGCACCATAGACAGTGCCGTGCGTGCCATCCAGGAAGGCGCTGTGGACTACCTGGTCAAACCGCTGGAAGCCGAGCAGTTGTTGTCCATGGTAGAGCGTCATGTCATGCCGGGAGAGCCCGAAACAGAAGGGGCCATGGTGGTGGCGGACCCGGTCAGCCGGGAGCTGGCCCGTCTGGCGAAGCGTGTCGCCGGCTGTGATGCAACGGTGATGATCACCGGGGAGTCCGGCACGGGAAAAGAAGTGCTGGCACGATACATTCATGGACATTCACAGCGTTCCAGGCAGCCCTTTGTGGCAATCAATTGCGCGGCTATCCCGGAAAACATGCTGGAAGCGGTTCTGTTCGGGTACGAGAAGGGAGCTTTCACCGGGGCTCACCAGTCCTGCCCGGGAAAGTTCGAGCAGGCCCAGGGTGGCACCCTGCTGCTGGATGAGATAACGGAAATGGATGCCGGACTGCAATCCAAACTGCTCAGGGTGCTTCAGGAAAAAGAGGTGGAGAGGCTGGGAGGCCGGAAGATGATCAAGCTCGATGTGCGTGTGCTGGCCACCAGTAACCGGGATCTTGCCCAGGCGGTGGGGGAGGGCCGCTTTCGAGAGGATCTCTATTACCGGTTGAATGTCTTTCCGCTGGAGTTGCCGCCCCTGAGAGAACGCCGGGAAGATATTCTGCCCCTGGCCCGCAAGTTCATATCCCGTTACCTGGATGATCAGCCCTATCCCGAACTCTGCAGGGATGCCATGGGAAAGCTGCAGGAATATGACTGGCCCGGCAACGTGAGGGAGCTGGAAAACGTCATCCAGCGTGCACTGATTCTGAAGCGGGGCACGAGAATCACGGCAGATGACATCCACTTCGAGAGAATGACCGGGCACACCCTGCGCCAGGCCGATGCCGCGGATGGCCGGCCCGTGTCCATTGCTGGCGGGGAGCGCCTGGACAACACCCTGCGTCAGCAGGAAGCGGACATCATCATCAACGCTCTTGAAGAAGGGGGCAGCCGCACGGAAGTGGCGAGGAAACTGGGGATCAGCCCTCGCACCTTGCGCTACAAGCTGGCAAAACTGCGAGATGCGGGAATACCCGTTCCCGCCTGAGGGAACGGCTTTCGATCCATGAAGCGGGTCAGGATATCAAGGAGATTCTCATGAGTACTGTAGATGTCAATCAACTTCTGAACCAGATGAAACACATGGCTGCCCTGGCTGACAGGAAGCCGGAAACGGGCCTTGGCAACACCAGTGGTCTTGACTTCGAGGATGTGCTGCGCGGCTCCATCGAGACCGTGAATGACATCCAGAACCATGCCTCGAACATGGCGCAGAAGTTTGAGCTGGGTGATCCGTCGGTGAACCTCACCGAGGTGATGGTGGAATTGCAGAAAGCCAGTGTCTCCTTCGAGGCGATGAAACAGGTGAGAAACAAGCTGCTCAACGCCTACAAGGACGTGATGAGCATGCAGGTATAGATACGGCAGAACGGGTGAAATCATGGCACTGGTAAAAACGGAAAAGATGCTTGAACAGATGCAGGGTTTTGGCTCCCTGCCCCTGCTGCGTCAACTTGGCCTCATGGTGCTGCTTGCCGCCACCATTGCCATTGCCGTGGCGGTGGTATTGTGGTCCAGGACACCCAACTACAGCATCCTGTACGGCAACCTGCCAGCCACGGAACTGGTGGAAGTGGCCAATGCGCTGGATGCCGCGAATATCCCCTACAAGGTGGAACATGCCAGCGGTTCGATCACGGTTCCGCGCAACAAGATATATGAAACGCGTATCCGCCTGGCTACCCAGGGACTGCCCAGGAGCAAGGCCGTTGGCTACGAATTGCTGGACAAGAAGATGGAATTCGGTACCAGCAGGTTTCTCGAAAACGCCCGCTATCAACAGGCTCTCGAAGGCGAGCTGGCGCGCACCATAAGCGCTCTCGATGATGTCCAGCAGGCGCGGGTGCACCTGGCCCTGCCCAAGGAATCGGTATTCGTCCGTGACCGGGTGAGGCCCGAGGCTTCGGTGCTGTTGCAGCTTGCCTCCGGCCAGGAGCTGGACAGGGCACAGGTTGCCGGCATTGTTCATCTTGTTGCTTCCAGCATTCCCAAGATGAAACCCGAAGATGTTGCCGTGGTCGATCAGCAGGGGCACTTGTTGAGTGAAAAGGCGGATGAGGGCAGTCTGGGCCTGAGCACCAGCCAGCTGGAGTACACCCACCAGCTTGAAGCGCTCTATGTGCAGCGTATCAAGGACATTCTCAGTCCCTTCGTGGGAAGCGGAGGGATTCGCGCCCAGGTCGTGGCCGATCTGGATTTTACTGTTACCGAGCAGACGCAGGAACAGTATGTTCCGGAGAAGAACCTGGTGCGCAGCGAGGATATCCGTGAAGAGAAGAACAGCCTGGGCAATCCAGTGGGTGTGCCGGGTGCCCTGACCAATCAACCGCCACGAGGTGGAACCGTAGGCAACCTGCCCGCCACCACCGGTGAGGAAAACAGCGGAACCAGCTCCAAGCATGTGATCCGCAACTATGAGCTGGACCGGACCATCACCCATTCCCGCCGGGCTCCCGGGCAGGTTCGCAGGCTGTCCGTCGGTGTTGTGGTGGACTACAGGAAGCGGATTCTGGAAGACGGAAAGATCGAGCAGGTAGCCCTCACGGAGCAGGAACTTCAGCATATCACCACCCTGGTGAAAGAAGCTGTGGGTTTCGATGCGAGCCGGAACGACAGCGTAAACGTCATCAATACCTCGTTCCAGGATATCCAGAAGATGGAACCGATGGAGGCTGTTCCCCTCTGGCAGCAGACGTGGGTGTGGGATCTTGCCAAGCCGGTTCTTGGCGGGCTGTTTGTCCTGATCCTGGTGTTCGGCGTTCTGCGCCCCGCCCTGAAGAACCTGTCTGAAGCAGGCCGTATCGTTCATGCCAGCGCCGAGGGAGAGGTACTCCTGGCGGCGGATGGTGCTGCTGTGGCGGGCCTGCCCACCCCTGAGGGTGGAGAACTGGCGGACGGGGTATCCCTGGCGGAAGACGAAGTGGCCATCAGTGAGGGTGCCGCCAGGCAGGCAGACGGGGAAAGCGACCGTGCCGCCCCCCAACTGGACCTGGAGACAGCGAGAAACATGGTACAGCAGGACCCGCGCCGGGTGGCGCAGGTGGTGAAGAACTGGGTGGCAGACGATGAGTGAAACAGAGCAGACAAGCATAGACGGGCTTGAAAGAGCGGCAATTTTCATGATGAGCCTGGGAGAGAAAGAGGCGGCCGCCATCATCCGGCACATGGAGCCCAAGGAAGTGCAGCGCGTGGGTTCGGCAATGGCGGCTCTGACCCATGTGACCCGTGAGCAGATTGATGCGGTCCTTGGAAGCTTTGCCGAGGCAGTGGAAAGGGAAACGGCCCTGGGGCTGGACTCCGAGGAATATGTGAGGAACACACTCGTGGAAGCCTTCGGTGTCGAGAAGGCGGTGAGCCTTATCGACAGGATTCTGACCAAGCCCAATTCCAAGGGCATCGAATCCCTGAAATGGCTGGATCCGCGGGCGATTGCCGAGATCTTCCGTTTCGAACACCCCCAGATCGTGTCCATTGTCCTTTCCTACCTGGACAACGACCAGGCGGCGGAGGTGCTCAAGCATTTTCCCGAGGAAAGGCGCGCGGATGTGCTCATGCGCATTGCCACCCTGGACGGCGTGCAACCGTCCGCCCTGCAGGAACTGGATGACATCCTGGAACGCCAGTACGCGGGCAGTTTCTCCCTGACCAGCCCGGCGTCCGGCGGCAAGGAGACGGCGGCCAACATTCTCAATTTCCTGGATGCCGACGCGGAGCAGAAGATCACCGAGGCTATTCAGCAGGTTGATGAAGCCTTGGCGGAAGAAATCCAGAACCTGATGTTCGTGTTCAGCAATCTTCTGGATGTGGATGACCGGGGAATCCAGACCCTGTTGCGGGAAGTACCTTCCGACACCCTGTTGCTGGCCCTCAAGGGAGCCGACGAAGATGTCAAGAACAAGATCTTCAAGAACATGTCCAAGCGTGCGGCAGACATGTTGCGTGATGACCTGGAAGCCAAGGGACCGGTGCGCCTGAGTGAGGTAGAGGAAGCACAGAAGGCCATCCTGGCGGTAGCCAAGCGCCTGGCCGATGAAGGTGAAATTGCCCTTGGCGGTTCCGGAGGTGATGAGTTTGTCTGATTCCAGCGCATTTACCGGCAGCGGGATTCGTCCCTGGCAGGCTCCGCCTCTGGCGTCTGACACGGAAGACATCCGGGACGAGGAGGACAGAATCAGCCTGCCCACGGCAGACCAGATCGAGGCCATGCACAAGGAGGCCAGGGAGGAAGGCTTTGCACAGGGACTGAAGGAAGGACTGGCCGCTGCCCGGGATCAGCTTGAGGCGCGGTTCGAACGGCTCGATTCCCTGATGGATTGCCTTTCCCACCCGCTGGCCCGGCTGGATGCCCGGGTGGAGGAGGAACTGGTGCTGCTGACGCTGGCCATTGCCAAGCAGCTTATCCGCAGGGAACTGAAGGCTGATCCTTCGCATATCGTCGGGGTCATACGCGCCGCGGTGGCGCGGCTGCCGGTATGTGACAACCGGGTGGTCATCGAGCTGCACCCGGAGGATGCCGCGCTGGTGCGGGATGCGCTCAACCTGGACGAGGAAGGGGAATCCAGTTGGCACATCCGGGAAGTGCCCACGCTGTCGCGGGGAGGGTGCCGGATCGACAATGGTGAATCACATATCGATGCGACGGTGGAAACACGTATCAATCAGGTTGCCGCCAGCCTGTTTGGTGGAGAAAGAGCGGTGGATGGCGAATGAGCAGTCTTCCCGAACAGTGCAGGGCATCGATGTTCTCGCGCTGGGAACGTAGCCTGGGAAAATACCGGCAGCGGGTTTCCAGCGCTTCCACCATGGTCGTGGAGGGCAGGGTGAAGCGTGTTGTGGGACTGACCATTGAAGCTGTTGGCATCCATGCACCCATAGGTGCGCGCTGCCAGGTTCATACGGAACATTCGGTTGTCGAGTCCGAGGTGGTTGGCTTTGCCGGGTCGAGCACCTATCTCATGCCAGCGGGAGACAGCCGGGGGCTGATGCCCAATGCCCGTGTGGTGCCCGGGGAAGCTTCCTATGACGCCCGGGTGGGTGACGGTCTCCTGGGCCGGGTCGTGGATGCCTCGGGAAATCCCCTGGATGGCAAGGGGCGCATCAGCTACAGCAGCCGCAGGGCGCTGCTGGGAAATAACATCAATCCACTGGAACGCTGGCCCATAGACACCCCCCTGGATGTGGGTGTGCGCTCCATCAACGCGCTGCTCGCGGTAGGCCGGGGCCAACGGATCGGCCTTTTTGCCGGCAGCGGCGTGGGAAAGAGCGTGCTGCTTGGCATGATGACCAGGTACACCGACGCGGACGTGGTGGTGGTCGGTCTCATTGGCGAGCGTGGCCGGGAAGTGAAGGAGTTCGTGGAGAACATACTTGGAGATGAAGGCCGGCAGCGTGCGGTGGTGGTGGCCAGCCCGGCAGACAATCCCCCCTTGCTGCGCATGCATGGCGCCTGGCTGGCCACATCCATTGCGGAGTACTACCGGGATCAGGGAAAGCATGTGCTGCTGCTCATGGATTCTCTTACCCGCTTCGCCCAGGCCCAGCGTGAAATTGCCCTGGCCATCGGTGAACCCCCTGCAACCAAGGGATACCCCCCGTCAGCCTTTGCCAGGCTTCCCCAACTGGTGGAGAGGGCAGGGAACGGGGAACAGGGGGGTGGATCCATCACGGCCTTCTACACCGTTCTGGCCGAGGGAGACGATCAGAACGATCCAGTGGTGGATTCCGCCAGGGCAATCCTGGATGGTCACGTGGTTCTGTCCAGGGATCTGGCCGAAGGCGGACACTACCCGGCCATCGATGTGGAAGCATCAGTCAGCCGGGTGATGAACGATATCGTTTCGGAAGAGCATGTGGAGGCGGCCCGTCGTTTCCGCCAGCTGTACTCCACCTATCACAAGAATCAGGATCTGATCAGCGTCGGCGCATACAAGCCCGGCAGTGATCCGCGGGTGGATGAAGCGATCAACTATTACCCCAGGCTGGTGCAGTTCCTGCAACAGGATAGAACCACGGCCGTGGGATTCGAGCAGAGTTTCCAGCAGCTCCTGGCAGTGACTGATGCCCGGCAGGCCGGAGAGAATGACGCGGAGGATGAGGCAGCATGAAGCATGGTAACTCCCTGAAAACCGTTGCCCGGGTTGTGGGGAACGAGGAAAGAGAAATGGCGCGCAAAATGGGTGACTGCCGCGTGAACATGGAAAAGGATGAGCAGCAGTTGCTGTCCCTCAAGCAATATCGCAACCAGTACCTGGAGGCGTTTCATGGTGCCGGTAGCTGCTGCTTCAACCCGGCCCAGCTCCAGGACTACAGGATTTTTCTGGCCCGCCTGGACCAGGCAATCGATCAGCAGCAACAGGCGTTGCGGCAAAGCCGCGAGGCCTTCGAGGATATGCAGCTGCGGTGGCTCAAGCTGCACGGAGAAAACAAGGCGCTGCGGAAACTCATCACCAAACGACAACTGCGTGGCATGGCGGAACGCGCCCGCGGGGAACAGAAAGAGCTGGATGAACGGGCCGGCTGGATGTTCCACAATCAGGGATCATCCTGATTTCCTGTCCGTCAGGAGCAGGCCACCAGCATCTTGCTCCCCATCTCTCCGAGAAAATGCCGCCTTGCCAGCGGGGGTATCTGATCCGGCGTCACCGGTCTGCTGAACAGGTAGCCCTGCACCAGGTCGCATTCTGTTTCGGTGAGCACTTTCAACTCTTCATCCTTTTCCACTCCTTCGGCCACCACTACGTAGTCCAGCGCGTGGGCAAGATCCACTATGGATCTCAGCAGTATGGCTGAACTTGCATCTTCAAACATATTGGAAATGAACACCCTGTCGATTTTCAGGCAGTCGATGGGCAGGGATTTCAGTGATGAAAGTGACGAGTAACCCGTTCCGAAGTCGTCGATGCTGATTCTGACACCCAGATCACGCAG
>CAZWRE010000096.1:0-3021 GCA_964636335.1 uncultured Sedimenticola sp. | reverse complement strand
CGACCGGGTGTTACTGGAACGCCCACGCTGGACGGCCATCCGCAGTGAGGTGCAGCGTGCCTTTAATGCCCGGCTCAAGGCCCACGGTCTCAAGACCTCCGCCTGGAAGGTGGGAGAAAACCCGGTGGATCGGTTGCTGGGCAAGGAGCTCTGCGTTCTGGCCTGGGCGGTGGAAGACATGGAAATGGAAAAAATCCCCGTGGCGGTTCGCAATTGGCTCGCCTTGCGGCCGGAAGAACGCTGGTGGCTCTTTGGCATGACCGCCATGACCACGGGCCGGGTTACCGACGGTGGCAAGGGTTGGCGTCTGGCCTTGCGGCATGCGCTGGGTGACGTGGCCCAAAGCGACCTGCTCCAGCCCCGCGCTCGGCGGGCGCAAGTCAAAGAAACTGAGTTGCCCATGCTGGATATGTTTGATAGCGAATAACTACAATACGACTAATAACCCATCGGAGAGCCAGAATGAACCCTGTTCCAACGAGATTACGACAGGAGCCGTTGATAGAAGCCATATGGCAGATTCAGTTTGAAAGCCCTGCCATTGGAGATGTTTTGCCGGGTGTGCTTTTCTCCGAATTGAAAACCCGATACCCAAACCTTTCGTTGAGCCGGCTGCCAGCAGCGGACATTCCAGCACCTGTGGCGCAGATGGATCCCAATTTGCGCTTTGTCGCCAAGGTAATGATGGAAGAACCCGGTTTTCCCTTCCGGTGGCAAGTCGGGGACCGGGTAGTCACGCTCAACTGTCAAAAACCTTATGTGGGCTGGAAATCCTTCAAGGAAGAAATTGTAAAACTCATGGATATTCTTCAGAAGAACGGTCTGGTTTCGAATATCCAACGCCATTCACTACGGTACCTTGATATGTTGACCCTGGCACCACCACCTGACTTGGCAGCACTTAAACTAAAGGTCGAGTTGGGGGGGCATGAAATCAGGCAGCATAACTGCCAGATTCGTCTGGAAATACCAGAAGAAGAATTTATACATGTCATACAGGTTGTTACACCGGCCAATGCCACCCTACCTGACGAGACCTTGACTGGAACGCTGGTCGACCTTGAAACCCTGTCCGAGATGCCACCCACTGATTGGGAGGCTGCCCAAGCACAGTTGGAAATATTGCATACACGCTCAAAGGCGATGTTTTTCCATCACATTCTGACAGAAAAGACCATTCAGAGCCTGGAACCGGAATATTGATCATGCCCGCCACAACATTAGATACATCGATTCCCGCATTCTGGCATTCGGCTGTTATGCAAACAACAAGACAGGTCGAAGCACAGCAAACGCCCCCGCTATTCCCGGCAACGCAGTCATCCGCTGTGCTCTATGTCTCCGGCAACGCCCTGACCACAGCCGAACAGTACAACAGCATCAAATCCTTGGGGTGGTCCCAGGCGGATGCGTTGGAAACCCTGCTGCGTTTGCGCTCCTTTGCCGAGGATTGGGATCATCCGGGAATGGAAGCCTACGATGACCTATAAGCGAGGCGATGTCATTCTTGTGAGGTTCCCCAATTCCGACCTGAAAACTTACAAGAAGCGCCCCGCGCTCATTGTACAGGGCGACGGTTTGAGCACAGGACTCAATCAGCGAATCGTTGCGCTGATCACCTCGAATCTGAAGCGCACTGGTCCGACGCGTGTCACTGTCAAGAAAGCCGACCCGGTTGGAAAGGCCATGGGTCTGCTCACCGATTCCATTGTCGTAACGGACAACCTAGCAACGGTATTGAACCGCGAGATCGATAGAGTCATTGGAAAATGTATTGCCATGGACAAAGTTGACCGGGCCTTGAAGCGTACATTGGGACTTTGAACGGTGACGAATACAATGCAGACCACCCAGCAGCAAACCGACCAAAAACTCACACCCTTGGCTCTCAAGAATACTCCCGCCTTGATCGAGGTAGTGTTTCCGGCGCAGAAGATTTCGTTTGAAGCGCAGAAGGAAAGAAAGGCAGGGAGGGCTCAGACACTTACCGGATTAGGGTCTTTCTGGAAGGGGCGCAAGCCATTGATCCTGGTACGGGCCATCGTATTGGGCAGCCTGTTGCCGCAGACCGGGGATGCGGAAGGGGATCTCACAATTTTCGAGAAGCTGATGGCCTTTGACGAAGAAGGGTTGGCCCGGCGAGCCTTGGCAGCCAAGGCCTTTTCAGCGACCAAATTGCAGGAACTCATCCCGATCAGCGATCCTGAGCGGTACTTCAGCGGGTGTGGATGGCGGCGGGACGTGACGGAGGAAGAGAAGCTCACCCTCTACCGCAAGGCACTGGCCACTTTCGGAAGCTACGAAGAGAAGGCTGCTCTGTGCAAACGCCCGGAAGAGGTGGATCAGGAATGGCTCTATGCACCCGTCTGGCCCGCCGTCAACCGTCACTACGCACATTTGGGTATCGAGGCCCGGTCCCATCAGGAGCTGGTGGAACAGCTGGGCATTCTGCGCTATGGCCACCGCCCCCGCGTTGGCGACACCTTTTGTGGCGGGGGCTCCATTCCATTCGAGGCGGCGCGGCTGGGCTGCGATGTTTATGCATCCGACCTCAATCCCATCGCCTGCATGCTGACCTGGGGGGCGCTCAATATCATCGGCGCTTCGCCTGAGCGCCGCGCCGAGATCGAGCAGGCCCAGCACGAGGTCGCACAGGCGGTGGACAACGAAATCACGGCCCTCGGCATCGAGCACGACGAACACGGCAACCGTGCCAAGGCCTACCTCTACTGCCTGGAGACCCGCTGTCCGGAGACCGGCTGGATGGTGCCCATGTCACCTTCATGGGTCATATCGAAAACGCGGAATGTGGTGGCCAGGCTCATCCCGGATTACAAAAACAAGCGTTTCGACATCGAAGTGGTGACTGGTGTCTCCAAGGAAGAGATGGAGGCTGCCGCCAAGGGGACGGTGCAGGATGGCAACCTCGTCTATGAACTGGACGGCAAGACCTATCGCACCCCCATCAAGACCCTGCGTGGCGACTACCGTTTACCCGACGGTACCACCGGCAACAAACTA
>CAZWRE010000095.1:0-19709 GCA_964636335.1 uncultured Sedimenticola sp. | reverse complement strand
TACAACGTGACGCGCAACTACCTCGACTGGATCACCGTGCTGCCCTGGGGACGGGAATCCGAAGACAACCTGGAGCTGGCCCATGCCCGCAAGGTGCTGGATCGGGATCATTACGGCCTGGAAGACGGGAAGGAACGCATCCTGGAATTCCTTGCCCTGGGCATTCAAAGAGGCGAGGTCAGGGGCTCCATCATCCTGCTGGTGGGGCCGCCCGGCGTGGGCAAGACTTCCATCGGCAAATCCGTGGCGGACGCCATGGGGCGGCGCTTCTACCGCTTTTCCGTAGGCGGCATCCGCGACGAGGCGGAAATCAAGGGCCACCGGCGCACCTATATCGGCGCCATGCCCGGCAAGTTCATTCAGGCCATGAAGCAGGCCGGCACCCAGAACCCGGTAATCATGCTGGACGAAATCGACAAGATCGGCGCCAGCTACCAGGGAGATCCCGCCTCGGCCCTGCTGGAAGTGCTGGACCCGGAGCAGAACAGCGAGTTCCTGGATCATTATCTGGATCTGCGCTTCGACCTGTCCGAGACCCTGTTCATCTGTACCGCCAACCAGTTGGACACCATTCCCGCCCCCCTGCTGGACCGCATGGAGATCATCCAGCTCTCCGGTTACATCCCCGAGGAAAAGCTGCAGATCGGCCGCCGCTACCTGCTGCCCCGGCAGATCCGAGAGGCAGGTCTGAAGCGCGGCGATATCAAGATCAAGGCCCCGGTGCTGCGCCGGATCATCGAAGACTATGCCCGGGATGCCGGGGTGCGCCGCCTGGACAAACAACTGGCCCGCATCGTGCGCAAGGCGGTGGTAAAGATACAGGAAGGCCGCCAGCCCCCCATGGAGATCGGCAAGGATGACCTGAAAGCCTATCTCGGCCCGGCGGTATTCCGCGACGAGCGCAACCTGTCCGGCCCCGGCGTGGTCACCGGCCTGGCCTGGACGGCCATGGGCGGCGCTACCCTGAGCATAGAAGCGGTACACACCCACAGCTATGCCCGGGGCTTCAAACTCACGGGGCAACTGGGAGACGTGATGAAGGAATCCGCGGAGATTGCCTACGGCTACGTGGTCAGCCACGCCCGGCAGTTCGGCATTGCCGAAGACTTCTTCGAGAAGGCATTCATCCACCTGCACGTGCCCGCCGGCGCCACGCCCAAGGACGGCCCTTCCGCCGGTATCACCATGGCTTCGGCCCTGCTCTCCCTGGCACTGGGCAAGAAGGTGCGGCGCATCGCCATGACGGGGGAACTGACCTTGACCGGCGAGGTCTTCCCCGTGGGCGGCATCCGTGAGAAGGTCATCGCCGCCCGCCGCGCCGGTATCCGTGAACTGATCCTGCCCGCGGACAACCGGGGGGACTGGGAAGAGATTCCGGCGCACATCCGCAAGGGCGTCCGGGTTCATTTCGCCACGACCTATGCCGACGTGCTGCCCCACTTGTTCAACGGTCGGCGAAAAGGCTGAAACTGGTCCATAATAAAGCCATGACCATTGCATTTCGAGGAAGGAAAGATGGACAGGCGCATCAGCCCGAGAGTGGAATGGCATGGCCCCGTGCGCTTTCGCACGGAACCAGGCGAAACCTACCGTATCGGATTCCTTGCTGATATCAGCACTGCCGGGGCCATGCTATGGCTACCCACCCGGTTGAGCCCAGGCAAAAAACTGGAAGTCGTGATGAAATCGGATTACGATCCGGTTCCTGTGCATATGCAAATGGAAGTACGCCGACTGGTCCACGAAGAACGGCATGGCTACCACGGCCACGGATGCGTTCTGGAAACCCATGAACCCTGGGAGCATCAGTAAACAATATCAACAGCATGGGAGGGGGCATCCGGCGGCCCACGCGGGAAACCGGAAGCATGTTGCTCGTATCAATGAAATATCTTCTTCTGTTTTTTGTCCTGCTACTGTCCGCCGCCAGGGCGCTGCCCGAACAGACCCGGTTTCTTGACGCCGCCCGGATTCATCCCCGGCCCGTTGGCGATTTTCTGCTCTATTATCAGGAAAAAGACACTCCCCTGAACCTGGAACAAGCCATTCAGGCCTATCAGGCCGGGTTATTCCTGCCCTCCCGGAAAAACCTGCTCCGCTTCGGCCTGAAAGCGCATCCGGTGTGGTTGCGGCTGGCCGTAAGAAACCCCAAGGACCAACCATTATTGCGCCGGCTGTCGGTGGAACGCGCCTGGCTGGACAAGCTGGATTTTTTTGTCATGGAAGATCACAAGCTCGTCCGGCACTGGGTTACCGGCGACAGTCTGCCTTTTGCCAAACGCCCCGTAAACTCCCGTATATTTGCTTTTGACCACGCTTATCGACCTGGAGAAACCATTGTGTTCATCAGGGCGGAAACCGCCGAAGCCATGGTCCTGCCGGTTTATTTCTCGACCCTGGAAGGGTTCTTTGCCCGCCAGAACGAAAAAGCCTACTGGTACGGCATAGTGTACGGTGGTCTGGCCATTCTCATTGGCTACAATCTGATTCTGTTCCTCAATCTTCGAAAAGGCCGCTATCTTTTCTATTCCCTTTATCTGTTCAGCTTCCTGCTGGGCAACATGGGCTACACGGGACATGCCTTTCAATATCTATGGCCGGCACACCCGGAAATACAACAATGGAGCATCCCGTTTCTGTTCATGCTGTTTATGGTATTCGGGCTCATTTTTGCCTCGAGCTTTCTGGACATCCGCCGGCATTTTCCACGCCTTTTTCGTGGCATCCTGGTGGCCATCGGCTGCCTCATCCTGACAACAGTCACCTTGTTTCTGGCCCGCGAGGCAAGCCTCCTCTTTGTACTGTCCGCGGGATTCCTGCTCATTTTTTCGCTGGCAATGATACTCATCGGGCTGCTTTCCTGGCGCAGGAATGTCCCCTCGGCAAAATATTTTCTACTCGCCTCCATCACGCATACCCTGGCGATGATGACATCCATCGCTATCGTCGCCATGGCACTGCCCGTGGGAGAAATCCCGGCCCATCTAATCGAAGGCGCGATGCTCATCGACGCCGTGCTGCTGGCATTCGCCCTGGCCGACCAGTTCAGGATCCTGCAAAGGAAAAAACTCGTTGCGGAAAAGCTGGCCAGTATCGACCCTCTTACGGGCATGTACAACCGGCGGGGATTCCAGGATCTGGTTACTCCGCTATGGAACACCGGGCTACGCAATCATCACCACATGGCCGTCATTCTCATTGACCTGGATCGCTTCAAGGCTGTGAATGACCGGTTTGGGCATACCACAGGTGACCGGATTCTTCGCGCCTTTGCCCAGATGTTGGACAACAATGCCAGGGCCGGAGACATCCTCGCCCGCTGGGGCGGGGAGGAATTCATCCTGTTTCTCCCGGAAACCAGCTTTTCCGAAGCCGTTAACATGGCGGAACGTCTGCGTCGTTCCGTTCTGCGCATGGATACGGGAGAAAAGGGGCTGCAGTTGACAGCCAGTTTTGGCGTCGCTCATGCGGGCCCAGCCAACATAGGCATAGACCTGCTCATTCAGCAGGCGGACATCAACCTTTATCGCGCCAAGGAACTGGGACGAAACCAGGTATTTGCCGGCACAGCCATCCTGTCCAAAGATACCATTCTGGCCTGATACCGCCCCCCGGCCGCAGCACCGCGAATTGATCGCGGCCTGCCCTTCCCCGCCTGTTCAGGAGGAGGCCCGCAAGACACCAAGATGCCCGTGACGAAAGCTCTCCACCAGCCCGGGTATTTGCCCGGGCTCCACCGGACGACTAAGGTAATAGCCCTGCGCAAGATCACAGCCCACGCTCTTCAGTACATCGAGCTGGGCTCTTTCCTCCACACCTTCTCCCACTACCCGATGCCCCAGCGCATGGGCCACATTGACAATGGTGCCAAGCAGCACCGACGCCTTGTCGTCGGCAAGCAGATCGGTGACGAACAAACGGTCGATCTTCAGACAATCCACCGGCAGGGACTTGAGGGAGGCCAGAGAAGAATACCCCGTACCGAAATCGTCGATGGCAATGGCCACCCCCAGATTCCTCAAGCGCTGGAATGAATCAAAACTCTCACGGCTGGTTTGGACGACACTTTCAGTGATTTCCAATTCCAGGCACTGTGGCGGAATGCCGGTTTCATCCAGTACCCTGGCAACCACATCCAGCAGCCCGGCATCAAGAAAATGCAGAGGCGAAATGTTCACCGCCATGCGCAAACTTTCCATACCCATGGAACGCCACTGCTGCAACTGGGAACAGGCCTGGCCCAGAACCCAGCTTCCCAGCGAATGGATCATGCCAATTCGTTCCGCCACCTCGATAAATTCACCCGGTGGAATCAATCCCATTTCCGGATGCCGCCAACGCACCAGGGCCTCCACCGCGACAATCCGCCCACTGGAAACATCAACCTGCGGCTGATAATGAAGCACGAACTGTTCCCGGTCGATTGCCATGCGCAAGTCCTGCTCCATCTGCAAACGTCTTTCCACTTCCAGCGTCATTTCCTTGCAATAGAATGCATAACGATGCTTGCCATCTTCCTTGGCGGCATACATGGCGCTGTCCGCGGCTTTCAGCAGCGACTGGAGATCCTGTCCATCTTCAGGAAAATGTGCGATACCAATGCTGCACCTGGGACGCACTTCACGCTTGCCCAGCATCACGGAGCGGTTTGTTTCCTCCAGGCAACGAGCAGCAACTTCAGCCGCATCATATTGGTCATTGACGTTATCCACCAGAATGCAGAATTCATCTCCGCTGAGACGCGCAATGAAGTCCGTGTCCCGCAACGCGCCTTGCAGGCGTTCCGCCACAATTTTCAGCAGCTCATCACCCATATCATGACCGAGACTGTCATTGATATCCTTGAAGCCGTCCAGATCAAGATACAGCACGGCAAACTGCTCATCACGGCGGGAAGCCGCCTTGATCAGATCCTCAAGATGCTTGTAGAAATAGGCGCGGCTGGCCAGTCCGGTGAGCTTGTCGGTATAGGCCAACTGGCGAATGTGTTGGTCCGTGGCCCGCTGCTGGGTGATATCTTGCACCGTACCGAGCACCACATGCATGCTGTCAGGCGCCATGCCAAGCTCCTGGTGCACAATCACCGCGGGACGGCCATGAGCCAGCAATCTGTAATCCACCGGCTTCAACGGCGCTCCTTCCGAGGCCGCCATGATGACATCCCGCACATAGTTTCTGTCTTCCGGATGCACATATTCCAGATAAGCCCCCAAGCTGTGGCAACAGCGTTTATCTTCCACACCCAGCATGGATACCAGATTATCGGAAAGAGACAGTTCATCCGCCTTTGCATCCCAGCGCCAGTATCCCAAGCCTGCAATGTGCTGTGCCCGGGCAAGCTGCAACTGGCTTTCATGCAATATCCGCCTGTCCTTTATCGCCCGCAACTGAAAACGGATACGGTGTAATAATATGGGATAGTTCACGGGCTTGGTCACGAAACTGGTGGCACCGGAATCAAAGGCCTTCTCCACCGATTCGGTATCTTCCAACCCGGTTACCATCATCACCGGCAGATCTTCCATTCCCGCCATGCGATGCAGGCGGCGGCATACCTCGAAGCCATCCATATCCAGCATCAGAGCATCAAGCAGCACAAGATCAGGACGTTGCTTCAACGCCTGTTCAAGGGCGGCGGCGCCATTATCCAGGGCAATCACCCGGTAACCGGCCGTTTTCAGGGCTTCCTCTGTGGCCAGACGAAAGGCCGGATCATCGTCAACCAGCATGATCAGTTCTGCCCCGTCCTCCGTTTTGGGCACCTGCGCATTATCCCGGCTTCCCTTCCCGATGCCGGCGAGACGACGCAGGGAAGTCAGCAACCCGGGCAAGGCGGCCTGTACCGACTGCACCATGGCGGGTGCCTCACTCAGATCCCCCTCTCTGCCCATGGTTTCCAGGCGGGCGCAGTCGGCAGAAAATGCCGTTGCCCCCAGGTTGGCGCTGGCGGACTTCAAACCGTGTGCAATGCGACGTAATAAATCTGCCTCCCCACTTTGAACCGCTTTGCCCAGGGCCGCCACATCCCTCGGCGCTTGTTCCAGAAAATGCGACACGACCTTCCCCAACACGTCCCGCCCTGTGCTTTCACCAAGTTCACGCAGTTGCTCCAGCACCTGCTCATCAATCACCGCCTGTGTTGTGGACTGACCAACATCGGTTTGGGCGGCGGCGTCTTCGGTACCGGCGGCCTGATCCCGCAGCCAACGACGCAACAAGTCGGAAAGCTGTGATTGGGAAAATGGCTTGCTGAGATAGTCATCAACGCCTGCGGCCTGACATTGTTCACGGATGCCCTTCTGTACATCCGCCGTCAAGGCCACGATTGGCGTACGGCTTTTCCCTTCCGCCTTTTCCATCTGACGCATTTGTTCCGTGGCCGCGGCGCCATCCATTTCCGGCATGTGCCAGTCCATGAGTACGATGTCGTAATCCGACTCGGAATACAAATGCACGGCCTCCACCCCATTTTCGGCCACATCCACCGTACACCCCATGTTCAGCAACATACTCAGGGCGACTTCCTGATTCACCATGTTGTCTTCGGCAAGCAGCACCCGGGCGCCGTAGTTGACAGGCGTTTTCTTGCTTTCGACCCGCTTTTCCGTTTTGCCACCCAGCACTTCCTTGAGACAGGCCAGAAGCTGTTGCTGACGCACCGGCTTCTGCAGGAAACAGGCAACGGGCGTATTCCCCGCCAAGGCCGGATCCGTACTGGAGGAACTGAGCATGATCAGATGCAACGGGGGAATATCATCAGCTTCCTGGATAACCCGGGCCAGCTCCACGCCATCCATGCCAGGCATGTGCCAGTCCAGCAGAACTATCTGATAGGGATCACCGGCTCGGGCGGCGCGGCGTAGAATTTCCAACGCTTCTTCCGCCGTCGTGGCCGAGCCGTTGCGCATGCCCCAGGCAATGATCTGGTTATGCAAGATCTCCAGATTCACGGCATGGTCATCGACGATGAGCACCCGTACACCGTGCAACATCGCCGGACTGGCGGGTTCCAGTTTGGGCAATACCGCCTGTTCCAGACAAATGGTAAAGCGGAAATGAGCGCCTTCTCCCGGAGCGCTTTCCAGTTCCAGGCTTCCACCCATCAGTTCCACCAGGCGCTTGGCGATAGCCAAACCCAACCCCGTTCCACCATGACGGCGTGTAGTAGTGCTATCCGCCTGGCTGAAGGCCTCAAAAATCTGATCCTGTTGCTCCAGGGGAATTCCCGGCCCCGTATCCGAAACCTCGAAGGAGATTCGGAACCGGCTTTCGCTGGAACGCAAGGCCCGCACCCACAACCGGACCTCCCCCCTCTGGGTAAACTTGATGGCGTTGCCAAGCAGATTGACAAGAACCTGGCGCAAACGCACCGGGTCGCCATGCACCCAGACGGGCAGATCGGGAGGCAGGTTAGGCACCAACTCAAGCCCCTTGCGATAGGCCTGATTGGCTACCAGCTCCAGGGTATCTTCCAGCAATGAACGAAGATTGAAATCCTCCTTGTTCAGGTGAAGCTTGTTGGCTTCGATACGGGAGAAATCCAGAATATCGTTTATTACCCCCAGCAACGCTTCCGCGGAACGGTGCGCCGTATCCGCCAGGCGGTGCGCGCGCAGCTCCAGCCCACTGTCAAGCAGCAGCTCCGTCATCCCCATTACCCCATTCATCGGCGTGCGTATTTCATGGCTCATGGTGGCCAGGAATTCACTCTTGGCCTTGCTCGCCGCTTCGGCCGCTTCCTTGGCCTCTTTAAGGCTGCGGGTGCGTTCCTCGACTTTCTGCTCAAGCTCTTCCCGATAGCTGGCCAGTTTATTGTCACGTTCCTCGATCTGGCCAAGCATGCTGTTGAAATTGTCAATGATGGTACCAATCTCATCATTTTCACCTGGGGCCAACCGCAAGCTGTAATCCTGTTTTTCCGACACCCTTTGCATGCCTTGCACCAGCTCACGTATGGGAGTGGAAATCTGTTTCTGCAGCCGGTTGGAAAGCAGAAACGCGCCCCCCATGATTACCAGCCAGAAGAACGAAACCACAAAGAGGTAATCGACGATGCGGCTGAACAGCCGGTTAAGATTGGTATGCAGGATGATATAACCAAGGTACTCCTCACCAAGATATACCGGTTGATAGGTTCCTATATGGTTGCCATGCACCCGATAAGCGGTTTTTTCCAGTTGCTCCGGAAGCAAACTGTCCATCCACTTTCCGGCCGCCGCCCGAAAGCGTGATGCCGCCACCGCACCCCGGGTATATTCGGCAAACAACTCCCCGTCGGACAAGTACATGCCGGCATAATCCACCGACGGTTCGGATCGCAGGGAACTGAGGAGACGATTGGCTGTCTTGCGGTCCCCGAAACTCAGGGCCGCGGTCGAGTTGGTGGATATGAAATGAGCCAGAACCTCTGCTCTTTCGATCAGGCTCTGTCGATAACTGTAAAATTCGATAGCCAGATATATAACCGAACTGATGAGCAGCGCGCCGCCGGTGACAACCAGAATCATGTTCCGCAATTTCTGCGCAATGGTAAGTGTTCGGGTATTACTCATGATGTCGTTGTCTCCACGATGGTGGACAGCTCCAGCAAGGGAGCGGAAAGTTTCAAACCGGCACGTGTGGCCTGCCTCAGGTTTATCCGGAAACCAATGCGCTTTCGCCCACGGATAAATTCAATCATTCCCCCCTTGTGCGCGAACCCCTCTACATCACCGATGGTGAGAATGGGACGCCCCTCCAGTGAAGCCAGTATGCTGCGCAAAAACGGGCGTTTGGATTCACTGACAAACAGGATCTGGCAATGCTCATCCACGGCTTCTGACTGCACCAGTCGCCGTATTCTGATGGGCAGCCCTCCAACCTGTCGTGATTCAAGTGCATCCACCGCGCTGCCAAAATCATCCCGGCCCAGAATACAGATGCCGAAATCACTTCGGCGCGGCATGTTTTCCGGCCATTCCACAAAGCGGGTCAGCTTGTAGATCAGCGCGGCCTTGAGCTTGTATTCCGACGACACCGCCAACGCCCATCTGGGATCGATGGCCAGCAGCAAAAGCAGCATCAGACACAATCTGCCCATGACCATCAGCATTCCGTGTTTATGCAGCCCCCCGTCCATCAAACTTCAGCTCCGTCCTCGGATGCCATCAAAAATGCAGGAGCACCTGCGCGTGAACAGAACGCTCGATATCGGTGGGCAGAAGGTAACTTTCTCCCACAAATTCGAGATGGCGATCATCCAGTAGATCCCGACCAACAACAGACAACTCCAGATTCTCCCTTGGACGCCAGGCAAGGCGCAGGTTTACCCCGGTGTAGGCAGGCACCGACATTTCCCTGAGATAGGCTGGTCGCTCGATTTTTCCAGCGTGATAAATCCACAGATCCAGGCTGAGGTTGTTGCTCAGATCCATCAATGATCGCAGTGAAAACTGGTGTTCCGGCGTGGAAAGTCCGTTGGGCGCAATGGCGCCCAGGAACGAGCTGTCCACGCTCAATTCCGTGGAAATATGGAAATAGCTGTATCCAAACTGCAAACGCCACCATTCCAGAGGCTGCCAGTCCACGGACAACTCGGCCCCCCGACTATCCGCCAGCAGATTGTTGTCGAAGATGAGATAGGGCACGCCCTCGGGCGAAAGCTGTTGCTCAAGCGTTTCCAGCTCTTCGTAGTCGTGATAATAAAGGGTGAGATCCAGCGCCAGGTTGTCCCGTATCTGATTGCGCCAGCCCAGCTCATACGCCAGGAGCTTTTCGGAATCGAAAGCATCACTGCCATAGCCATACACCACCACGGGTGAAAAGGGATCGCTTCCGGGCAGTATCTGAAACACGATGGCGGAACTCCGTTCCACGCGGGATGGTGTGCGCACGGCCCGCGAAACAGCGCCCCACAAGGTGGCACGCTCGGTAGCCATCCACAAAAGGCGCACCGTGGGTTGTATTTCAAGACCGGTGTACTCATTGTGCTCAAACTTGGACCCCAGCACGAGGCGCAATTTGTCCGTCAGCAATTCAATCTCGTCCTGAACAAAAAGGCTGAACAAGCTGGTGCCTTGGCTCTCGGGCGTTACACTTGCCATGAAGGTATTATCAAAATCGTCGCGAATATAGCGGTAGTTCAGCCCCCAAACCACATCATGGCCTCGCAACGGTTGAAACTGATGCTGGAAGTCCAGATCCAGGATATCGTGCACCTGGGTGGAGAAAGCCTCGGCCCGCCGGCTATGGTCATAGTAAACCTGCAAGCTGGCCAATGAACCGGAAGCCAGCACGTGTTCCCAACGTCCCAGCAGATTCCAGCCAGAGGCATGTATCTCATCCTCCACCATGGGGTCCACGTAGTAAGGCGCATAGGGAGAGCTGGCGGGATCGGAAGGATCTACCCAATAATTGGCAAGCTGGTTTTCATCGGCTTGATAGACATCTCCCTGGAGCGTCCAGTTGTCCTGGTCCGAGACATTACCGTCAATGCGAAACCCGCCTCTCAAGCTGTTCCACTGATCACCCGCATCCCGGTTGGCTTCCGGACTCCAGAAACTGTCATGGTTGTTGTATTTCAAATAGACCCGTCCAACGGCGCCATCCCCCAACTGCATGCCATAACGCAGGCTGGCGTACGCTTTTTCCTCGTTACCCGCGCCGACCACCATCAGCCCACCCTGGGTATCCGCGGCATTGCGGGTAATGATATTGATTACACCATTGACCGCATTGGCGCCCCACAGCGTTGCTCCCGGGCCACGAATCACCTCAATTCGTTCAACATCTTCCAGCATGGTGTCCTGGGCATCCCAATACACGCCGGAAATCGTTGGACTGTACACGGTTCGCCCGTCAATCATTACCAACAGCATGTTTACAAACTGGTTGTTGAAGCCTCGTGTGGTGATGGCCCATTTATTGGCATCAATACGGGAAACCTGTACACCGGGAGCCAATCGCAGGGCTTCCGGAATACTGGTTACGCCGGAGCGATGAATGTCTTCACGGGTAATTACAAAAACGGAAGCCGCCGTCTCCTTGACGCTTTGCTCTTTCTTGGCCGCTGAAGTAACTTCCAGACTCAGAAGGTCCTCAAGCGGCATATCCAGATACTCCTCTTCCACGCCCGCTGACAGGTTGCCGCTCATCAATACGATCAACAGGCCACTCCAAACAGCTAATCTCCCATTCACTCGCATACCCTCCATGAGTTTCAGGTCAATAGTCCCAGCGCACCTGAATCTGCCAGGCACGTTCCAATTCAGTTACGGTGAGAAAGTTTTCTCCGACAAACTCCAGATGCCTGTCATCAAACAGGTTCTTGCCAACCAGTGAAAACTCCAGATTCTTGTATGGCATCCAGGCCAGTCGCAGGTTGAAGCTGGTATAGGCGGGAACGGAGAGATCCGGACGGGAATAGGCGGTTCGCTCCAGCTCACTGACATGATATAGCCACAGATCCAGCAGCAAATCATCCCGCAGGTTCATCATTGAACGCAGGGAAAACTGGTGCGTCGGACTGGAATCTTCCAGCAAGGTGTTGTTGCCTTCGGGATCCCTGCTATGAATTGACGGCAAAACGGAAACCTGCAGATAGCTGTAACTGCCCTGCAACCGCCACCAGTCCAGCGGCCACCAATCCGCCACCAGTTCCAAACCATGACTATCCGCGGCGAGTTTGTTGTCAAAGCGCACATCCGAAACGGGCAGGGATGGATAAATGGACTCGAACGATTGAAGATCATCATATTCGTTGTAGAACAACGCGAGATCCAGAGACAGATTTTCCCGGGGTTGCACGCGATAACCCAATTCCCAGGCCACGAGCTTTTCGGCATCGAAATGTTCATTGCCCAGGGAATGCAGCACCGTCGGCTGAGGAAGATAAGGCGGCATGGCGGGCACGATCATGGAAATCATCTGCGATCCCCGTTCCAGCCGGGAAGGTGTTCTCACGGCACGGGATACCGCACCCCACAGGGTGCTGCGCGCATCGGGCGTCCATAGCAGGCGCACACTGGGCTGCACTTCGACCCCGGTATAGTCGTTGTGTTCAAAACGGGAGCCTATGATCAAACGCCAGGCATCAGGAATCAGCTCGATCTCGTCCTGTATGAAGGCGCTGAACAAATCCCGGGTGCTGCTGTCCGGGATCATTTGGCCCTGAAAGCTGTTGTTGAATTGATCACTGATATAGCGATATCCCAGGCCCCAGATCACATCATGGCCGGGCAGGGGACGAAACTGGTGCTGAAAATCAATATCCAGCGTGTCATGTACCTGGTCTATGATGAGCTCCGAGCGATCCGTGTGATCGAAATACAGTTGAAACTGGAAATTGGACGTCTCGGAAATCATGTGTTCCCAGCGTCCCAGCAGATTCCAGCCTGTGGAGGACACCTCATCCTCCACTCCGGGAATCATGTAGAAGGGGGCATAAGGCGCGTTTACGGGGTCCTGGGGATCCAGCCACTGCACGACCCGCTGGTTTTCCCGCAAATCATAGAAGTCTCCTTGCACGGTCCAATGATTTTCCACCGATACCCGTCCATCCATGCGAAATCCCGCGCGGCGGCTCAACCAGTCATCACCGGCCTCACCCGTGGAGCCGGACAACAGCGAGGCATCCCTGTCGTTGTACTTGGCATAGAAACGGGCGGAAGCATTCTCACCCAGGCTGGCGCCATACCGAAGACCCACCAACGCCTTTTCTTCCGAACCTGTCGCCACGGTGGCAAAACCACCTTCTGTCTGCCCGGCGTGCCGGGTGATGATATTGATGACACCATTGACCGCATTGGCGCCCCAAACCGCTGCTCCAGGCCCTCGAATGACCTCGATTCGATCCACATCTTCCAGCAAGGTATCCTGGGCATCCCAGTAAACACCGGAATAAGCCGGTGTATAAACGGTTCGGCCATCGATCATTACCAACAACTTGTTGGCAAACTGGCTGTTGAATCCCCGGCTGCTGATGGCCCATTTATTGGCATCAATACGTGCAACCTGTATACCCGGCGCCAGGCGAAGCGCTTCGGGAATGCTGCTTACCCCCGAGCGACGAATGTCTTCACTGGTGATAATGAAAGTGGCGGCGGCCACTTCATTGAGCGCCTGCTTCTTTTTGGCCACGGAAGTGACTTCCATGGACAGAAGATCTTCCAGGGGCGCATCCAGATAAGCATCCACCGATTCTCCTGCCTGCGCCCAGGGAGCCAATCCGAAGATACTCCAGAGGAAGAACAGCTCCCGGCATCCGCCAATACCTTTTCCAGTCCGCATTTTTTCTGCCCCCAGACAGCAATTTTTCTCTAATGCAAGCTTATGTCGGCAGGAACAGAAATTGCTTAACATCTCGCGCCAATCTTTGAACCCTTGTCGAAATCGCGGGCCCAAAAAAAAGCCCCGTCAACCGATGCTGACGGGGCCGGGGATGCCGGATCAGTGCAAAATCGTCAGTGCAGACCCTGAACGTACTGGGATACGGCATCGATCTCGGCATCGGTGAGCTTGGCTGCTACGCCCGCCATCATGCCGTTCATGTCGTTGCTGCGCGCACCAGAGCGGAAATCCTTGAGCTGCTTGGCCACATAGGCCGCGCTCTGGCCGCTGAGGCTGGGGAAATTGGCAGCGCCGTTGCCGCCACCGGCAGGGCCATGGCAGCCGGAACAGGCGGGGGCGCCATTGCTGCTACCCGCACGGTAGAGCTTTTCACCCTGGGCGACCTTGTCCTCGGCGGCTGCGCCAATGGTGCGGGTCTGGCTGGAGAAGTAGGCGGCCAGGTCTTCGATGTCCTGCTCCTTGAGGGGAGCCGCCATGGGCGCCATGGTGCCATCCTTGCGCTTGCCATCCTTGAAATCATGCAGCTGCTTCTTGATGTACTTGGGATGCTGGCCAGCCAGTTTGGGCCACAGGGGATTCACGCCGCTGTTACCGTCAGCACCGTGACAGGCAGCACAGGCCGCGGATTTGGTCTTGCCCGCAGCCGCATCACCTGCTGCTTGCGCAACACCGGTAGCTGCCATGGCAACAAAAGAAGCAATCAACAGTGCTTTTTTCATTTCATACTCCAAGTACATTCTAAAATTCTTAAATGATGGAACCGAAAACAGGGGCTGCCGAAGGCAACCCCTGTTCCAGAATTACTTCAGGCTGGAAAAATACGCAGCGAGGTTTTCCATGTCCTGATCGGACAGTGGGGCAGCCTGGGGAGACATCAGGGGGTCCTTGCGGGTGCCCGCCTTGAAGGCCTTCAGCTGTTTGACAATGTATTCTGCTTTCTGACCGGCCAGGTTGGGCCACAGGGGCTGCATGCCAATACCATTGACACCATGGCATGCGGCACATACAGCAGCCTTCACCTTGCCCGCTGCCGCGTCACCGGCGGCCATTGCGGAACCCATGGAACCCATACCGGCAACCAGTGCCGCAATCACGATGATTTTTTTCATTTCCCAACTCCAAGTTGTCTGTTGCGTCGAAGAAACCGCCCTCCACAGGGCGGCAAACTCCGTATGTATAACAAAAAATGCTTATTTAGGTCAATGACAGCATCCCCACGGAAATGAGGGAAGCCACGAGGATCCGTGAAATTCCACCTTGCAAACAACAACTTGCCTGCTATGCCTTCGATCAGGCGGCCTGGGAGGAAATCCACTGCTGAAGTTGCTCCTGGGTAAGAGGATGACTGATGTAATACCCCTGCAGCATGTCGCACTCCATTTCCCGAAGCATGGTGGCCTGCTCCATTTCCTCCACCCCTTCGGCCACCACGTTCAGCCCCAGGTCGTGGGCCAGGTTGATGGTGGCACGCACGATGGCGCGGTCGCTCTCCCACTTGATCATGCTCAGCACGAAACTCTTGTCCACCTTGAGCTCATCCACGGGCAGGCGGGAGAGATAGGCCAGGGAAGAATGGCCCACGCCGAAGTCATCAATACTCAGGCCCACGCCGATGGCCGCCAACTGCAGCAGCACCTGCAAAGCCCGCTCGGAATCCTGCATGATGGCGCTTTCCGTCAGCTCGAAACGCACCAGGGAGGGATCCAGGCCATGCTGCATGATCATGCGCTCCACCCACAGGGGAAAGCCATCCTCATCCAGCACCCGGGCGGACAGATTCACCGCGATACTGACCCGCTGGCCCTGGTCCATCAGCTTGCGCTGCACGTCGAAGCAGGCGCCCACGGTCCAGTGGGTGAGATCGATGATGTGGCGGGTCTGTTCCACCAGAGGGATATACACATCACAGGGCAGCACCCCATATTCAGGATGATGCCAGCGCAGCAGCGCCTCAAAAGCATGGGTGTCCGGCGAGGTCAAAGCCAGTTTGGGCTGGAACACCATGCTCAGGTGGCCTTCCAACATGGCATCCTTGATGCCGGTAATGAGCGCCAGGCGATCCATGCCGCTGGAGGCGTCTTCCTGGGAAAACACGATATTGTTGCTGCCGGCGGCCCGCGCCTTGGTCACGGCATTGTCGGCATGTTCGATGAGTACAGGCATTTCCTCCCCCTGATCGGGGAAGATCGCCACGCCGATGGCGGCGTTCACGGTGAGGGGAGAATCCGCCACGTCGATAGGCCGGCTGAGGCTGTTCTGCACCTTGCGGGCAATGATACTCGCCTCGACCTTCTCGTTGATATCCGCCACCACGGCAAAGATGTCGCCATCGAAGCGGGCCACGGTATCCGCGTCCCGCAGACAGTCCACGATGTTGCGCGCCACATGCTGCAGCACCTCGTCACCCACTTCATAGCCCAGATTCTTGTTGATGCGCTTGAAATCACTGAGGCTGGCCAGCAGAAACAGGAAACGCTTGCCGGAACGGCGCGCCTCGGCAATCTTGCTGTTCAGGCGTTCCTCCAGAAGCATGCGGTTGGGAAGCGCGGTAAGAGGATCGTGAAAGCTCTGGTAACGAAGCTGGGTCTGCAGCTCTTCCTGCCGGAGCCTCATCTCCTGCAGCTCACGATCCCTGCCCACCAGGACATACATGAGCAGGGCGGGAGCAATCAGCATCAGGGTCAGCACCAGGCCATGGCCAAGCACCAACCGGTACAACATCGCATCCCTCGCTTCCGCGGACACTTGGGCATCGGTCGAGAGCCAGGCCTGATACTCCTGGAAGCCATTGAGCACCACCAGCACCACGAGCAGGGCATACACCCCGAGCACCACCGGAATCAGCCAGGCGCTGCGACCACGGGAGGCGTCCCCGCGATCAGGCTCTTCAGCGGATAACGATGTAGGCGGCTTGTCCATCATGATGTCATGGCACCCTGCTCAGCAGACCCGTGCCGATATGATTTCTCCAAATTCGTCCAGTTCCAGCAGCATGCGTGCGCATCTGTCCACCTGCCCGGCGGGCTCCATCATGATTTCTATGAACCGGACAAGAATAACGACTGCGCGCTCCCCTGTTTCCAGAATATCGAATTCCATGGAATCCGCCTGCCAGTGACCCTGCCCCCCGGTTAACTGCAGAAGCTCCCGCCTGTCCCGCAGAAAATCCGCGATTTTCCCTTCCAGATCAGGCATTACCAGCCTCCCATGGCATTAAACCAGTAAAAATGCTTCAGGGAAAGCCCGTTAGGTATCAAATCTCTCCATTTTCTTCACATGGAGCAGGCAACGACCTCTTCATCCTGAAGCGCTCATACAGGCAAGTATAGGCAAAGTTTCGGCACGCAAGGAGGAACACATGAGCCATGTTGACCTTTGAACACCGGCTGTTAAAGTAAGACGGGTGTCATCGGTACCCCGACGCAAGGAATCTGCGGGCACCCCTCCGGGAAGAGGGACAACAAACCCGGAACAGCCGCCGCAGACAATATCACCGGAACAAGGAGCCACGCATGTCTTCCTACAAGCCCATACCGGTCACCATGATCGAGACCGACGTCAGTTATCACAAGCCGTCCCAGCGCTTTCGCGAGAAAGTGACCCTGGACGACCCGGCCCTGGACGTCATGACCGACTTCACCAGGGTGACGGCCATCAGCATCAACCCCTGCGCCAGCCTGGAACAGGCCCGGGAGCGCATGGTGTCCAGCGGCGTGCAGATGCTGTTCGTCACCAACCAGTACCACGAAGTCATGGGGCTGATCACCGTGAACGACCTGAACGGCCCCAAGCCCATGCAGGCCGTTTCGGAGAACGGCGGCAAGATGGAGGACCTGATGGTGCGCGACATCATGACGCCCCGCCTCAAGCTCGAAGCCCTGGACTATGAAGACATCAGCCGTGCCCGGGTGGGCGACCTGCTGGAAACCTTCAAGCGCATGGGCAGGCAACATGCCCTGGTGGTGGAAAGGGACGCAGCAACCGGCAAGCAGATCATCCGTGGTGTGCTTTCCACCACCCAGCTTAGCAAGCAACTGGGTTACGAGGTGCAGAGCTCCCACATGGCCGGCAATATCGCCGAAATGGCTCAGGGTGGCTGAGCTGAAGTTTGGACAACTTCCGCCTGGCAAGCGGTTTCGCTGGAAGAACCGGGTGTGGCTGAAAACCGGCCCTGTTCTGGCCTGCCCGGAAGGCGGGGAAAAACCCGCGCTGGTGCCGAGATCCGCCATGATCGAGGTTCTGGAGGGGCCGGTTCCGGCAGACCAGGCACACACGCAGACCGAACCGGTCAGTCTCATCATGGAAGAACTCCGGAACAACCTTCTGTCCCGCCTGGAAACCTTGCCCCTTACCCCGGAACAACGGAAAGAACTGGCGCAGCAAGTCGGTCTCCTGGTGGATCAGGCCACTGGCAGGCTGAACAATACCCTTCAGGGCTGAAGCCCGGCCCCATTGAACACCTATTCGACGTTTATCCCAAGGAATCGACAACATGAAAAAATCATTTCTCATCGGATTCTCCCTTCTGCTTTCTTCCCTGGCCCTGGCCCAACCTCCCCAGGGCGGCCAGCCCCGCAGCATGGCGGATGCCTTCATGATGCAGCTGGACAGCAACAAGGACGGCAAGGTGAGCAAGGCGGAATTCATCGCGCCTCATGAACAACGCTTTGCCCAGATCGACAAGAACGGTGACGGCATGGTGGACAGGGCGGAGATAGAAGCCCTGGAAAAGTCCATGCGCGAACGCATGGAGCAGATGCGCAGGCAGCAGGCACCCGCGGGGCAGAAATGATGTTCAGCGGACGTACCCCCTTCTTCCTGGGTTTTGCCGCTTGCGCGGCAGCCATTGCCGCGGCCATCTTCTACTTCCAGCATCACCTGGGACTGGAACCCTGCCCTCTTTGCATCTTCCAGCGCATCTCCATCATGGTCATAGGCGCGATCTTTCTTGTCGGGCTGCTGCACGGCCCCCGCGGGGGCATGCGCCGCGTCTACGGCGCCCTGCTGAGCATCGCCTGCCTGGCCGGCATGGGCATCGCCATCCGCCACCTGTGGCTGCAATACGGCACCCATGAAGAACTGGCCTGCGGCGGCACCCTGGAATTCATGCTGGAGAACGATCCCCTGATGAAGGTCATCGAAGACGTGTTCAGGGGCACCGGCGACTGCGGCGAGATCGTCTGGTCCCTGTTCGGCATCAGCATTCCCGGCTGGACCCTGATCTTCATCACCGGCCTGCTGGTGCTCAGCCTGGGTATCCTGTTCAAACGGGAGCGCTGACTGCCCCTATCAATCGGCCCGGGGGCGGGCCTCCTACAGGAGATGTAGGAGCGGCGCCCCCGCCGCGATTTCGCCGCAACCCATCGATCCGGGGCGGGCCTCCTACAGGAGATGTAGGAGCGGCGCCCCGCCGCGATTTCGCCGCGACCCATCGGCCCGAGGGTGGGCCTCCTACAGGGGATTGTAGGAGCGGCGCCCCCGCCGCGATTTTGCCGCAACCCATCGATCCGGGGCGGGCCTCCTACAGGGGATGTAGGAGCGGCACCCCCGCCGCGACCCATCGGCCCGGGGGCGGGCCTCCTACAGGAGCTGTAGGAGCGGCGCCCCGCCGCGACCCCGCACAGGGAAGTGCGACGCGAAGCGGAGGCACCGGGAAACCGCGTTTTCCGATGCCGATAAGGAAACGGGCAGGGAAAGCCCGGTTCCGGTTCAAACAAGCAGCAGCGCCCCACCCTAATCAATCGGCCCGAGGGCGGGCCTCCTACAAGGTAGGAGCGGCGCCCCCGCCGCGACCAATCGGCCCGGGGGCGGGCCTCCTACAGGAGCTGTAGGAGCGGCGCCCTCGCCGCGACCCCGCACAGGGAAGTGCGACGCGAAGCGGAGGCATCGGGAAACCGCGTTTTCCGATGCCGATAAGGAAACGGGCAGGGAAAGCCCGGTTCCGGTTCAAACAAGCAGCGGCGCCTCGCCGCGACCCATCGGCCCGGGGCGGGCCTCCTACAGGGGATTGTAGGAGCGGCGCCCCACCGCGATTTCGCCGCGACCTATCGGCCCGAGGGCGGGCCTCCTACACTTCCTTGTAGATCTTCGCGCCCTGTTCGCGGAACTCCCGCGCTTTTTCCTGCATGCCTGCTTCCACCGCCTTCTGCTCCGCCGCGTAGTTCCGCACATCCTGGGTGATCTTCATGGAGCAGAAATGGGGCCCGCACATGGAGCAGAAATGGGCCACCTTGTGGGCCTGTTTGGGCATGGTCTCGTCGTGGTACTCCCGCGCCAGGTCGGGGTCCAGGGAGAGGTTGAACTGGTCGTCCCAACGGAATTCAAAGCGCGCCTTGGACAGGGCGTTGTCCTGTATCTGCGCGCCGGGCAGGCCCTTGGCCAGG
>CAZWRE010000094.1:0-39916 GCA_964636335.1 uncultured Sedimenticola sp. | reverse complement strand
CGTGGTGTTCAGCGGTGGAGAACCCACGGCCCAGGCGGAACTGCCCCGGGTCATCCAGGACACCAGGGCCCTCGGCTACAAGATCGGATTGCACACGGCGGGCTGTCATCCAGAACGACTGAAAAGGCTGCTGCCCCTGGTTGACTGGATAGGGCTGGACATCAAGGAGCTACCACAATACTACCAACGTTTGACGGGAATACCGAAATCCGGGAGCAAGGCATGGAAAAGCCTGGAACTGGCCATCGACAGCGGCATACCATTGCAGGTGCGTACCACGCTGGACCCCGGCATTCCCGCCCACCACGTCAGCAGGCTTCGCGGCCTGCTGAAGGACATGGGCGTCGAAGACCACATCCTTCAGGAATATCACCCGCCAGACATATCCCCCGCCCACCGCACAACCTGATGCATTTGGCAACTTTGGCAACAAAACCCGCGGCGGCTGTTGTTTTCTTCCCGCACAGCATTACACTGAAAACAAAAAAACAGGGAATATCCGCGCCACCATGTGCAAGCCCCGCAGGTGACGCTGGCTGTGGTTACATGTTTGTCAAAGGAGCCTGTCATGAAAAACCTTCTTTCCTTTCTCCTTGCGCTGCCGGGACTGGCCCTTGCCCTGCCCCAGGTGGAGCTGAAATCCATCATCACCTCCGGGCTGTCCGCTCCCATAGGCCTGACTCACGCCGGGGACGGCAGCGGGCGAATCTTCATCAATGAACAGGCCGGGCGCATCCGGATTTACAAGCCCGGAAGCAACATCCTGGAACCCAATCCTTTTCTCGATATCAGCGACCGGATCCGCAGCGGCGGGGAGCGTGGCCTGCTGGGCGTGGCCTTTCACCCGGACTACGCCAGCAACGGCTATTTCTACGTGAACTACTCGTCCGATGGAACAACCTGCAATGCGGAATACGACGACACCGTGATCTCCCGCTTCACGGCTTCCGCCGGTAATCCCGATCAGGCCGATCCAGCCAGCGAGGTCTGCATACTCACCGTGGCCCAGCCCTACAGCAACCACAATGGTGGTCAAATGGCCTTTGGGCCTGACGGCTATCTTTATATCGGTTTCGGCGACGGCGGCAGTGGCGGCGATCCGCTGAACAATGGTCAGGATCGCAGCACCCTGCTGGGCAGCATACTGAGGATAGACGTGGATGGCGGCTCACCCTATGCCATTCCCGCCGACAATCCCTTCGTGGGGCAGGCAGGCATACGCCCGGAAATCTGGGCCTGGGGCCTGCGCAATCCCTGGCGCTTCAGCTTCGACCGCCAGACGGGAGACCTGTGGATAGGCGATGTCGGGCAGGGAGAGTGGGAAGAGATCGATTTCCAGCCGGCCGGCTCAGCAGGTGGAGAAAACTATGGCTGGGCCTGCCGCGAAGGCGCTCATACCTACGACAACCGCACGGGTTGCCCGGCACCGGACATGGTGGATCCCGTCATCGAGTACCCCCATGGAGCCGAGTGCTCGGTCACCGGCGGTTACCGATACCGGGGCAGCAGCTACCCGGACATCAAGGGCGTGTATTTCTTTGGCGACTATTGCAGCGGCGTCATCTGGGGCGCCACGGCATCCGGCAACAGCTGGCTGGTGGAAACCGCGCATAACGGCGGGTTTGGCCTGACCACCTTCGGTGAAGACGAACACGGAGAAATCTATGTCATCTACGGCAACCAGGTATCCCAGCTCACCAGCTACGGCCTCATCTTCAGCAACGGATTCGAGTAAATGGAGTGTCCGCAGATGAAACCTGTTCTCGCAGGAAGCCTGCTGCTCCTGGCGGCATTCAACGCACAGGCGGATCCCGTCAGCGGCACCCTGATCGACCAGAGCACGCTGCAACCCCTGGAGGGCGCCTGGGTGAGCGCTCAGGGCCTGTTCAACAGGACACAGACCGCAGCGGACGGCAGTTTTACCCTGGACCTGCCGCCGGCGGCATCGGGCATCACGCTGGTGGGCGCAGCCAAGGGCTATTACTCCCACTCCATCACCACGGGTTCCCCCGCCACCGGCCTGAGCATCAGCCTGGCGCCGGTGCCGCAGGAGAACAACCCGGCATACACCCTGCTGGAACCGGACAGCTGCGCCAGCTTCTGTCACACGGAACAACTGGCCCAGTGGCAGAACACCCCAATGGCCAAGGCAGGCCTGAATACCTGGGTGCATGACATATACGACGGCAGCGGCACACCCGGCGGCATGGGCGGCTTCGTCTATGTACGCGACTCGGCCCATGCCGGAAGCAACCTGAATTCAGAATGTGCATCCTGTCATCAACCCCAGCACTGGCTGGAAAATCCGGATACGGCACTGCTCAATCCCCCCGGCATCCCCCCCTCCGGCGTGGCACACGGGGTATCCTGCGAGATCTGCCACAAGATCGCCGATGTGGACGAATCCCGTATCAATTTCCCCGGCCTCTACCCCGGCGCCGTGACCTTCACCCGCCCGGCCCAGGCCGGGCACCAGGTTCAGTACGGCGTGTTGCGTGACGTGGCCTTCAATGTTCCCGGCACCATGGAGCCCTCTTTCCAACCTCAACTTGTGGCCGAGGTCTGTGGCGCCTGCCACCAGGACAAGAACGACATTCATGACAACGGCCAGTTCGACGGCATCACTTCGGAACCGACCTACACGGAATGGGCTTCTTCCCCCTACGGCGATCCTGCATCCCCCCTGTACCAAAGCTGTGTGGACTGCCACATGCCCGCAGTCAGCGGGGGACGGGTCTGCCAGGCGATTCCACCGCCCGCCCGGGAACCCGATGCCGTTCGTTCCCACCAGATCCTGGGCACCACGCCGGAATACCTGGAGAACGCCGTGGAACTCAGCCTGGAGTCACGCATCATCAACGGCGAACTGGTTGTGGACGTGGACATCTACAACCACGCCACGGGACACCATGTGCCCACCGGCGTGACCATACGCAACATGATCCTGCTGGTGGAAGCCTGGGACACGGACAATGGTTCCCCCGACCATCCCCTTGACTACATCGGCAGCCAGCGGGTGCACGAACTGGGCGGCGTGGGCGATCCGGCCCAGGGCTACTACGCCGGCCTGCCGGGCAAGTTCTTCGCCAAGATCAACCATGACGCCAATGGCAATGGCCCGACCTTCTTTACCGACGCCACGGGCATCACCTCCGACAACCGCATCCCGGCCCTGAGCCACGATATCAGCCAGTACCGCTTCCAGGTCCCCCCGGGCGCCCGCCAGGTGCAGGTGCGGGCTCGTCTCATCTACCGGCGCAGTTTCCGCTTTCTCCTCGATGCCAAGGGCTGGCAGGAAGACGGCCATGGCCAGCCCCTGGCGGACATCACAGCACCCTATTACGGGCACCTGATGGAAGAGCAGGCACAGCTGGTGCAAAATGCCGTGAGCAACACGGCCAGCATTCCTTCCCTGGGCCGGAATGCGCTGTTCGCCCTGATACTTCTGCTCATGACCTTCGGCATGCTGTTCCGCTGGCGCAGCCCCTGAAATCTTCTTCGGGCATGCCGGGCCGGATGGGGTAAAATTCACAGTTTTCCAACAACCAGCGGATTCTGTCGGCATGGAACAGTTCAGAGGCACCACCATCCTGTCGGTACGTCGTAACGGCAAGGTCGTCATCGGCGGCGACGGCCAGGTCTCCATGGGCAACACGGTGATGAAAGGCAACGCACGCAAGGTACGCCGCCTGTACAAGGGCAAGGTACTGGCGGGCTTCGCCGGCGCCACCGCCGACGCCTTCACCCTGTTCGAGCGCTTCGAGGGCAAGCTGGAGAAACACTCCGGCCACCTGGTGCGCGCCGCCGTGGAACTGGCCAAGGACTGGCGCACGGACCGCATGCTGCGCCGCCTGGAAGCCCTGCTCTGCGTGGCCGACAGCAAGGCTTCCCTGATTCTCACGGGCAACGGTGACGTGGTGGAGCCGGAAAACGATCTCATGGCCATCGGCTCCGGCGGCCCCTATGCCCAGTCCGCCGCCCTGGCCCTGTTGGAGAACACGGAACTGTCCGCCAGGGAAATCGTCGAAAAGGGGCTGGCCATTGCCGCCGACATCTGCGTGTACACCAACCATAACCGCGTCATCGAAGAACTGGAAACCGAATAATGTCCCAGATCACTCCCCAGGAAATCGTCCAGGAACTGAACAAGCACATCATCGGCCAGGACAGCGCCAAGCGCGCCGTTGCCATTGCCTTGCGCAACCGCTGGCGCCGCACCCAGGTGGATGAAACACTGCGCAACGAGATCACGCCCAAGAACATTCTCATGATCGGCCCCACCGGCGTGGGCAAGACCGAGATCGCCCGCCGCCTGGCGCGCCTGGCCAATGCGCCCTTCCTCAAGGTGGAAGCCACCAAGTTCACGGAGGTGGGCTACGTGGGCCGGGAAGTGGATTCCATCATCCGTGACCTGGCGGATGCCGCGGTGAACATGGTACGTGAGCAGGAACTGACCAAGGTGCAGGACGAGGCCATGCTGGCCGCCGAAGATCGTGTCCTGGATATTCTCCTGCCGCCACCCCGGCACACGGACCCCTGGGACGAAGAGGCCGCAAAGCCCGTGGCCAGCGCCACGCGCGAGAAATTCCGCCAGAAGCTGCGCGACGGTGAACTGGACGACAAGGAAATCGAAGTGGACCTCAGTGACAGCCCCATCGGGGTGGAAATCATGGCGCCGCCCGGCATGGAGGAAATGACCAGTCAGTTGCAGAACATGTTCCAGAATCTGGGCAGTGGCCGCACCAGCAAGCGCAAGCTGCGCATCAAGGACGCCATCAAGCTGCTGCGCGACGAGGAGGCCGGCAAGCGCATCAATCACGAGGACCTGAAGCTGCGCGCCATCGAAATGGTGGAACAGCAGGGCATCGTGTTCCTGGACGAGCTGGACAAGGTGGCCAGCCGTTCCGACCACGGCGGGGCCGATGTATCCCGGGAAGGCGTGCAAAGGGATCTGCTGCCCCTGGTGGAAGGCTGCACCGTGTCCACCAAACACGGCATGGTGAAAACCGACCACATTCTGTTCATCGCCTCCGGAGCCTTCCATCTTTCCAAGCCCTCGGACCTGATCCCGGAGCTCCAGGGCCGCCTGCCCATCCGCGTGGAGCTGTCTTCCCTGAGCACGGAAGACTTCGTGCGCATTCTCACCGAGCCCGACGCCTGCCTGACCGAGCAGTACCAGGCCCTCATGGCCACCGAAGGCGTGGATCTGGAATTCACGGAAGACGGCATCCGGCGCATCGCCCAGATCGCCTGGGAAGTCAACGAGCGCACGGAAAACATCGGCGCCCGCCGCCTGCACACGGTCATGGAACGGTTACTGGAGGAGATCTCCTTCCAGGCCACGGAATTACAGGGCACAACGGTCACCGTGGATGGCGCCTACGTGGACAACCACCTGGGGGAACTGGCGGACGACGAGGATCTGACCCGTTTTATCCTCTGATCAAGTAGCCCAAAACAGGGGTATTGCAAGAACCTGCCAAACCCGGAATATCTGTACCCTATAGACCGGACCGGAATACGGCATAATCTCCAGTTGAATCATATTGCTGAGGAATGACAATAAATGTCTCATCCCGTACCAACCGAACTCAACCTGCACCGGGTCTCCCGGGTGCTGGAGATCACCTTCGACGACGGCTCCAATTTCAAGCTGCCGGCGGAATATTTGCGCGCCTTCTCTCCCTCTGCGGAAGTCATGGGCCATGGCCCCGGACAACGCAAGGTGCCTACAGGCATAGAGAAGGTGAACATCGACCAGATCGAGCCCGTGGGAAACTACGCCATCGTGCTGCACTTCGACGACGAGCACAACACCGGCATCTACTCCTGGGAAACCCTGTATAATCTGGGGAAGAACTACGACCGGTACTGGCAGCAGTATCTGGATGAACTGAAGGAAGTGGGCTACACCCGGCAGGATCCGGCATCCTGAACCGGCGGGTTCGCACTTTCCCCCAATCACACGTCGGGCGGTATCCCGACCACAAAGCCAGGAACATGAGCGAACAACAGGAAGAAACCCATTTCGGCTACCGCAGGGTGCCGAAGGAAGAAAAGGCCGAGCTGGTGCGCGGCGTGTTCGACTCCGTGGCCTCACGCTACGATCTCATGAACGATCTCATGTCCTTCGGCGTGCATCGGTTGTGGAAGCGCTTTGCCGTGGAACTGTCCGGCGTGCGCGCCGGCCAGCAGGTGCTGGACCTGGCCTCGGGCACCGGTGACCTGGCGGACCGCTTCGCCGGCCTGGTGGGCCCCGAGGGCCTGGTGGTGATGACGGACATCAACGCCAACATGCTGGTCACCGGCCGTGACCGCATGCTGGATCACGGTCACGCCGGCAATATCGGCTACGCCCAGGTGAACGCCGAACAACTGCCCTTTCCCGACAACAGCTTCGACTGCATCACCATCGGTTTCGGCCTGCGCAATGTCACCGACAAGCAAAAGGCCCTGAACGCCATGTATGCCGCCCTGCGCCCCGGCGGCCGCGCCCTGGTGCTGGAATTCTCCAAGCCCGTGGTCAAGCCCCTGGAGAAACTGTACGACCTGTACTCCTTCACCCTGCTGCCCAAGATCGGCAAGCTGGTGACTCACGACGAGGACAGCTACCGTTACCTGGCCGAATCCATCCGTATGCACCCGGACCAGGAAACCCTGCGCGGCATGATGGAAGAAGCAGGCTTCGAAAACTGCGATTATCACAATCTCACCGGCGGCATCGTCGCCATCCATCGCGGGTTCAAGCTCTGAACCGACCATGTCCACGCGCGACCTGGCCCTGGCATCCCTGGAAAGCAGCATCAATACCCTGCTGCAACTGGATCCCTTTGCCCGGAAGAAACTGGCTTGCCACCATGGCAGAATCATAGGCATACACCTGCGCGGGCCGGAGATCACCCTGTACTTCGTACCGGATCAGCAGGGGAAGCTGCAACTGCTGGGCAGCCTGGAAGGCGAGCCGGACGCACTGCTCAGCGGTAGCCCCCTGGACCTGCTGCGCAGCGGCGACAAGGCCCAGGGCAGCCGCCAGCTTTTCGCCGGGCGGGTGAGCATCAGCGGAGACACGGGACTGGCCCATGATTTCGGCGCCACCCTGGGCAACCTGGACATCGACTGGGAAGAACAGTTGGCCCGCTTCACCGGGGATATCATCGCCCACCAGGTCGGCAACGCCGCCCGGCGCGCCACCTACTGGGCAAAGGGCACGGGTTCCCGTCTGGAAGCCGACCTGGCCGAATACCTGGTGGAAGAGGCCCGTCTCCTGCCTCATCCACTGGAAGTGGAGGATTTCGTTTCCGGGGTGGACAAACTGCGTGAGGCAGCGGACCGCCTGGAAGCCCGCGTTCGCCTGCTGAAACAGCAACTGGAGAAAGACAAGTGATCCCCGTGCGCCAGGGCATGCGCGTGGTGCATATCGCCTGGGTGCTGGCCAAGCACGGCCTGGACGAGTTCATTCTCGCCGCCCACCTGTTCCGCCCCATCCGATTCTTCCGTTACCTGTCGCCCTTCTACTGGTTGCAGAAAGGGCAGCGCCCCGGATATGGCGTGCGTATCCGACGCACCCTGGAAGACCTGGGCCCCATCTACATCAAGTTCGGCCAGATTCTTTCCACCCGGCGCGACCTGCTCCCGGATGACATTGCCAGGGAACTGGTCAAGCTTCAGGACAAGGTGCCTCCCTTCCCCGCCGAACAGTCCAGAGCCATCGTGGAGAAGGCCCTGGGCGGCAAGGTGGAAGACATCTTTGCCAGCTTCGAGACCGAGCCCATGGCTTCCGCCTCCATCGCCCAGGTGCACGCCGCCACCCTGCACAGCGGTGAGGAAGTCATCGTCAAGGTGGTGCGCCCGGGCATCGAGAAGGCCATCCGCAAGGACGTGGATCTCATGTACACCCTGGCTCATCTGGCCCAGAAATACTCCCGCGAGGCGCGCCGCCTGCGCCCCGTGGAAGTGGTGGAGGAATACGAGAAGACCATTTTCGACGAACTGGATCTGATGCGCGAGGCAGCCAACGCCTCCCAACTGCGGCGCAATTTCGAGAACAGCGAGATGCTGTATATCCCCAGGGTGTACTGGGACTACTGCCGCAACAACGTCATGGTCATGGAGCGGGTCTATGGCACACCCGTGGATGAAGTGGACAAGCTCAAGGCCCAGGGCGTGAGCATGGCCCTGCTGGGGGAGCGTGGCGTGGAGATCTTCTTCACCCAGGTGTTCCGCGACAACTTCTTCCACGCCGACATGCATCCGGGCAATATCTTCGTGGAACCCGATGGCCGCTACATCAGCGTGGATTTCGGCATCATGGGCACCCTCACCACCGAGGATCAGCGCTACCTCGCGGAGAACCTGCTGGCTTTCTTCCATCGTGACTACCGCCGGGTGGCGGAGCTGCACGTGGAATCCGGCTGGGTGCCCGAGGGCACCCGGGTGGAGGAATTCGAGGCGGCCATACGCACCGTCTCCGAGCCCATCTGGGAGAAACCCCTGGCAGATATCTCCTTCGGTCATTTCCTGCTGCGCCTGTTCCAGACGGCCCGGCGTTTCGACATGGAGGTACAGCCCCAGCTTGTGCTGTTGCAGAAGACCCTGCTGAACATCGAGGGCCTGGGGCGCATGCTCTACCCGGAACTGGATCTGTGGGCCACGGCCAAGCCCTTCATGGAGAAATGGTTGTCGGAGCAGGTAGGCCCCAAGGCCTTCGTACGCCGGGTGAAAGAGTCCCTGCCGCAGATGTCGGAGCAGTTGCCGGAGATTCCCCGCCTGGCCTACCGGGTATTGAAGAATGCCGAGGAAGGCAAGCTGCGCCTGAACTGGCATTCGGAAGAACTGAGCGCCCTGCGCCGGGAAATGAAACAGGAACAGCGGCGCACCCGACAGAGCATAGGCGGCAGCGCCCTCATCCTCAGCGCGGCGGTTCTCGCCGGCCTGGGCAGCTCACTGCTCTCCGCCGGAACCCTCCTCCTGCTCAGCGGAGGACTGGGCATTCTCGGCATCGGCCTGCTTGGCGGCAGCCTCCTCCGCCGCTGACTTTTCGGGTTCGACCTTAACCTTCACCCGCACCTGGGCCGAACGTATGTTCTTCAGCATCAGGTGGGCGATGAACTTGCCGCCACTGATCTTTTTCTGAACGGATATCCTGTTGCCACCGGCCGCCACCAATTTACCTTCGTGAACGACACCGCTGACCGTACGGATCCGCACCAGGTGATCCAGGTAGGAAGACAGCCGGCCAGGGGAGACGCCACGGTACTCCCAGCTATATCGGATACGCGGCTTGATCAGCCTTTTCTTTCTCTTGACCCCGGGTTTCCGCAGCAGGGGGGCATTTTCATGGATGCTGAAGTACAGGTCGGTCACCAACCGTCCGTTGATGGCGAGCTGAAGTCCCAGCTTCTCGGACAACTCCGCCCTGGACAGATTCATCAGGCTCATCATGGCCACCGGGCGCGGGGGACTGAGCTCGATCAGCAGATTTCCCCAGTTCTTTACGTAGCTTTTCAGCGCCCCGGTCAGCCCATAGCCCAGGATGATGCCATTGCGGCTCATTTCATGAATTATTTCATCCGCGAGCAACTCGGAATACTGTTCCGGGGAAAGCCCCCTCTTCCCGGCGCAATATTCGGTAATCCGCTGGCCGAACTCCGGCTCGACATGGTAATTGATCTTCAGATTCGCCAGGGCGACGCCCATGGTCTTGCGCATGTCCAGGGCCGGCACATTGTTGAGCTCCATGGACAGGCTCAGCTTCTGCATGTCCCTGAACTCGCCCTCGATATCCACATACAGCTTCTGGGTGCGGGCAATGTGGCGGTACCCCATCCTGCTGTCACCACGCAACTGCTCCACGCCCAGTTCCCGCAACTGGCTGAAGGAAGCGCTACCGCCGGGTTTGCAGACATCCCGGTTCCGGGCCGCCTCGGCATTGGCCTTCGCCAGCCGCTCATCCAGGGCGGTCGCCTTGTCTCCTGATATGTCCAATACGATGTCCCGCATGGCCAGCTCCAGAAATTCTGGGGGGCCTTCCTCTCCCAGCACCGGCAGATGCCCGAGGAGATAGGAAAAGACATCAGGTCCCTGCAACTGGACGAAGCGCACGGAAACACCTTGATCGAATCCCGTGGGCACGATACTGACATCGCCCAGGGCAATCCTGCCCCCCAGGCTGGTGTCCAGCGTGTCGTACTGAATGGCGGCGCGGGGCGCCGCCTCCAGAATGAAGGCGTCCACGCGCGACTTGACGAAGTAATGAAATCCCCAGTGCGCCACGGCGCCGAGAATGACGGGGATACCGATGATCCAAACCCAGATGTTTCTTCTGCGTCTAAACATTATCTTCCCGGGTAATGTGTACGGCTACGGCCGCACAAGCGCGGATTCGACGGTATTACGCTGTTCGCGCCCCGCCAGTTTCTCTATCAGTTCCAGAGCGAAATCCATGGCCGTTCCCGGCCCCCGGGACGTGATCACCCGCCCATCCACAACCACGGGCTCATCCCCGTGAGTGGTGTCGGGAAGATCCAGCGCATCCAGCACACCGGGATACGAAGTGGCCCGCCTGCCCTGCAACAGCCCGGCGCTGGCCAGCACCTTGGGTGCCGCGCAGATGGCGGCGGTGTATTTCCCCCTGTCGGCCATCTGCGTGAGAAGGCGGATGATGCGGGGGTCCCGGTTCAGATGATCCGCGCCGGGCAGTCCCCCTGGCAGCACCATCATGTCGAAATCGTCCCCCAGAACCGCATCCAGCGTGGTATCCGGCATCAGAACCACCCCGCGGCTGCAGGTCACCGGGCCTTCCTCCAGACCGGCGGTCACCACCTCAATGCCGGCTCGCCGCAACAGATCGATGACCGTTACCGCTTCAAGTTCCTCACACCCCTGGGCCAGGGGTACCAGCACCCGCGCCATGCCATTTCCTCCCGTCGATTTATCCGAATTCTTGCTGCGAAAAGCCCAGCTTAACCGCCCGGAAACAGAAAAAACCGGAAGTTCATCTACCTTTTGCTGAAGATGGCGATGCCCTTGAGCAAGTTGAGGGCCTCGTTCAGTTCGTAGTCCTCCTCCAGGAGCTTCTTTTTCTTTTTTCCACCTTTCGCCTTCTCTCCCTTCCGGACCTTGTCGCCACCGTTGGGATTGGCGAGATGATCCGCCAGATCCGCCTCCTTTACCTGCAACAGGCTCTTCTTGAGTTCCTTGAGCTTGACCTTGCTGAGCTCTATATCCGGCTGTATGCCTTCCGCCTGGATCGAACGCCCGTTGGGCGTGTAGTACCTTGCCGTGGTGAGCTTGATGGCGATCTTGCTGCTGATGGGAATGATGGTTTGCACCGAACCCTTGCCGAAGGTGGTGCGCCCCATGATCACAGCCCGCTTGTGATCCTGCAGGGCGCCGGCAACGATCTCTGACGCCGAGGCCGACCCCTCGTTGACCAGCACCACCAGGGGAGCGCCGTTGAGCACGTCTCCGGGGCGGGCATGGAACTTGAGCGCGGAACTTTCCGCGCGCCCCTGGGTATAGACCACCAGGCCATTTTCCAGGAAGGCGTCACTCACCGCGACAGCCCCCTGCAACACGCCACCGGGATTGTTGCGCAGATCCAGCACCAACCCCTTCAGCGGCGCCCCGTTCTGCTTCTCCAGCTTGCGAATCGCCGCCAGCATGTCCTCCGCCGTGGGCGCCTGGAACTGCGTCAGGCGCACGTAGCCGAAGCCGGGCGCCAGCATCCGCGACTTGACGCTGGCCTGCTTTATCACTGCTCGCACGATTTCGAAGACCAGGGGCTTGTGCTCACCTTCACGCTGCACCGTGAGCTTGATGGATGTGCCCGGCTTGCCGCGCATAATCTTGACCGCCTCGCTCAGGCTCATGTTCTTTACGGGCTTTTCGTCCAGACGGATGATGAGATCACCGGCCTTGATGCCCGCTTTCTGCGCCGGAGTATCGTCGATGGGAGCAATGACCTTGATGAACCCGTCTTCCATGCCGACCTCGATCCCCAGGCCACCGAACTCGCCGCTGGTGCCTTCCTGCAGCTCCTTGAAGTGTTTCTCGTCCAGGAAGGCGGAATGGGGATCCAGGCCTTCCAGCATGCCGCGAATGGCATGATCCAGCAATTCACGATCAGTGACAGGCTCCACGTAATCCTGCTGCACCCGGCCGAAAACCTCGGCAAAGATGCGCAGCTCCTTCAGGGGCAGCCCTTTTTCCTCGACAGGGGTTTCCTTGGCCAGCAGGTCAGGCAGGGGCAGCAAGCCCACAATCATCCAGAAAACCAGCCATGACACCCGTCTATTCATATCAGCATATCCTGTCTCTTTAGCCTGCTCACTTGCGTCTGATGCACCAGCGCACCGGATCGAGCGCCCTGCCCTTGTGCCTGATGCCGAAATAGATGCCGGCGCCGCCATCCATGCGCCCGTCACCCGCCTGGGCAATGATCTCGCCGGTTTCCACCCAGTCGCCGGTTTCCTTGAACAGGGTCTGGTTGTTGCCGTACAAGGTCATGAAACCGTTACCGTGCTCGACGATCATCAGCAGGCCGTAGCCGCGCAACCAGTCAGCCCAAGCCACCCGCCCGGCATGAACCGCCCGAACGCTGTCACCTGCCTTCGCGCCGATTATAACCCCGTCCCAGCGCAAGTTGCCGATTTTCTCCGCGCCAAAACGCTTCAGCAACCTGCCGCGCAGGGGCCAGGGAAGACTTCCACGGCTTTCACGAAACCCTTTCTGTTCGGGAAAATCAAGATTCCGCAGGGCGGACTCGATCTGCTCCAGCAGCTCACCGAGGCGGCGTTCATCTTCCTGCCAGCGCGCCAGCTTCCGGCCCTTTTCCGAGAGGCTCTCCTCGATTTGCGCCAGCAACCGGCGGCGGACCTTTTGCCCGGCTTCCAGTCTCTGCTTCTGTTCTTCCTGATGACGCCTGGTCTGCTCCAGCTCCCGCTGACGCGCGACAATCTCTTCAGCCAGCCGACGCAGTTCCTCCGCGTCGGCGCGCAGCTTCTGCAGTTGGCTGGCACGCTCCCGGCTGATGTAGTCATGGTAGGCAAGCATGCGGTTGAGCGCGGCCGGATCCTGCTGGTTGAGAAACAGCTTCAGGCGTTCCTGGCGACCGGCCATGTAGGCCGAACGCAACAAGCTGGCGAGCCTGTCGGCATCCCGGCGCATGGCTTCCCTGAGTTGCCGGCGCCTGGCCTGTGCCTGGGCGAGTTGGTCCTGGAGCTGCCGGGACTGACGCCCGAGATCCCGCAGTTTCCGGTGCAGCAGGCTCATTTCCCGCTCCCGCTCCGCCAGTTCCGCGGCCAGTTTGTCTTTCCGAGCCTGAACGCGGCTGATTTCCGCCTGCAATTCCCGGATCTGGTGACGCAGGCGCTCGCGCTTCTCCTGCTGTTGCCGGATCTCGCCATTCCGGGGTGTCTGATCCGGCGTCGCCCCGGCAATGCCGGTGAGCAGGCACAGCAGCAAGAACCCGACCGGAGCCCGCCGCGGCATCACTCGGATTCTTTTTCCTGGTCCTCGTCCAGGTATTCCAGCAGGGGATGTCCCGTCATTTCCGCCGGCACCGGCAGGCCCATGATCTTCAGCAGGGTAGGCGCCACGTCACACAGGGCGCCGCCATCCATGAGCCGCGCCGGGCGCTCGCCCACGTAAACCAGGGGAACCGGCGTGGTGGTGTGGGCGGTATAGGGCTGGCCGGTGTTTTCATCGAGCATCTTTTCGCAGTTGCCATGATCAGCAGTGACGAGCATGGCACCGCCAACCTTGTGGATGGCGCGGGTCACCCGCCCCAGGCACTCGTCCAGGGTTTCCACCGCCTGCACGGCGGCCTCGAACTTTCCCGTGTGCCCGACCATATCGCCGTTGGCATAGTTGACGATGATGGCGTCGTACTTGCCGTCCTCGATGGCCCGAACCAGGTGATCCGTCACTTCCGGGGCGCTCATCTCGGGTTTCAGATCATAGGTGGCCACGTCCGGCGAAGGCACCAGGATACGATCCTCGCCCTCGAAAGGCTGCTCCCGGCCGCCGTTGAAGAAAAAGGTCACGTGGGCATACTTTTCCGTTTCCGCCAGGCGTAGCTGGCGCAGGCCCAAACGGGAGATGTACTCGCCAAAAACGTTCTCCAGCCGCTCCGCGGGAAAGGCCACGGGAATATCCCATTCCTTGCTGTACTCGGTGAGACTGACAAAGCTGCCCAGCTTCGGCCTTGCCTGGCGTTCAAAGGCGTCAAAGTCCTCCTCGATGAAAGGACGGGTAATCTGCCGTGCGCGGTCGGAACGGTAGTTCATGTTGATGACCACGTCTCCGTCCTCCACGCGAACCGCTTCCTCTCCCGCGGGCAGGATAACGGTGGCATCCACGAACTCGTCCGTCTCCCCGCGCTCATAGGCCATTTCCAGGCCCTGTTCCGCACTGGGGGCCGTGTATTCGCCCTTGCCCAGGGTAACCAGGTCATAGGCCTTCTGGATCCGCTCCCAGCGATGGTCACGATCCATGGCATAGTAACGGCCGATGATGCTGGCGATGCGTCCCTGCCCCACTTCGGCAAAGACCTCATCCATGGCCTTCAGGGAAGGCATGGCGCTCTTGGGCGGCATGTCGCGGCCATCCAGAAAGGCGTGCACATAGATCTTCCTGGCCCCTCGCTGGGCCGCCAGGCGCACCATGGCATGAATGTGCTCCTCGTGGCTGTGAACCCCGCCGGGAGACAGCAGCCCGAGGATGTGCACGGCGGCGTCATTGTCCACGGCGATGTCCACGGCCCCCACCAGGGTGGCGTTGGTGAAGAAGGAACCCGTGCGGATCGAACGGCTTACGCGGGTGAATTCCTGGTACACCACCCGGCCGCTGCCCAAGTTCAGATGCCCCACCTCGGAATTGCCCATTTGCCCGCTGGGCAGGCCCACGGACGATCCGGAAGTTTCCAGGGCGGTATGGGCGCATTCCGTCCAGAGGCGGTCCCACACCGGCGTACGGGCCGCCGCGATGGCGTTGTTTTCCGTTTCCTCGCGCAGTCCCCAGCCATCTAGGATGATGAGTACAACAGGACGGGGGATATCATTCATGTCGGGAATCCAGTTCGCGTGTCAGCCAAATACCAATGATGGGCGGGGATTTTACCAGAATTCGCCCCCGAACTTTGTCCTCTGTCCCGAACCCGGAACCGCGAAACGCCTGTAGAAAAAATTCCCTTGCATTTTCCGTAAAAAAACAGTGTATTATTGTATTAGTGTGTTATTAATCAAGCATGTATTGATGCAACTGGAGAGGCCATTCGTGAAAGATATGCATTCCTCCCGGAGAAACAAGATCCAGGAATTCGGTGAGAGCATGGCGCTGATACAGGACGACAGCGATATTGAGCGCGCGTCACGCTCCCTCAAGGCCATGTCCCATCCATTGAGACTGAAGATCCTCTGCACCCTGGGAGAAGACGAGGTCAGCGTGCACGACATCGTTTCCAAGGTGGGCTCCTCCCAGAGCAATATCTCCCAGCATCTGGCCATACTTCGGGAAAAGGGCATACTGGACGCCCGCAAGGACGCCAACCGCGTGTTCTACCGGGTGGCCGACAGCCGCACCCTGCAGCTCATTGCCATGATGCGGCAGGTGTTCTGCACCCACGCACACTGAATCCGACCCCGGGTACGGCCTTCCGCCAGCCTCCCCGTGGAGAATCCTCATTCTCCCGGGAGTTGCGTTATAATCACGCTCCTTTCTCCGCAAGACCCGAGACCCGGATGGAACAACTGGCAGAATTCATTTCCAATCACGCGCTACTGGTCGTCACTTTCGTGGCCCTGTCCGGCGCGCTGATCTGGAACATCTTCTTCGACCCCGTCAACAAGGCCGCCGTGGATGCCCTGCAGAGCACCACCCTCATCAACCACAATGACGGTATCATGGTGGACGTTCGCTCCATTGCGGAATTCAACAAGGGTCATGTGGTCAACGCCATCAACATCCCGCTGAACAGCTTTGCCAAGCAGATTCAGCAACTGGAGAAATACAAGGACAAGCCCATCATCGTCGCCTGCCGTTCAGGCTCCCGTTCCGCCATGGCCTGCAAGATGCTCATGAAGGCCGGCTTCAAGGACGTGCACAACCTGCGCGGCGGCATGATGGCCTGGCAGAGCGCGGGACTGCCCATCAAACGCAAGTGATGCCCGGCCCAGGCCCGGCATGTATCGATAACGCAGCAATCCAGGAAAGATCAAAATGACAGAAGAAACCCAGCGCCAGTTCTCCATTCAGCGCATCTACACCAAGGACATTTCCTTCGAGACTCCCAATTCACCGGAGATCTTCATGCAGGAATGGAAACCCCAGATCAACGTCAACCTGAACAATGCCGTCAAGGATCTGGGGGAAGGCAACATCGAAGTCGCCCTCACCGTGACCGTCACCGCCAAGATCGAGGACAAGACCGCTTTCCTGGCCGAAGTGACCCAGGCCGGCATCTTCCTCGCAAGGGGCATCCCCGAGGAGGAAATGGGCCCCCTGCTGGGCATCTTCTGCCCCAACACCCTGTTTCCCTATGTCCGCGAAGTCATATCCGATCTCATCGTGCGCGGCAGCTTCCCCCAGTTCCTGCTGGCTCCGGTAAACTTCGAAGCCCTGTACGCCCAGCAGGTACAGCAGCAGAAGCAGGAAGCCGATTCCGCGGAGCACTGAGGAACCCCGACCATGGCACAGGGGGCGCGAATCGCGGTACTGGGGGCAGGTTCATGGGGCACAGCCCTGGCCGTACTGCTTGCGCGACACGGACACGAGGTCCGACTCTGGGGCCATGAGCCCGAACCCGCGGCGCAGCTTCAGAAGGAAAGGGAAAACCGGCATTTCCTGCCCGGAATTCCCTTTCCGGACAACCTGACATCCACTTCCGACCTGGCCTGGAGCATGGAGGCCGCCGACGAGATTCTGGTGGTCGTGCCAAGCCACGCCTTTGCCAGTGTTCTGCGCCAGGTCGGCGAGATTTCTCCCACGCCTGCTTCCCTGAGCTGGGCCACCAAGGGACTGGAGCCCGCCAGCCTGCGCCTCCTGCACGAGGTCGCCCGGGAGCAGTTTCCCGAAGCGGATCTGGCGGTGATCTCCGGACCAACCTTCGCCATGGAAGTGGCAAAAGGCATGCCCACCGCAGTCACCGTGGCTTCCAGCAATCCGCGGCATGCCACCCGCCTGGCGGACTATCTCCATGGCGACACCTTCCGCGCCTATACCTCGGACGACATCATCGGAGTGCAGGTGGGCGGCGCCGCCAAGAACATCATGGCCATCGCCGCCGGCATGTCCGACGGCCTGGGTTTCGGCGCCAATGCCCGCGCCGCCCTCATCACCCGCGGATTGGCGGAGATCACCCGCCTGGGGCTGACCCTGGGCGGTCAGCACGACACCTTCATGGGACTGGCCGGGCTGGGTGACCTGGTGCTGACCTGCACAGACAACCAGTCCCGTAACCGGCGCATGGGCCTGGCCCTGGCCGAAGGACTGGACATAAAGGAAGCACGCAAGCGCATCGGTCAGGAAGTGGAAGGACTGGCCGCCGCCCGGGACTTCCACACCAGGGCAGGGGCCCTGGGCGTGGAAATGCCCATTACCGAACACGTCTACCGCATCATCTACGAGGGTATGGACCCTGCGTCTGCCGTAGAGGCGCTGCTGGGCCGGGACCAGAAACGGGAAACGGATTGACGACCGTTCAGTCCCTCCCCGCCCCGGCAAAGCCCTGCTGTCGCCAGGCTTCATAAACCACCACCGCCACGGCGTTCGACAGGTTCAGGCTACGTTGGCCGGGCAGCATGGGCACCCGCAGACAATGGGAAGGCGGCAAGGCATCGAGCACGCACTTTGGCAGCCCACGGGTCTCCGGACCGAACAGCAGCAGGTCACCGGGCGCATAGCTGAAATCCGCATGGGAAGCGGAACAACGGGTGCTGAATGCCACCACCCGGGGCCGGCCCAGGGTTTCCTGCAAAGCCTCCCATGAAGCATGCAACCGGACGCTGGCGAACTCGTGGTAGTCCAGCCCGGCACGCTTCAGACGGGCATTATCCAGCTCGAACCCCAGAGGCTGCACCAGGTGCAGGCTGCAACCGGTATTGGCGCACAGACGAATGATATTTCCCGTGTTTGGCGGTATCTCTGGCTGATACAATACAATTCTGAACAAGTGATTCTTCCTGGAGACCCGATGAGCGACCCCCGACTGGCCGTGGACTTCTGCGGCATGAAGTTTCAGACGCCCCTGGTGCTGCTGTCCGGCTGCGTCGGTTTCGGCGAAGAATACACCCGTATCGAGGGATTCTCCAACCGGGACGCGGGGGCGATCTGCCTCAAGGGCACCACGGGCAGCGCCCGTCCGGGAAACATGCCGCACAGGGTCTATGAAACCCCGGGGGGCATGCTCAACGCCATCGGTCTGCAGAATCCGGGGGTGGACAGGGTCATCAGCGACATCCTGCCCGGTCTGGATTTCGAGGAAACCCGCTTCATCGCCAATGTCTCCGGTTCCACCCTGGAAGAGTACGAGGAAGTCACGCGCAAGTTCGATGACTCCCCCATCGACGCCATCGAGATCAACATCTCCTGCCCCAACGTGAAGGAAGGCGGCGTGGCCTTCGGCAATGACCCGGACATGTCCGCCCGCGTGGTGGAAACCTGCCGCCGGGTCACTGACAAGCCACTCATCACCAAGTTGTCTCCCAACCAGACGGACATCGCCTACAATGCGAAACGCTGCATAGAAGCCGGCACGGATGCCCTGGCCGTGATCAATACGCTGATGGGAATGGCCATCGACATCGAAAGCCGCTCTCCCGTCATCGGCAACAACCAGGGCGGCCTGTCCGGCCCCGCCATCAAACCCGTGGCCCTGCTCAAGGTGCACCAGGTATATCAGGTTGCGCGGGAGCATGGCATCCCCATCATCGGCCAGGGAGGAGTGAACAGCCCGGAGGACGCCATCGAGTTCCTCATCGCCGGCGCCAGCGCCGTGGGCGTGGGCACGGCCCTGTTCTACGACCCCCTGATATGCAATAGAATTAACGAGGGCATTCTCGGCTATCTCGACCGACACGCGCTGGCCAGCGTGGAACAGCTTACCGGGAGCCTGCGGCTGAACACTCCAGCGCCATCGAAGTGCGGTTGCTGAATGGACACCGGGCAGCCCAGCCGGACACCTGGCTCCCCTGAAACCCTGGACACAAGGATTGCCTGACCGACAACATGCCAAAACAAGAAGACAAGGACATCCAATCCATTGAGACCTTGCAGCGGTTCTCTCCCCTGGCAGACCTGGGTCGGGATCAGCTGGAGGAAATCCTGGAACACGCACAGTGGTTGCACGCCAGGAAGAAAGACATGCTCATGGATCTTGGCGACACGGAGAACAGCAGCATTTTCCTGCTCAAGGGAAACGTGCTGCTGGAGGCCGCTGACGGACGGCAAAGAGTCATCAAGCACACCGATCCCTCATCGCGTTCCCCCCTGTCACGTCTGCGCCCCAGCAGGTACAGGGTAACCGCCCTGACACCGGTACAGTACCTGAAAATCAGCAATGACATGCTGGATGAGCTGACCGAACTGGATGAAGCGTCGGAAATGGTCTCCTCTCACTACCTGGTGGAAGAAACCAGCGAGGAAAACGCGGACTTCTCCACCCAGATGGTTGCCCATATCTACGAGGACCTGCACAGGCACAGCCTGATGCTCCTGTCCTGGCATCCCGTCGCCCTGAGCACCAGCCAGAAGATACTGGGAGAAGCTCAAGGCAACGAAAAAGTCGTCAAAACAGCCATGCTGGACCCGGTGCTTTCCCTGAAGCTGCTGAAGTCCGCCCAGCTCCATGGTCGTCCGGGCAGCGCCATCACCAGTATCGATTCCGCGGTCTTTCAGTTGGGAACCCAGAAGGTGCACAAGCTGACTTTCATGAACCTGTTCCGGGAATCCCGCGACCCCCGCACTCTCCTGCTGCAGGAAGCGTTTCGCAACGCCTGGGAACGCAGCATCATGGTTGCCTCCGTTGCCAGGCATCTCGCCGGCAAACTCGGCATGAAGAACCCGGAGGAGGCACAACTGGCGGGCCTGCTGCACAATACGGGTGAAATCACCATCATCAGTTACGCCTACAATTTCTACCGGGAAATAACGGCCCGTGAATTGCGCGACTGCATCCTGATGTTCGGCAAGGAAACGGGAAGGATGGTGCTGTCCCACTGGAACATCTTCCATTCCCTGTCACAGAGCATATGCGACTCCACGGAGTGGATGCATGATCACGGCAGAAGCGAACCCACGGTGACCGATATCGTCATTGCCGCAAGGGCCTGCGCGCAGATCTCCCGCAAGGACAGCAGCAACCCGCCGCCCCCCCTGCCCCAGATCCCCGCGTTGCGAAAGCTCAGGCTGGACACACCGGACAGCATACTGGCAACAGAACTTCGAGCCTGCGCGGAAGATTTCCTGGAAAACACCAGACGCTCGCTCGGCATCAGCTACTGATCATTCCGCCCCTGGCAGTCACCCGGTAGTCGTCCTGGGTCATCAGGTCCACGCCGCACTGGAGTTGCTCGATCCAGGCAATGAACTCCTTGATGGCTCCTCCCGTCAGAGCGCGCCCGTGCTGGGGCACGATCATGTCGATGTCCAGTCCACGAACCATGTTGGCCCAGAACCGGCACACCTTGTTCCCGTTGATGTAGCGTTTGTGGAAGCCTTCCATGTAAGGCAGAATCTCCCTGAGCCGGGTCACCGGCTTGTCCAGATCCTCGACGGGGCACAGGTTGGCTCCCAGATCACCGGAAAACAGGATCTTGCTGACCGGATCATAGAACTGAAAATTTCCCTCGGCATGCATGAAATGCGCGGGAAGCGCCTTCAGGTGGATGTCTCCAAGCTGCAGGTTGGCGCCGCGATCCGGTATGGCCAGGAGCCTTCCCTCGGTCTTTCCGGGTCGGGTGAAGTGCGGCACGAAACGTTCCCACAGTTCCGGCACCACCACCTTTGCCCCGGTGCCCACCATCCACTTGTTCAAGGAAGCCACGATGTCCGGATCCTGGTGGGAGGCCAACACATAGTCCAGGTTTCGGACATTGATGTAATTGCTCATGGCCAAGAACAGGGCCGTGTAGGTCAGCTCGCCGCCCGGATCGATCAACGCGGCATGATCATTGTCCACGATAAAGAATTGATTGGCCTGAACCGCCTCCCCTTGCACGAGATTGCGAAAAGCGACACAGATATGCTTGCCGTCATTGTACAGTTCCATGATTCCTCCTCGGTGAACCCGAAATGCAATTTGTCGGCAACCCTCCGTATCGCTGACCTGAATTGAGTTTGAAAGCCGGTTGTTATTATGTTGATCGCCATGGCGGGACACAGCACATGGCTTGCGCGGGCAGCCCGCGCGACGGAAACTTTCCCGCGCCCCGCGCGACAAGCGCCGCCGGGGAACGCATCTTACCAGACGAAACCGACTGTTTCAGGTGTTCCGGCGGCGCGAAACAACGCGCCAGCCAGGACGTCAGTCACGCAAATGTTCAATATACCTGGGCATGTCCTCCCGGTGCAGGCGAACCCCTTCGGCCTGGATGCGGATGCGCAGGGAGCCGCCCCCCCCCCCGAGATCACAATGCGCCTGCCCCCGGCTCTCCAGGGGTATGGGAACCATGTCCCGGTAGGTATAGATGTTTTCACCCACGTCTCCACCAGTGCAGGCGGCGGGAAGATCAATGGTTCCGCCTTCAAGCAAGTCGGCATTTTCAAAGACCAGTTCGATATTCTGACGCCAGCGAGTGCGTTCATCGGAACCCGTCATGGTCTTGATGAGATAGGCCGGCTCGAAGCGCACCCGGACTTCCTCATCCAGAACCCTGATATCCGCTATGATGGAACCAGGCAATTCAATACTGGTCAGATCCACTTCTACTACCCCACTGTCATGTTTATCGAGCTTTTTCTCATTTTAGCCGTGCTGGCACTGGTCATCGCCCTGCTCAAGCCATGGAAATGGTAGGCAGTCCGGAAGATTTCATGATCCTTCGAGCTCCTTCAGCTTGCGGGTAAGGGTATTCCTTCCCCATCCCAGCAGCCGGGCCGCATCCTGCCGGCGGCCGCCCGTCGCCCGCAGGGCGGCCTGGATCATGACGGTTTCCACCTCCGCGAGCAGGCCTTCCCTGCCGGCGGCGTGACTCTGCTCCACCCAGGAACCCAGCACGGTCTCCAAGTCTCCGCTCCCTGTCGCACCGGAAAACCCGGCCTCCGTCGTATCCAGGATTTCCGGCGGCAGGTCCTGCGCATGAATCTCCTGACCGGAAGCCATGACCATGAGCCAGCGGGCCGTGTTCTCCAGCTGCCGCACATTTCCCGGCCACGAGAATGCCTCAAGCCGGGCGAGCGCGTCATCGCGCAAGGTCTTGGCCTCCACATTCAGCTCGGCGGCCGCCCTGGAAAGGAAGTGATTCATCAGCAACGAGATGTCCTCCCGCCGTTCCCGCAGCGGAGGAATCTGGATGCGGATGACATTCAGCCGGTGAAAGAGGTCTTCACGAAAGCGTCCATCCGCCACCAGAGTTTCCAGATCCTGGTGGGTGGCCGCGATGATGCGCACATCCGCCTTGATCGGGCTGACACCTCCAACCCGGTAGAACTCACCATCCGCCAGCACCCGCAGCAGCCGCGTCTGGGCATCCGGCGGCATGTCGCCGATTTCATCCAGAAACAGGGTGCCACCCTCCGCCTGCTCGAAACGGCCGACACGGCGGGACTGGGCGCCCGTGAACGCACCCTTCTCGTGCCCAAACAGCTCCGACTCCATGAGCTCCCGGGGAATGGCCGCCATGTTCAGGGCGATGAAGGGCTGCTGTGCACGGGGACTGTGCCGGTGCAACGCCCGGGCCACCAGCTCCTTCCCTGTGCCGGACTCGCCGTTGATAAGCACCGAAATATTGGAACGGGCCAGGCGCCCGATGGCGCGAAACACGCCCTGCATGGAAGGCGCCTCACCGATGATTCCGCCATTGTCGTCAGGGGGCTCATCCAGGCCCGCACCCCCTTTCTCCCGGCTGGCCACCGCTCGCTGAACCTGGTCCACGACCTCATCCAGATCAAAGGGCTTGGGCAGATACTCGAAAGCCCCCACGTCATAAGCCTTCACCGCACTGTCCAGGTCGGAATGGGCCGTCATGATGATGACCGGCAACCCGGGATGCCGCTGGTGCACCTTGCCCAGCAGGGTGAGGCCGTCCATTTCCGGCATGCGAATATCGGAAAGGATGACGGCGGGCTCCCAGGACTCCAGGGCCTTGAGCAGATCCGCCGGATGCTCAAATCCCCTGGTGTCATACCCGGCCTTGGACAGGGCCTTCTCCAGGACCCAGCGTATGGAACGATCATCGTCCACAATCCAGATCATCGCTGCATCAGTCATCATTCTGCTCCAGGGGAAGGTAGATGGTGAACACGGTCCTGCCGGGCTCGCTGGCGAATTCTATCAGACCTCCATGGCGGTTGATCATGGACTGGGCCAGGGAAAGCCCCAGCCCGGTTCCTTCCGACTTGCCGCTGACCATGGGATAGAAGACCCTTTCCTGGAGCTCCGGCGGGATGCCCGGCCCATCGTCGATGATATCGAGCTGCAGCACCAGGCGGTGGCGCACACTGGCCAGGGTAAACTGCCGCAACACGCGCGTCCGCAGCAGGACGCTTCCCCCTTCAGCCGTGGCCTGCACGGCATTCTGTACGATGTTCAGGATGGCCTGGATCAGCTGCCCCTCATCCCCCTGCAGCTCGGGAATGCTGGGGTCATAATCACGTTCCAGCTGGATGGAATGTTCAGGATCGGATGCAACGATGGTGCATACACGCTCCAGGATGTGGTGAATATTGACGCTGCGCATCACCGGAAGCTGCCGCGACCCCAGCATCTGGTCAACCAGGGACTTCAGCCGATCCACTTCCTCCAAGATGATGCGCGTATAGTCGCCAAGTTCCGAATCCTCCGGCAGCTCCATGGCCAGCAATTGGGCCGCTCCTCTCACGCCTCCCAGGGGATTCTTGATTTCATGAGCCAGGCCGCGGATGAGATCACGTGTCGCCAGATTCTGGCTGATGAGCTGTTCCTCGCGGGTCATGCGCAACTGCCTGTCCACCCGGCGTATCTCCGCCAGCACGCTCGTCCGGCCGTCTTCCAGCTCCACCGGCACCAGTGTGCAATCCACGGTAATGGAATGTCCATCGGGAGGAGAAAGGGAAATACCCCTTTCGGTAACCGGCTGGTTGCTGTCGATCACCGCGTCGAGATGCTGATCGAACACATCCCTGGAACAGCGCATTACCTGGGTCATGGACAGCCCCAACACCATGCGCGCGCTCACGGAAAGCAGCATCTCGGCAGCCGGATTCAGATACAGAATCCTTAGCTGGTCATCGAACAGTATCAGGGAGGTGACCTGGTGGGACAGAATGGCCGCCGCCAGCCCATCCATGGATGAAGGCAAATCAGTACCGGTCACGGCCCTTATCTCCACAAGGGAAATTCCAGGAACAAAGAATCAGCGGGGACTGCGCCGGGGCTTGGCAATGGTTCGATGCAGGTAAAATGTCCGGGCATCGGATTGCAATTGTTTCCTGCCCTGCTTGTCATAGACCGCCACGGCCAGCTTGTGTTCTCCCCGATCCACGTTCTCCAGGTTGATCACCGTCCCCTGGTATTTCCCTGGCAATGCCTTTCCATCCAGAATCACCTTCAGGTAATCTCCCTTGCGCAGCACCGGCGCCAGAGCGACAAAAACAGGAACCGTGCCCGGGCTGCTGCGCACCGTTGCCTGGTCTTCCGGACTGACAATGCTGATGCTGCGGTAGCCCTTGGCGGCGGCATTCGACCCCGCCTTGTCCGCCGGAGAAGCAAGCTCCGGCGCCCCCGGCGCGCTTTCCTCCTTTTCCTGAACCACGGGTGGAGCATAGGTGGACAGCGCCGGCAGCTTTTTCATGGGTCTGGCTGCCGCCGTGTCCGGCTGATCGCCATAATGCACGTTCCCCTCGCTGTCCACCCACTTGTAGATTTCCGCATGGGCGGCAGGGAGCGTAAAAATCAGGAAGATGGCGGGCAATAATCTCATGATTCCGATACTAGCCCAGCAACAGGTGAATTTCCACACTCACCGGCTGCTGGCGGACGAACGGCGCACGGAGGGTGACGGGAGGAATATTGCCGGGAATCATCCCGGAGACAACCCGACCGGGGAGCCGATGCGCAGGCCAAGCACCTCGGCGGCACTGCCGCCATTGACGGCAAGCTCCATCAGTCCCAGGGAGTTTTCGTAGCAGAGCGGCTCTCCAGGCGCCACGTCAGAGAAGGTTCGTACCCTGGCGATCCTTGTGCCATGCACAACCAGCGCCCCGGAGGGTGGCATGCCCGCGGAAAAAACCCCGGTCATGGCATTGCCGAAGTGATCGATGTAGATCACCTCCGACAGTGCATCCGGCCAGTCCTCCCCGACCATGGCAGTCTGCTGGAGAGACTTCAGCCGGGGAACATTCCCGCAGGCCAGCATGGCAGCCGCGGGTGCAAACACATCCCTGCCGTGAAAACTGGCTGACAGATGCGCGGCGGGTTCAGGGTGCAGCGCCCAGAGCCGCCTGTCGCCATCCCCTCTCCCCACCCGGGAGAGCAGGCCGTTGTCCGGCCCGAGAAACCACCTGCCGCCAGCCTGCAGGGCAAGCATTCCCCGCTCACTGCCCACCCCTGGATCAACCACAGCGACCACAATGGCGGCCGGCGGCAGCCAGGGCTCCAGGGCCGCGAGAAGATAGGCGGATCTCCGGGGATCATTGCGCGGCGCGTCACACATGAGATTCACCACCCGGGCGCTGGCACAGACGCTGCCGATGGCGGCTTCCATGAGTCCCAGGTAGGGGCCTTCCACGCCGAAATCGGTAAAGAAAAATATGTCCGGACTGTTCATGTGCTCTGAACGCAAAAAAGCCGGACCATGGCCCGGCTTTTTCCTCACGGCCTGTCAGCCGATCAATCCTCGAAAACTTCCTCGGTATCCTCGGAAATCGGCCGGTCCACCAGCTCGACGTAGGCCATGGGCGCCTTGTCGCCGGGACGGTAACCGCACTTGAGAATACGCAGGTATCCGCCGGGACGATCCTGATAACGGGGACCCAGTTCGGCAAACAGCTTGCCTACCGCGGCATCATCGCGCAGGCGGGAGAAAGCCAGGCGGCGCTTGGCTACGCTGTCCTGCTTGGCGAGGGTGATGAGAGGTTCAGCAACACGACGCAATGCCTTGGCCGTGGGCAAGGTGGTCTTGATCATTTCATGCTCGATGAGAGACACGGCCATGTTACGAAACATGGCTTTGCGATGGGAGCTGTTTCGGTTCAGCTGCCGTCCGGCTTTGCGATGACGCATGGGTCGACTTTCCTGAGTAAAGGGTTGAGATCAATGGGCGGCGATTATTTCGCCACCAGTTCCTGTATGTTTTCCGGCGGCCAGTTCTCCAGGCGCACACCCAGAGAAAGCCCGCGGGTGGCGAGAACGTCCTTGATTTCGTTCAGGGACTTCTTGCCAAGATTCGGGGTCTTCAGCAGTTCCACCTCGGTGCGCTGGATCAGGTCACCGATGAGGAAGATATTCTCCGCCTTGAGACAGTTCGCGGAACGCACCGTGAGCTCCAGGTCGTCCACGGGACGCAGCAGGATGGGATCGATAGCCGGCGCTTCAGGCTCGGAAACGGCTTCGTCTTCCGGCGTGGTCTCCTCCAGATAAACGAAGGTCTCAAGCTGCTTCTGCAAAATGGTGGCCGCCCGACGAATGGCATCCTCGGCCTCGATGGTGCCGTTGGTCTCGATGTCGATGACCAGACGGTCCAGATCCGTGCGCTGCTCCACCCGGGCAGACTCCACGCTGTAGGCCACCTGCAGCACGGGGCTGAAGGAAGCATCCAGCTTGAGATGACCGATGGGGCGATCCTCACCGGCGGCGCTTTCACGGCTGGAAGCCGCTTCATAGCCACGGCCGCGGCGCACCTTGAGCACCATGCTCAGTTCGCCCTTGTCGGTGAGGTGGGCAATCACGTGATCCGGATTGACGACCTCGACGCCGTGAGTGAGCTGGATATCGCCGGCAGTAACCACGGCGGGACCCTTGACCTTGAGGGTCAGCTCCGCCTCGTCGCGGTCTTCCATGACGATGGCCACGCCCTTGAGGTTCAGCAGGATTTCCAGCACGTCCTCCTGCACACCCTCGATGCCACTGTATTCATGCAGCACGCCTTCGATCTCCGCGTCCACAATGGCGCAGCCAGGCATGGAGGACAACAGGATGCGACGCAGCGCGTTGCCCAGTGTATGCCCAAAACCTCTTTCCAGAGGCTCCAGGGAAACCTTGGAGCGCCTGTCGTTGATCTTGTCCACGCCGATGATGCGTGGCTTCAAAAACTCTGTGACGGAATCCGCCATGAACGTACCTTCCTGACTTACTTAGAGTAAAGTTCGACGATGAGCTGTTCGTTGATTTCAGCGGGCAGATCCGCACGCTCGGGCAGGCGCTTGAACGTACCGCTCATGCCCTTCACATCAACTTCGACCCACTCGGGGAAACCGTATTGCTCGGCCAGCGCCAGCGCGTTGGCGATACGTACCTGCTTGCGAGCCTTTTCCCTCACGGAAATCACGTCACCGGGGCTCACGCGGAAGGAGGCAACATTGACCACCTTGCCGTTGACCTCGATGGCCTTGTGGCTGACCAGCTGACGCGCCTCGTTGCGGGTGGAGCCGAAGCCCATGCGATAGACCACGTTGTCCAGGCGACGTTCCAGCAATTGCAGGAGGTTTTCGCCGGTGGGTCCCTTCTGGCGGTCGGCCGCCGCGTAATAGTTGCGGAACTGCTTCTCCAGCACGCCGTACAGACGGCGAACCTTCTGCTTTTCACGCAACTGCACGCCATAGTCGGAGAGACGGCGACGACGCTCCTGGGTCTGACCGGGCAACTTTTCCATCTTGCACTTGGAATCGGCAGGACGCGCACGGCTCTTCAGGTACAGGTCCGTACCCTCGCGGCGCATCAGTTTACATTTTGGTCCGAGATACCTTGCCATAATAATGCTCCAGACTAGACGCGGCGTTTCTTGGGTGGACGACAGCCATTGTGAGGAATGGGCGTTACATCGGTAATGCTGGTGATCTTGAAACCGGCATTGTTCAGGGCACGCACCGCGGAATCACGGCCTGGGCCGGGACCCTTGACGTTAACGTCCAGGTTCTTCACACCATATTCCTTTGCCGCCTGACCGGCGCGGTCGGCAGCCACCTGGGCGGCGAAAGGCGTGCTCTTGCGGGAGCCCCGGAAACCGGAACCGCCGGAAGTCGCCCAGCACAGGGCATTGCCCTGGCGGTCGGTAATGGTAATGATGGTGTTGTTGAAAGACGCGTGAATATGGGCGATACCATCGCTCACGGTCTTCTTGATCTTCTTCTTGGAACGGGTTGTGGACTTGGCCATGCCTGTACCTACACTCTCGAATTATCTGGCTGTTAGCGTTTGATGGGACGACGCGGACCCTTGCGGGTACGGGCGTTGGTCTTGGTGCGCTGGCCGCGCAGCGGCAGGCCCCGACGATGACGGATGCCGCGGTTGCAGCCCAGGTCCATCAGACGCTTGATGTTCATGGAAATCTCGCGACGCAGGTCACCCTCCACAACGTACTTGGCAACCTCGGCGCGGATCTTGTCGATCTGCTCTTCGCTGAGATCCATGATCTTGCTGTCCTGCGCAACGCCGGCAGCTTCACAAATCTTGGCCGCACGTGAACGACCAATGCCGTAGATTGCCGTCAACGCGATAACCGCGTGTTTACGGTCCGGAATATTTACGCCTGCTATGCGGGCCATCCTGTCATCTCCTGATACTTACAGTCGGAAATTCGTCCAGCGAAAACGCGGAACTATATCCCAACTATCACACTTTTTCAATATCGATCTTCCAAATCCAGAATGTTTCTGGCGGAAGCCTCGCTCAAACCCAATCAGCCCTGACGCTGCTTGTGCCGGGGATCGGTGCAGATCACCCTTACCACGCCCTTGCGCTTGATGATCTTGCAGTTGCGGCACATCTTTTTAACTGAAGCACGAACTTTCATTTTCTCGTTCCTGTCTTTACACCGGGGTCAACGGGGAATGCCCGCGCCACCCTGGCCCTTGAGATTAGCTTTCTTCATCAACCCCTCGTACTGGTGAGACATGAGGTGCGATTGCACCTGGGCGATGAAGTCCATGATCACGACAACCACGATCAGCAACGAGGTGCCGCCGAAATAAAAGGGTACGTTCCAGCCCACGATGAGGAACTCCGGCAGCAGGCATACCGCCGTGATGTAGATGGCGCCCGCCAGGGTAAGCCGGGTCATCACGCCGTCTATGTACTTGGCGGTCTGCTCGCCGGGACGAATCCCGGGAATGAAGGCGCCGGAACGCTTGAGGTTGTCTGCTGTCTCCCGGGCATTGAAAACCAGCGCCGTATAGAAGAAGCAGAAGAAAATGATGGCCGCCGCGTACAGAGCGACATAAATCGGCTGTCCCGGAGACAGCTTGGCCACGATATCCTGCAACCAGCGCATGTTCGGCGTGTTGCCGGCCCATTGCGCCAGGGTAGTTGGAAACAGGATGATGCTGGACGCGAAGATGGGGGGAATAACGCCCGCCATGTTCAGCTTGAGCGGCAGGAAGCTGCTCTGGGCCGCCAGCATTCTTCTGCCCTGCTGCCGCTTGGCGTAGTTGATGGTAATCCTGCGCTGACCTCTTTCCACGAACACCACGAAGGCCGTTACCCCGATGGCCAGCAGGAACAGGAACAGCGCGAACAGGGCATTCATCTCGCCATTGCGCACCAGTTCCGCCACGCTGCCGAATGCCGCCGGCAGGCCGGCCACGATACCGGCGAAGATAATCATGGAAATCCCGTTGCCCAGACCACGTTCGGTAATCTGCTCACCCAGCCACATAAGGAACATGGTTCCCGTCACCAGGGAAACCGTGGCAGTAAACACGAAGCCCATGCCCGGCGCCATGACCATGGACATGCCGCCGGAGGACTGGCTCTGCAGGGCCACGGAAATGCCCACAGCCTGGAAGGTCGCCAGCACCACGGTGCCGTAGCGGGTGTACTGGGTAATCTTGCGCCTTCCAGCCTCGCCTTCCTTCTTCAGCTGTTCCAGCTTGGGCACCACGGAGGTCATCAACTGCACGATGATGGAGGCAGAGATGTAGGGCATGATACCCAGAGCGAGAATGGATGCGCGTTTGAGGGCGCCACCGGAGAACATGTTGAACATGCCCAGGATACTGCCCTGCTGCTGGTCGAACAGCGCCGCCAGCGCAGCCGGATTCACACCAGGCACCGGGATATAGGTACCGATGCGATATACGATCAATGCTCCAAGGAGGAACAGGAAACGCTGGCGCAACTCGGTGAGCTGCCCCAGCTGTATACCACTACCAGCTGCAGGATTCAGCGCCATGGGTCGTTCAGTCCTCTACCTTGCCGCCGGCTGCCTCGATGGCGGCACGGGCACCCTTGGTCGCGCGCAGCCCCTTTACGGTGACGGCGCGATTGATTTCACCGGACAGGATGACCTTGGCGCGCTTCATGGTACGGGGCAGGATATCCGCATCCCACAGGGCATTCATATCCACCACGTCACCGGCCACCTTGGCCAGTTCATCCAGGCGAACCTCAGCGGTGTACCTGGCCTTGCGCGAACGGAAGCCTACCTTGGGCAGGCGGCGCTGCAAGGGCATCTGACCGCCTTCGAAGCCGACCTTGTGGAAACCGCCGGAACGGGATTTCTGGCCCTTGTGGCCACGGCCACAGGTCTTGCCCAGACCGCTGCCAATGCCACGGCCGACGCGCTTGCGGTCAGACTTGCTGCCGTCCGCGGGCTTGAGTGTATTCAGGCGCATCTTATGCGTCCTCCACGAGCTGTACCATATAGGATACCTTGTTCAACATGCCGCGAGTGGAAGGCGTGTCCTCCACCTCGACCACCTGATGCATGCGACGCAGACCCAGTCCGCGAACGCAGGCCTGATGGCTTTTCAGACGGCCATTCATGCTGCGTACCAGCTTTACTTTCATCTTCTTTGCGTCAGCCACTGTCTTACCCCAGGATTTCTTCCACGGTTTTGCCGCGCTTGGCCGCGACATCTTCAGGACTGACCATGTTGACCAGTCCGTTCATGGTGGCGCGCACCACATTGATCGGGTTGTTGGTACCGATACACTTGGCCAGTACATTGTGCACGCCCGCCGCCTCACAGATGGCACGCATGGCGCCACCGGCAATGATGCCGGTACCGTCGGAGGCCGGCTGCATGTAGACCTTGGCCGCGCCATGCTTGCCGATTACCGGGTACTGCAGGGTTCCGTCCGCCAGCTTGACGGTCTTCATGTTGCGACGCGCGGTCTCCATGGCTTTCTGGATGGCGATGGGAACTTCCTTCGCCTTGCCCATGCCGAAACCGACCTTGCCGTCACCGTCGCCGACCACAACCAGCGCGGAGAAACCGAATTGACGGCCGCCCTTCACCACCTTGGCCACGCGATTGACAGCCACCAGCTTTTCAATCAGATCGTCGCCACCGGCGTTTTGTTCAAAATTTGCCATTTTCCAATCCTCAGAACTGGAGCCCGGCTTCGCGGGCTGCTTCCGCCAGCGCTTTTACGCGGCCATGATATTGAAAACCGGAGCGATCGAAGGCGACCTTCTCGATGCCTGCCGCCTTGGCGCGCTCGGCCACCGCCTTGCCGACCACGGCAGCTGCATTCGTGTTACCGGTAGAGCCTTCCACACCGGAGCGCACTTCCTTGTCCAGGGTGGACGCGGAACAGACCACGGTGGCGCCATCCGGGGCGATGACCTGGGCATAGATGTGCCGGGGGGTGCGATGCACCGTGAGGCGGTGTATGGCCAGCTCCCGAATCTTGGCTCTGGACCGGCGGGCCCGACGTATGCGACTTGCTTTCTTGTCCATCGTCATAACCTCTTATTTCTTCTTCGCTTCTTTGCGGATTACATGCTCATCCGCATAGCGGACACCTTTGCCCTTGTAGGGCTCCGGCGGACGGTAGCGGCGAATCTCGGCGGCTACCTGGCCCACCTTCTGCTTGTCTGTGCCGGACACCACGATCTCGGTCTGGGAAGGCGTCTCGATGGTGATGCCTTCGGGAATGGGATATTCGACCGGGTGAGAAAAGCCCAGGCTGAGGTCCAGCACCTTGCCTTTCACCTGTGCGCGGTAACCCACGCCAATGAGTTGCAATTTCTTCTGGAAGCCCTGGGAAGCGCCGATCACCATATTGTTCACCAGGGCACGCATGGTGCCTGCCATGGCCCAGCCGGACTTGCTTTCCGGATCCCGGGGGGCAAAGCGAAGCTCGCCGTCTTCCAGCTTTACTTCCACCAGGGGATGCACCTCGAAATCGGTGCTGGTCTTGGAGCCCTTCACCGTGACCTTCTGACCATCGAGCTTGATTTCGACACCGGACACCACCGGCACGGGAGCTTTTGCTATACGTGACATTTGAAAGCCTCCTCGATGATCAGGCCACGAAGGCGATGACTTCGCCGCCATGACCCTGCTTGCGGGCCTCGCGGTCGGTCATCAGCCCACGGGAAGTGGATACGATGGCAATGCCCAGTCCACCACGCACCTTGGGAAGCTCGTCGCGTCCCTTGTAGATACGCAGGCCGGGACGGCTGACGCGCTTGACCATTTCGATAACCGGCTGGCCCTGGAAATACTTGAGGGTGATTTCCATGACGGGCTTGCCGTCAACATCGGACGTGCTCACATCCGCGATATAGCCTTCGTCCTTCAGAACATTGGCGATAGCCAGCTTTTTCTTGGATGCAGGCAGCGTTACGCTGACCTTGCCAGCAGCCTGGCCATTACGGATGCGCGTAAGCATATCCGCAATCGGATCTGACATACTCATAGTTTATAGGCTCCTCGGGTCAGGCAACTTCTGGAGCGAAGTCCGATACCCATTGACGAATACAGCCCCCTGAGTGAGGGAGCCGGAAACTTTAACCAATTTACTCGAAAAAATCCAGGACTTTTTCAACCCCGGACCCTTCCACCCCGACCATCCCGTAGCGGGCGGCCGGAAAACACCTGGATTCCGCTGTTTACCAGCTGGCCTTCTTCAGACCGGGCACGTCACCGCGCATGGCGGCTTCACGCAGCTTGTTGCGGCACAGGCCGAACTTGCGGTATACCGCGTGAGGACGACCGGTGATGCGGCAGCGGCGCTGCTTGCGCACCGGACTGGAATCACGGGGCAGCTTCTGCAGCTTGAGCACGGCTTCATCGATCTGCTCCGGAGAGCTCTCCGGATTCTTGATGATTGCCTTCAGCTCGGCGCGCTTGGCAGCGTATTTTGCCGCCAGCCTGGCCCGCTTGTTCTCGCGGGCGATCATGCTTTTCTTTGCCATGGTTTCCTGGGCTCTCTCTACTGTTACTTGAAGGGGAAGTTAAAGCCCTCGAGCAGGGCCTTGCCTTCCTCATCACTGCCGGCGGAGGTGGTGATGGTGATGTCCATGCCGCGCAGGGCGTCGATCTTGTCATAATCCACTTCGGGAAAAATGATCTGCTCCTTCACGCCCATGCTGTAGTTGCCACGACCGTCGAAAGACTTGGGGTTGAGGCCCCGGAAGTCACGAATACGGGGTATGGCGATGTTCACCAGACGATCAAGGAACTCATACATGCGCTCCGCGCGCAGCGTGACCTTGCAACCGATGGGCCAGCCTTCACGAATCTTGAAGCCCGCCACGGACTTGCGCGCCAGTGTCACCACAGGCTTCTGTCCGGCAATCTTGGTCATGTCGCTCACTGCGTTCTGGAGAATCTTCTTGTCTCCCGTCGCTTCGCCGACACCCATGTTCAGAGTGATTTTCTCGATACGAGGTACTTCCATCACGCTCTTGTAACCGAATTTCTCGATCAACGCGGGAATGACGCTCTCTTTGTAATGATCCTGTAACCTAGCCATTGGATTACTTGCCTCAGACGTCCACGACTTCGCCGTTGGATTTGAATACACGCACCTTGCGACCGTCTTCCAGGGTCTTGAAACCCACGCGATCAGCCTTGTTGCTCACGGGATTGAACAGGGCGACATTTGAAATATGCAGGGGCATTTCCTTTTCCACGATGCCACCAGGCTCACCCTTCATGGGATTGGGCTTGGCGTGCTTCTTGGCCAGGTTGATGTTCTCCACCAGTACCCGGTCCTCGCCTACCAGCTTGAGCACGGTACCGCGCTTGCCCTTGTCCTTTCCAGCCAGGACGATGACATCGTCCCCTTTACGAATCTTGTTTGCCATGACGATTCCTCAAAGCACCTCGGGAGCCAATGAAATGATCTTCATGAAACGCTCACCGCGAAGTTCACGGGTCACCGGGCCGAAGATACGGGTGCCGATGGGTTGCAGTTGGCTGTTCAGCAGCACGGCCGCGTTGCCGTCGAAACGGATCACGGAGCCGTCGGGCCTGCGCACGCCTTTCTTGGTGCGAACCACCACCGCGTTGTATACATCGCCCTTTTTCACCTTGCCGCGGGGAATGGAATCCTTCACGGATACCTTGATGATATCGCCCACTCCGGCGTAACGGCGATGTGAACCGCCCAGCACTTTGATGCACTGAACACGTTTGGCGCCGCTGTTGTCGGCAACGTTCAGCATGGTTTGCATCTGGATCATGACACTACCCTTATGTTGTCAGTCTTTCTTTATCGAAAAATCAGTTTGCGCGTTCAACCAGCTTGACGAAACGCCATTTCTTGGTCTTGGACAGGGGGCGGCACTGTTCCACCACCACCACGTCACCCATGCGGCACTCGTTGTTTTCGTCATGCGCGTGCACCTTGGTGGAGCGGCGAATGAATTTGCCGTAGATGGGATGTTTCACGCGACGCTCAATCTGCACGGTGATGGACTTGTCCATCTTGTCGCTGATCACCTTGCCCTGCAGGGTCCGGTTTGTCTGGCCTTGCTCGCTCATGGTTAACCTGCCTTCCGCATTTCGTTCATTACTGTCTTGATGCGCGCGATGTCACGGCGCACCTCTTTGATAACATGGTGACGCGCCAACTGGCCGGTGCCATTCTGCATGCGCAGATTGAATTGCTCCTTGAGCTTTTCCATCAGTTCTTTCTTCAGCTCGTCCAGGGACTTTTCCCGCAGTTCACTCGCTTTCATCACATTATCGTCCGCTTTACAAATGTTGTGGATACAGGCAGCTTGGCGGAAGCAAGCTTGAAGGCTTCACGTGCCAGCTCCTCGGATACGCCCTCGATCTCATAGAGCATGCGACCCGGCTGGATCTGGGCTACCCAGTACTCAACGTTACCCTTGCCTTTACCCATACGAACTTCCAGGGGCTTTTTGGTAATGGGCTTGTCCGGGAATACCCGGATGTACAGCTTGCCGCCCCGCTTCACGCGGCGGGTGATGGTCCGGCGGGCTGCCTCGATCTGGCGGGCAGTGATGCGGCCGCGGCCGGTGGCCTTGAGACCGAACTCGCCGAAGCTCACGTTGCTGCCGCGATGGGCCAGGCCACGGTTACGGCCGGTGTGCTGTTTACGAAACTTGGTACGCTTTGGCTGCAACATGATTAGCTTCTCCCGCCGGATTTCTTGCCTTTCTTGCCGGGCTTGGATTCGACCAGGGCCTCGTCGCCGAAGACTTCACCCTTGAAGATCCATACCTTGATACCGATGATGCCGTAGGTGGTCTCGGCTTCAGCGGTACCGTAATCGATGTCCGCGCGCAGGGTATGCAGGGGCACCCGGCCTTCGCGGTACCACTCGGCCCGCGCAATCTCCGCGCCGTTCAGGCGCCCGGAAATGTTCACCTTCACGCCTTCGGCACCCAGGCGCATGGAGTTCTGCACGGCACGCTTCATGGCGCGTCGGAACATGATGCGGCGTTCGAGCTGCTGGGCGATGCTCTCCGCCACCAGTTGAGCGTCCAGCTCGGGCTTGCGGATTTCCTCGATGCTGATGTGCACGGGACCGCCCATCTTGCGGGAAACCTCGCGGCGCAGGGCATCGATGTCCTCGCCTTTCTTGCCGATCACCAGACCGGGACGAGCCGTGTGCACGGTGATGTGTGCATTGTTGGCGGCGCGATCGATCTGAATGCGGGAAACGGACGCATGCGCCAGCTTCTTCTTCAGGAAGTCGCGAACTTCCAGGTCCTGGTTGAGCAGGTCAGCATAGCTGCTGCTGTCGGCGTACCACTTGGAGGTATGCTGCTTGACGATACCCAGGCGGATTCCAATCGGATTTACTTTTTGACCCATATCTTTGCCTTCTTACTCGTCGCCAACGGTGACGGTGATGTGGCTGGTGCGCTTCAGAATCTTGGTCGCACGGCCCTTTGCTCTTGCCCGGATGCGCTTCATCGTGGGGCCCTCATCGACCATGATGGTCGTGACCCGCAGCTCATCCACGTCGGCACCTTCGTTGTTTTCTGCGTTTGCAATGGCAGAATCCAGAATCTTCTTGATAATCGCAGCGCCCTTCTTCTTGCTGAACTGCAGGGTCTCCAGCGCACGTTCTACTGGCAGGCCCCGGATCTGGTCAGCAACCAGACGCCCTTTCTGCGCAGAGAGGCGTGCATAACGCAATTTTGCTGTTGCTTGCATTGTGTGCTCTCCTTAACGCTTGGATTTCTTGTCGGCCGCGTGACCGCGATAGGTACGGGTCAGCGCGAATTCGCCCAGCTTGTGTCCCACCATGTTCTCGGAAACGAGCACGGGAACATGCTGACGGCCATTGTGTACCGCGATGGTCAGGCCAACCATTTCAGGAAGAATCATGGAGCGACGGGACCAGGTCTTGATGGGACGACGGTTGTTGCTCGCTACGGCTTCTTCCACCTTCTTCATCAGATGATGATCGACGAAAGGACCTTTTCGTATTGAACGTGGCATTTTTCTCTTACCTCACCTGATTACTTGCGGCGACGATCGCGTACGATGAACTTGTCGGTACGCTTGTTACTGCGGGTCTTGTGGCCCTTGGTGGGCACACCCCAGGGGCTGACGGGATGACGACCACCGGAAGTGCGGCCTTCACCACCACCATGGGGGTGATCCACGGGGTTCATGACCACACCGCGAACCGTGGGACGAATACCGCGCCAGCGGGTGGCGCCGGCCTTGCCCAGCTTGCGCAGGCTGTGCTCCGAATTGCCCACCTCACCGATGGTGGCGCGGCAATCGGCGTGAATCTTGCGCATCTCGCCGGAGCGCAGCCGCAGGGTGGCGTAGTCGCCTTCGCGGGCCACGAGCTGCGCGGATGTGCCGGCGCTGCGGGCGATCTGCGCGCCCTTGCCAATCTTCATCTCTATGCAGTGGATGGTGCTACCCACGGGAATGTTGCGCAGCGGCAGGCAGTTGCCAGGCTCGATGGGCGCTTCCAGACCGGACTGGATGGAATCGCCGGCCTTCACGCCCTTGGGAGCGATGATGTAGCGGCGCTCGCCATCAGCGTACTTCACCAGGCAAATGTGCGCACTGCGGTTGGGATCATATTCCAGCCGCTCGACAACGCCTGGCACACCATCCTTGTCGCGCTTGAAATCGATGATACGATAGCGCTGCTTGTGGCCACCGCCACGATGGCGGGTGGTGATGCGACCCTGGTTGTTACGACCACCGGTCTTGGATTTCTTGGCGACCAGTGGCTCGTAAGGCGCACCCTTGTGCAGTCCAGGAGTCTTTACCTGGACGACGAACCGGCGCCCCGGGGATGTCGGTTTGGCTTTAACGATTGGCATCTTTCTGCTTCCGCTTTGCTTGTCTTGTCAGTGCCGGTGCTCAGGCACCAGCTCCAAAATCGATGTCCTGACCTTCCGCCAGGCGCACGATGGCCTTTTTCCAGTCCTTGCGCTTGCCCTGGATCTGGCCGAAACGCTTGCTCTTGCCCTTGACCCGAATGGTCTGCACCTTGTCCACGGTCACATCGAACAGCAGCTCGACGGCGGCTGCGATCTCGGGCTTGGTGGCATCCGTGGTCACCTTGAAGGTGAACTGGCGCGCGTTGTCCGCGGCATTGGCGCTTTTCTCGGACATCAGGGGGCCCAGAAGAACTTTCATCAGACGTTCGTTGCTCATGACAGCTTCTCCTCGATCTTCTTCAGGGCTTCGGCGGTAACCAGCACCTTCTCGTAACCCACCAGGGAAACGGGATCCAGCTGATCGGTATCACGCACGTCCACGTGGTAGAGGTTACGCGCCGCCAGCAGCAGGTTCTCGTCCAGCTGCTCAACGATAATCAGCACGTCATCCAGACCCAGGTCCTTCAGCTTGCCTACCAGTTGCTTGGTTTTGGGGGCGTCCACGCCGAAGCTGTCCACCACCACCAGGCGCTCCTGGCGCAGCAGCTCGGAAAGGATGGAACGCAGCGCGCCGCGATACATCTTCTTGTTCACCTTCTGGGCGTAGCTGCGAGGCTGCGCGGCGAAGGTGACACCACCCTTGCGCATGATGGGGCTGCGGATGGTGCCCTGGCGGGCACGACCGGTGCCTTTCTGACGGAACGGCTTGATGCCGCCACCACTCACGGCGGAGCGGTTTTTCTGCGCCTTGGTGCCGGAACGGGCAGCAGCCATGTAGGCCGTGACCACCTGGTGCACCAGCGCTTCTTTGAAGTCGGCGCCGAACACGGCGTCTGATACTTGCAGGGAAGCCCCGCCTGTTACATTCAAGTCCATGACTTAACCCTTGTTCTTCAGTTTGATCGCCGGAGTGACGATGACATCGCCACCAGGCGCACCAGGTACGGCGCCCTTGATCAGCAGCAGACCACGATCGGCGTCCACACGGACGATCTCCAGAGTCTGCACGGTAACCTTCTCGCTACCCATGTGACCCGCCATCTTCTTGCCCTTGAACACGCGGCCCGGGGTTTGACACTGACCGATGGAGCCGGGCGCGCGGTGAGAGATGGAGTTGCCATGGGTGGCATCCTGCATGCGGAAATTGTGGCGTTTCACGCCGCCCTGGAAACCCTTGCCCTTGGAGATGCCGCTGACATCCACCTTCTGCCCGGTTTCGAACAGATCCACCTTGATTTCGCTGCCCACCTCGGGAATGTCACCATCGTGATCTTCCAGGCGGAATTCCCACAGGCCACGGCCGGCTTCCACACCCGCCTTGGCGAAATGACCCGCCATGGGCTTGTTCACGCGGCTGGCCTTGCGCTTGCCCACGGTGACCTGCACAGCCTGATAACCATCGGTTTCGGGCGTGCGCACCTGGGTTACGCGGTTGGGCTCGACCTGAACCACAGTGACAGGCACGGAGACACCGTCTTCGTTGAAGACCCGGGTCATGCCTGCTTTGCGTCCAACTAATCCTAATGCCATGATTAAAAACCTCAGTTCAGCTTGATCTGAACATCAACCCCAGCGGCCAGATCCAGCTTCATCAGGGCATCGACCGTCTTGTCGGTAGGATCGACGATGTCCATGAGCCGCTTGTGGGTGCGAATCTCGTACTGGTCACGCGCGTCCTTGTTGACGTGCGGGGAAATCAGTACCGTGTAGCGCTCTTTGCGCGTGGGAAGCGGAATGGGTCCCTTTACCCGGGCACCGGTGCGCTTCGCGGTGTCCACGATCTCCTTGGTGGACTGATCTATCAGCCGGTGATCGAAGGACTTGAGTTTGATTCTGATACGCTGGTTAGCCATAACGATTACTCGATGATCTTGGAAACAACACCGGCGCCGACGGTACGGCCACCTTCACGAATGGCGAAGCGCAGGCCTTCTTCCATGGCGATGGGCGCAATCAGCTTCACGGTCATCTTCACGTTGTCGCCAGGCATCACCATCTCGACA
>CAZWRE010000093.1:0-15604 GCA_964636335.1 uncultured Sedimenticola sp. | reverse complement strand
ACATCCTGGGGCTGAAGTCGGTCCCAAGGGTATGGCTGTTCGCCATTTAAAGTGGTACGCGAGCTGGGTTTAGAACGTCGTGAGACAGTTCGGTCCCTATCTGCCGTGGGCGTTTGAGACTTGAGGGAAGCTGCTCCTAGTACGAGAGGACCGGAGTGGACGTTCCTCTGGTGTTCCGGTTGTCACGCCAGTGGCATTGCCGGGTAGCTATGAACGGACAGGATAACCGCTGAAAGCATCTAAGCGGGAAGCCCCTCCCAAGATTAGGTCTCACTGGATCCTCGAGATCCCTGAAGGGCCCTGGAAGACTACCAGGTTGATAGGCTGGGTGTGGAAGCGCAGTAATGCGTGAAGCTAACCAGTACTAATTGCCCGTGAGGCTTGACCATATAACACCCAAGAATTTTGGTTGTTTGACTGATATGACACTGTATATCGCTTGAAGCGACTATAAGCTAGATCAAACCATTTTCGAGAAGCCGGATGCGTCCGTCTTTTCAACCAGTTTGCCTGGCGGCAATAGAGTACTGGAACCACCTGATCCCATCCCGAACTCAGAAGTGAAACAGTACATCGCCAATGATAGTGTGGGGCTTCCCCATGTGAAAGTAGGTCACTGCCAGGCATTTATTCCAAAAGCCCCGGTTGCTTCTTCGCAGCCGGGGCTTTTTCTTTGCTGTTTCCTGTGACATTCCGCGGCCTGTAGTAGAATTGCTCCTTGCTAGTTATCCCGACAAGATCATGGCCGACCTCATCGAGTACCGTATTGTTCCTTTCAATCCCCGGGCCCATCTGTATCGGGTAACCCTGATCGTCAAGAATCCCGATCCCGGTGGCCAGATACTCGTGTTACCGGCATGGATTCCCGGCAGCTACATGATCCGCGACTTTGCGCGCAATATCGTGTCCATAGGTGCCAGTTGTGAAGGCCAGCCAGTGAAGCTGACCAAGCTGGACAAGCACAGCTGGCAGGCGGATCCCGTGGAAGGAACGCTGGCCGTGACCTGTGAGATATATGCCTGGGATCTTTCCGTGCGGGGCGCTCACCTGGACAGTACCCATGGTTTCTTCAATGGAACCAGTGTTTTCCTGCGTGTCGTGGGGCAGGAAGATGTCCCGGTGGTGGTGGTCATGGAACCGCCACCGCTTGAAGAGGTGTCCGGCTGGAAGCTGGCTACCAGCATGGTTCCTCGCTCGATAGATGATCATGGGTTTGGCGTTTACGAGGCTCCGGACTACGAGTGCCTGGTGGATTACCCCGTGGAAATGGGCACGTTCCGCGAAATCGATTTCAAGGGGGCGGGGGTGCCCCACCGCATGGTACTCACCGGGCGCTTGCTGAATCTGGATGAGGATAGATTGCGCAGGGATCTGTCGTCAATATGCACTCATCATGCCGACTTCTTCGGGGAGTTGCCCGTTGACCGCTATCTGTTCCTGACCATGGTGACGGGGGATGGCTACGGTGGGCTGGAGCACCTGGATTCAACGGCCCTGATGTGCAAGCGTGATGATCTTCCTTTCCCGGAGATGGGGAAAGCGACCAAGGATTATCGTAATTTTCTCGGGCTGTGCAGCCACGAATATTTCCACCTGTGGAACGTGAAGCGCATCCGGCCCAGGATTCTCAAGGATGCCGATCTCAGCGAGGAAGTGCACACACAGCTACTGTGGGCCTTCGAAGGCATCACCAGCTACTACGATGACCTGGCCCTGGTTCGCAGCGGCTGCATTGATGTCGAAAGCTACCTGGAGCTGCTGGCGACCACGGTGACCCGTGTCATGAGAGGCCGCGGGCGGTTGCGCCAGTCCGTGGCGGAGTCCAGTTTTGATACATGGACGCGTTTTTACAAACAGGATGAGAACGCGCCAAATGCCATTGTGAGCTATTACAGCAAGGGTGCCCTCGCCGCCCTGGGGCTGGATGTCACCCTCAGGGAAGCGACCGGTGACAGGGTCTGCCTGGATGATTTCATGCGGCGCCTGTGGCGGGAATACGGAAAAACCGATATCGGGGTGGAAGAAAGCGACCTGGAAACCCTGGCGGCGGATCTGGCCGGCAGGAGCCTGAAGGGTTTTTTCGATCACGTGGTGCATGGCACTGAAGATCTGCCCCTGGATTCCTGGTTCGAGTCCCTGGGTATTGGTTATCGCCTGCGTTCCGCCCAGGGGCTGGAGGACTGGGGAAGTTCCGGGCGGTCCGCGGATGATGACGCCCCCCGGCATGTGCTGGGAGCCCGGTATCGCCAGCAGGGTGACTTCGTCGAGCTGACCCAGGTCTATGATGAAGGACCCGCCCAGGCATGCGGCTTGTCCGCGGGAGATCGGCTGGTTGCCATCGGCGGCATCCAGGTCACCGCAGCCGGGTTGCAGAAACTGCTGGATCGTCAGGCGCCTGGCGGCAGCGTGGAAGTCACGGCTTTCCGCCGGGATGAACTGATGCATTTCATGCTGCCTCTGAGTCCCCCCCCGGCGGACACCTGTGAATTGTGGCTGCTGCCTGAAAAGGAATGCACGGAAACTCAGTTGCGCCGGCGCAATCAGTGGCTTGGAAAGTGAGACTCCGGGAACTGTATCCCCTGCTTCGGCGCCTGGCCGATGGAGAATTTCATTCCGGCCAGGCGCTTGCGGAAGCATTCGGTGTTACCCGGGCGGCGATCTGGAAACAGGTTCAGGCCCTGAACGAGGTGCCCGGCATTGACATTCAATCGGTGAGAGGCAAGGGGTACCGCTTGCAGCAGACATTGCAGCTGCTGGATTATGGGCGCATTTCAGCTCGTCTGCCCGAGGGTGCTCTCGCGCAACTGGAGCTTCTGCCGGAAACCGTTTCAACCAATGACTGGTTGCGGGACCAGGCGACCCCGGAAGTCAATTCGGGGCGTGCCTGCCTGGCCGAGTACCAGCGTGGCGGCCGGGGTCGCCGGGGTCGGCGGTGGGTATGCGCTTTCGGCAGCAATATCTACTTGTCCCTGGCATGGCGCTTTGATCTGGCCATGGCGGATCTGGCCGGCCTCAGCCTGGCGGCAGGCGTCGGCGTGGCCAGGGCGCTGGAAGCCCATGGCCTGAAGGGCCATGGACTGAAATGGCCCAATGACATCTATCTGGAAGGAAAAAAGCTTGGCGGCATACTGGTGGAAGCCAGTGGCGAGATGGAAGGGCCGGCCCTGGCCATCATTGGCGTGGGGATCAACCTTCAGCTAGAAAAAGATGTGGCCGCGGGTATCGACCAGCCCTGGACGGACATGGCCAGCGCCCTCGATTGCCCGGTGGACAGAAATCTTCTGTGCGGCGATCTGCTTGCCGGGCTGATTGTCACCTGCAGGCAGTTCCAGAACCTGGGGCTGTCGCACTTTCTCGATGAGTGGAAGGCGTATGATATCCACCTGGGACAGAGGGTGGAACTCCATTTGGGCAGCCAGGTGATCCCCGGCATTTACCGCGGCCTGGACGAAAGAGGCGGGCTGGTCCTGGAGACATCGGGAGAAGAGCGTAGCTGGTATGCCGGTGAAGTGAGCCTGAGGAGCCAGGAAAACAAATGAGCAAGGAGCTTTTCATCGATCTCGGCAACTCCCGTATCAAGTGGATGTATGCCGGCCAGGGCGTTCAGGAGGGCGTTGGGCATGGGGGGCAGCCACTGGGAGAGATCCTGGACAGGGCGTGGAAGCATCTACCTGTTCCCGAGCATATCTGGCTTGCCTCTGTCGCGCCTCCTGGGGTGCGGGATACCCTGGCGGAATGGACGCGGAAAACCTGGGGGCTGGATCCCTTTCCGCTTGCCGTGCAACCTGTTGCCTGTGGCGTGACCTGCGGCTACCGGGAACCCGGACAACTGGGTGTGGACAGGTGGATGGCCATCATTGCCGGATATCATCATAGCCCCGGCGGAGTGTGTGTGGTGGACTGCGGAACGGCAACCACCCTGGACATGGTTGACGGCAATGGCCGCCACCTCGGCGGCTTCATCCTTCCGGGCATGGAGATGATGCGGGATTCCCTGCTGCGGGGAACAGCCATGGACGTGGAGACCGGGGAGACCGAATTGCTGGAATGGGGGAACAGCACCTCAAGCTGTATTGATCTTGGGATTCGGAAGTCGGTAGTATCACTTGTTGAACTGTCGGTGGAGCGCATGCAGGCGGCAGGCGTCTGTGATCCCGGCGTGATTCTTTCCGGGGGCGCCAGCGCCCTGGTGAAGCCCTACCTGAAACTGGCACATGAACACCGGGATGCCCTGGTGCTGGAAGGTATGATGAGATTCGTGCGGGAGCTGAAACAATAATGCGCTGGGTGCTGGCAATGCTGTTTTCCCTGAATGCCGTCCTGTTCCTGTGGATTCAGTTGGGGCCGGCCCAGGAGGGGCGGGAGGAGCGTTCGCGGGAAGCGTTGCCGGACTTCGGCGATATTCGCCTGCTTGAGGAGGTCGCTTCCGCGGAACAAGAGGAAGCCGGGGAGGGGGAAACATCAGCTCCGGCCGAAGCGGCTGTTCGGCAGGAACCCGTGGATATTTCAGCGGCGCCAGTGGAAGAAAAAATTTCCCCCGTCGTTGGCGACCGGGAAGTGCCCGTCATTTCCGAACAACCCGTCTCGACGGAAGTTTCCGTGCCGAAAGTGGCGCCCCCCTCGCTTCCTCCCACGGAATACTGTGGTGAACTCGGGCCATTTCCCAGCCGTAACATGGCTGAGGGTTTTCGCCGCAAGTTGGCGGCGGCCCGGGAAGCGCAGGTTGGCATTGAAACCCGAAAGGGCGAGGTTAATACGGGTTACTGGGTAATGATTCCTCCCTTTGCCAGCGCAAAAGCGGCGGAAGCCATGTTGCAGAAGCTGCGGAAGGCCGGCTTCGAGGATCTGTGGCTGATGAGGAAGGGGGAACATGCCAACGGTATTTCCATGGGCTTGTACACGGAAGAAAGATACGCCAGGCGCCATGCCGCCAATATCCGCAAGAAGGGATTCGAGACGGTTATCGTGCCGAAGCGGAAAGAGGCTCGCCTTTTCTGGGTAATGTTTTCCGGAGTGGATCAAGCCGCCCTGGAAGCGCTGGAAAAGGACAGGTTGCCCCAGGATGCGACCTTGCAGAAAAAACCCTGTACCCGGGGTTCCGCTGGAAACTGACAGCCTGTAAAATGTTCACCCCATGCCGGTGTAGCTCAGTTGGTAGAGCGCCTCACTTGTAATGAGGATGTCGTGGGTTCAACTCCTATCACCGGCTCCATGCAGACCAGAAGGCCCGGCGGTTCGTCGCCGGGTCTTTTTTCTTCCAGGATGGGCAAATTACCACCCCCTGTCCGGAAAAATCCTACACGGCTCTGTTGAACCACCTACTTTCATCTCCTGATTTCAGAACTATACTGAAATTACCAAAACTGTGATCTGCATCACAAAAGCGGCCATCTCAGGGGGTTTCCCCTGCGGGGTGGACAGTTTTCCGGTTCAAGTCAGATATGCGGCAACAGGCAAGGTTTCTTGTCTTGTTGCTGCAGTTGAGGAGGTCAAGATGAAAGCAGGAGATGAAGAAAATACCTATGTTGAGTGTGATGTTGGAGCGGCAAGGCCGTACCAGGCAATGGGCCGCGGCCAGGCAAAATGGATCCTCTGGCTGTTGATCAGTTGCTTGTGGTTGATTGCCGGTTCTGTTCTGGCTGCAACCATCCCCATGGAGCGGACCGAGTTGATCCAGCGTTCCGAGTACATTTTCGTGGGCCAGGTGAAGGCTCGCGCATCCAGATGGAATGACCAGGGCAACATGATAGTTACCGACTATCGGTTCGATATCGAAGACGTATTGTTCGGTACTTCACAGGCAGAGATTGAGCTGACCTTCGCCGGTGGACAACTGCCGGAAGAAGGGCAGTCCGTATCCGATGTGCCGGAGTTTTCGGTTGGTGACCGGGTTCTGTTGATGGTGGAGAGTATCAGCAGGCCCCTGTTCAGCCCGGTTACGGGAATGAACCAGGGGGCGTACTGGTCGGTCGATGGTGCGCGGGCCGTCCGGGACGGTTTGGGCAGACAGTTGAGCGACAGGAACGGTGCAGCCATTTCCTTCGACGAGTTTGTGGAAATGGTAAGAAGGGAAATTCCGAAGGCCAAGGCCATGCCGCTTCCACAGAGAACCGTCGGAAAGGAATGGGAGCAATACGTCCTCAGGGACCTTCCCAGGAAACGGTACGATGACGGGGATGCGGGTTTTGTTCCTTCGGCCGTGTTCCTGCCAGTGTCTCCAGACGGGAATGCGCAGGCGCACCCAAGCGGTGAGTCCGACCTGTGGCTGCCGGGGCCGTCAGATATGGACCGGCTCTTGAGCCCGGAACCGAAATGGAGCTACAGCCATCGCGCCAAGAACGTGCCTATCGTGTTCAACCCCCTGCCCAGCGGCGGCCTGATCGGTGACCATGATCAGTACCAGATGGCCTACTGGAACAAGTATGCCGACATCTATCGCGTGATGACATCAACCGGTACCTGGGCCTGGCAGAATGATCGTTACGATATTGCCGGTTTCGTGGACAACGCAACCATGATTTCCCAGTTCGGGCAGGGCTGGGGCAGCTCGACCCTTGCCGTTTGCTGGAAGCGCTGGGACGGCACCGGCTTCAGTATAGAAGCAGATGTGGCCATGAATCCGGCATTCAGCTGGACGACCGATGATTTTGCCACCTATTACAACAGCAGCCTGTTCAACGCTGATCGAACCCTGCTGCACGAGATCGGACATGCCTGGGGGCTGGATCACCAGTTCAATGCGCTTTCCGTCATGAACTATGCGCCCCACAAGTTCAGGGCCTACACGGAACTCTATGTCGATGACGCGGCAGCGATAAAGGCGGCCTTCCCGTCCAATGTCGTATCACGCACGGATCTTGGTGTGGCGCTGTTTTATTCGAACGGCTATCAGTCCTATGCGGATTCCAATGTCAGTTCGACTTCGGTGGTCCGGGGCAGCAATGTAACGGTCAGCAGTTTCATCGTGGAGAACTCCGGTACTGCCACCATCAGCCAGCCGCTGATAAAGTGGTACCTGGTTCCCTCCATCGGCAGCTGGAATGGTGCCATATACATCGGGAATACCACGCATGCGTCCTTGGCCCCCAATTCCTATTTCAACACATCCAGGACATTGAGCATTCCAGCGACGGTACCTACGGGTAACTACTACCTGGCGGCCTATGCTGATGTCAGTGGGGACGCCCTGTGGGAAAATGACAGCAGCTGGCTGGACCGCCAACTGACCATCACAGCGCCCGATCTGGTAGTGCAGAGTCCCAGCGTGAGCGATTCGACCCTGACACCCGGGCAGAGCTTCAACTTTTATGCGACGGTAAGAAACCAGGGCAGTGGTTCTTCCTCATCAACGACCCTGAAGTACTACCGCTCCACCAATTCCATCATCAGTACCGCTGATACCGAAATCGGATCTGATTATGTTTCTGCCCTGTCCGCAGGGGGGACTTCCGCTGAAAGTATCGGCCTGACGGCGCCAGCCTCCGATGGAAGTTGGTGGATAGGTGCCTGTGTGGTTCCCGTGACTGGTGAGTCCAATACCGGCAACCAGTGTTCTTCCGGTGTCAAGATCACCGTGACCAGTCCCGACCTGGTGGTGATCAATCCAGTGGTAGACAATACCAACCTCGATCCCGGGCAGTCCTTCAGCGTTTCTGCGACAGTAAAGAACCAGGGTACGGGAGGATCGGCTTCCACCACCTTGCGTTACTATCGGTCCACGAACTCCATCATCAGCACCTATGATACCGAGATCGGTACCGACTACGTTGCGGCGCTGTCTGCGGGAGCTACATCAGCGGAGAATGCCGTGGTCGTCGCCCCGGCCAGTGACGGTACCTGGTGGATAGGCGCCTGCGTGGATGTTGTGGCCAATGAATCCAATACCGGCAACCAGTGTTCTTCCGGGGTGCAGATAACCGTAACCACGCCGTACTATACCGTGGGCGGCAGCCTGTCCGGCCTGGCGCCCGGGAATACCGTGGTATTGCAGAACAACGGTGGTGATGATCTCAGCCTGTCCGCCAACGGAAGTTTCACCTTCGGCACGGCTCTGGTGGATGGCAGCAGCTACGCGGTTTCCGTACTTGCCCAGCCGACCTCGCCAAATCAGGTATGTGCGGTAAGCAACGGATCGGGAATCCTGTCCGGAGCCGATGTCACCAACGTGTCCGTGGTATGCACGACGGTTGGTTACACCATTGGCGGCAGCGTCAGTGGGTTGTTCAGCGGTTACGACCTGGTGCTCACCAACAACGGCGGTGACAACCTGGCCATCATGGACAACGGCGGCTTTGTTTTTCCGACGGCCGTTGCGGATGGTGGCAGTTATTTCGTTGAAGTCATGACCCAGCCGGATCATCCCAAACACCACTGTTCTGTAGCCAATGGAAGTGGAGTGGTGGCAGGTGCGGATGTGAACGATGTATCCGTGACCTGTGTGGTGGATCAGCTGTTCGTGGATGTGCCTCCGGTGCACTGGGCTTATGACTTTGTCCAGACCCTCGCCATGAGTGGCATCACCGGCGGTTGTGGCGGCAGCAACTACTGCCCGGACGACCCGGTTTCGCGGGCCCAGATGGCCGTGTTCCTGGAGCGTGGCATCCAGGGTAGTGATTTCGTGCCGCCACCTGCAACGGGAACCATGTTTGCCGACGTGCCGGATACCCACTGGGCGGCAGCCTGGATCGAGCAGCTTGCCAGTGACGGCATCACCGGTGGCTGCGGCGGCGGCAACTATTGCCCGGACAGCATTGTGACCCGTGACCAGATGGCGGTGTTCCTGCTTCGTTCCAAGTATGGTTCGGTCTATACCCCGCCTGCAGCGACCGGCGCCATGTTCGACGATGTTCCGCCGGATCACTGGGCCGCCGACTGGATCGAACAGCTCGCAGTCGAAGGTGTTACCGGTGGTTGCGATGCCAGCAACTACTGCCCCGATGCGGAGGTCAGTCGAGACCAGATGGCCGTGTTCCTGGTGAAAACCTTCGGTCTCTGAACTGGTCGGGTTGAGAGGGCCCTGAAAAGGGCCCTTTTTCTTGCTGTCCCGGCATCATGCCGGGTCAGACGTTTGCGACTCTGATAGAATCCCCGGAAAGCTTGTATGCACGGAGAATATCCATGAAAAAGGCCCTGTTTTTCCTCATGTTGCTGTTGTCCCTGCCGGTGGGCGCAGCGGTAACCAACATCGACAACGCCGAGCTGGAAAAGCTCCTCGGCCAGGGCGTGCCAATCATCGACATCCGCCGTCCCGAAGAGTGGCAACAGACGGGAGTCGTGAAGGGCAGCCACCTAATTACCTTCTTTGACAAGCGTGGCAACTACAATGTGCGCGCCTGGCTGGATAAGCTCGCTCCCATTGCTGGAAAGAACGACCCTTTCATCCTCATTTGCCGCACCGGCAACCGGACGGGAACGGTAAGCCGTTTTCTTGATCAGAAGCTGGGATATACCCGGGTTTACAATGTCCAGAAGGGCATTACCGACTGGATAGCCAAGGGCAAGCCGGTAGTCAAGCCAGGCAGTTGATCATCATTTCATCCCCGTCCGCCAGGACATTACCCGGAGCACAGGTTACATGGGTTTCAAATGCGGTATCGTGGGCCTGCCCAATGTAGGCAAGTCCACCCTTTTCAACGCTCTCACCAAGGCCACCATCGCGGCGGAGAACTATCCTTTCTGCACCATAGATCCAAATGTCGGCATCGTGCCGGTGGCCGACCCCCGTCAGGATCGCATTGCCGAAATCGTCAAGCCCGAGCGGGTGGTGCCCACCACCATGCAGTTCGTGGACATTGCCGGCCTGGTGGCGGGTGCTTCAAAAGGAGAGGGACTGGGCAACAAGTTTCTGGCCAATATTCGTGAAACCGATGCCATCGTGCAGGTGGTGCGCTGTTTCGACAATGACGACGTGGTGCACGTGGCCGGCAAGGTTGACCCCCTGGCGGACATCGAGGTCATCAACACGGAACTGGCCCTGGCGGATCTGGAGACCGTGGAGAAGGCGCTGGACAAGGCCACGCGCATGGCCAAGACCGGCGACAAGAAGATTCTGGCTCACAAGGCCCGGCTGGAAAAGGTGCGTGAACACCTGGATCAGGGCTTGCCCGTGCGCTCCATGGGCCTGGATGAAGATGATCGGGCCGCGTTATACGACCTGCATCTGCTCACTATCAAGAAAGTGCTCTACATCGCCAACGTGAGCGAGGACGGCTTCGAGAATAACCCCTACCTGGATGCAGTGAGAGAACATGCGGCAGGCGAGGGTGCCCAGGTGGTGCCCGTGTGCGCGGCCATCGAGATGGAACTGGTGGAACTGGACGATGAGGAAAAAGCGGATTTCCTGGAAGAGATGGGCCTGGATGAGCCGGGGCTGAACCGGGTGGTTCGCGCGGGTTATTCCCTGCTGGGGTTGCAGACCTATTTCACGGCGGGAGTGAAGGAAGTGCGGGCCTGGACCGTGCCCGTGGGGGCCACGGCGCCCCAGGCGGCCGGTGTCATTCATACGGATTTCGAGCGGGGTTTCATTCGGGCCGAGGTCGTCTCCTATGAGGATTTCATTGGCTGCGGTGGTGAACAGGGAGCCAGGGAGGCAGGCAAGCTGCGCCTGGAAGGCAAGGATTACATCGTGCAGGATGGGGATGTGATCCATTTTCGTTTCAATGTCTGAGGAGAGCAATAAATGAATATGATGGCAAGAGCCGTGATCGGGAATATGTTGCTGCTGGTGACGTCGCTGTCCCAGGGGGCTGGTGTGGCCGTTCTGCAAAGTGGCAGCGGGCAGCACCAGGCGACCATGAACATCGAATATGATGATGGTGATCATGTACGCATGAGTGTGCCCCAGGACACGGGGGGAGAGGCTTTCATGCTGTACCGTGATGGCAGGATATGGATGGTGATGAATATTCAGGGGCAAACCATGGTCATGGATGTAGCCCGGATGGCGGCCATGGGGGGAGTGAACAATGATGACACCCTGCAGCAGGAGTTTATCCGTGCCAGGCCCACGGGAGAGAAGGAAAGGGTTGCCGGCTTTGTGGGTGAAGTTTACGAGCTTACCTGGAAGGAGCGGGGACAGACCCGCACCGATCGGGTGGTGTTGAGCAAGGACCCTGTGGTTGTGGAGTACTCCCGGGCCTGGATGAAGTTTGCCGACGGCATGGCCCGTTCCATGGGACAGAAGCTGAACAACAGTATCGGCCAGTACCTGGATCGGAATGATCTGGGGCTGCTCAAGATAGGTGATGACTTCCAGGTGGTGTCCATCAAGCAGGAAAAAGTGGACGAGAAGCGTTTTGTCCTGCCGAAAGCCACCATGCAGATGCCCATGTTTGGCGGTTGACGTCGGCGCCGAACGAGTCGGCGTTTCTTCTCTGGAAACCCTCCCCGGCGATGGGGAGGGTTTTTTATTGTTGCGGATAGTTGATGCTCATCAATTACTGATGTTATTTCCCGTTGTGCCCGACATGTTGATTTACTACTTATATATGAGAGGTAGGTAATCGTGGAACAGCAATGGGGCTGCAGGTTTTATTGGCAGGTGGTCCGGGTAGCTGTTGCGTGTTGAAGAAGTAGAGAGGTAGAGCAATGAAAAACAGGAAGTTAGGGGCCGGGCTGTTGCTTGCGGGAATGGCTTTTTCCGGGGTTGTGGCCGCCGCCACCAATACATCCGACAACTGGGATGACGGGCAATTGCATGGATGGATAGGAAATACAGCCGCCACGGTTGTGTCGGCATCGACGACGGGTGGGAACCCGGGAGGATATTTGCTGTCCACCAGTGCCGCATCGGGCAATCCTTACCGTACCATCGGCGCAATAAGTCATGAGAGCCGCTATACAGGTGATCTGGCGGCTGCGGGCGCATACCGGATTACTGTGGATCTCAATCTGCTGTCCGGTCAGTCCTCCCAGGTATGGCTCAGGATGCGGTACAGGGATTTCAGCCACAATGGCTGGGTCTATCAGTTGGATGGGGCCATGACCCAGGGAAACTGGCGGCATTACGAGGTGAATTTTGATCCCGCCTGGACGGATGCGCAGGCAATTGCCGCGGGATGGGTGCAGGAATCCAGTTCTGCTTCTTTCAGGGATACCATGGCTGATGTGTACAGCATGGAAGTCAGGCTGTTGATGCCCGCTGCCGCAGTACCCTCTACCCGCCTAGGTATTGATAACTTTCATCTTGATGCAAGCCGCGACACCACGGCCACTGCCGTACCCGTGATGGGGCTGCCCTTGCTGGTATTGCTGGCTGCCGGGATGGTTTTCCTTGGATATCGGCGCCTGGCCCGCCAGTAGGTTCCCGGGCTGATCTTGCTGGCGGTACACCAGATTTGACAATAACTCCCTTGGCCGGCACATCACCCAGCCCCGTCTGGATAGTGTGCTCCGGCAGGTATCCATTGCGCAGCACAGCCCGCTTCCCGTCTACGGCCTGCCCGGCACACTGAGCCAGCAGATCATTCACTTCCGCCTCGATGGCCTGCGCCAGCAGCCGTCTGGCCCTTTTTTCAGCAGTTCACCCAAGGCATCTTTGGCTGGTGCTTTCAGCTCGACAACGTTATTCTCGTTCATAGCGGTGTACTTTTCCTGTTGGTTGTTGATCCGACAAGATCAATCAACAGGGTACACCGCTTCTTCCGTTGGCTCATACACCAGAAATCAGCATAGCCTCTCCGATGCTGCTATAATTTTCAACGCCAGCTTTGCTGATTTCAGCAGGAATCAATTTCTAATAATAACCGAAAACCACCAAGCAAAGGGGATGGAAAACCATGCCGCCACAGAAGGAGGCGTTGCAATTCATCGCCGAAATCTATGATCTTGTGGCTGCTCCCGAGAAGTGGCCGGAGGTCATCGACCGTTTCGCCCATCACCTGAATGCTGCTGCTGCACTACTGCAAGTGGTGGATCACGAATGTGGCGAAAACAACTTCATGGCTGCCTCCAGAATCTTTGCCAATCCAGGCATGCGCCAAGCCCTGGAAGAATACCTGCAACACATTTGGCAGCAGGAATCATTGCTCTATGAACGAGTCGCACAACCCTCGGGTACCAATTTTCTGCTCGATTACCAATGCTTGGGCTATGGTTCGCCGGAACAACTGCGTAATCATCCACCGACACAATGGCTCAGGCGTAACATGGGTTTCTACTACCGCATGGCTGCTTCCCTGAGTGTCGCACCTGGCAACCTCCGGATTCTCTCCGTCCAGTATCCCGCCCGGCGCAGGAAACCCTTAAGTGCTGCGGAACTGGACTTTGCCAACTACTGCCGCCCACACTTTGCCCGGGTACTGGAGCTGAGCCACCAGTTTGACCGGCTACGCCTGGGCAACCAGGCCATGCTTCAGGCCCTGGACCGGCAACTGCTGCCCACCTTTGTGCTCGATGAAAGGCGACGGCTACTCTACGCCAATCAATCCGGCCAGGCCCTGTTGCAACAATCGCCCTGCGGGGTCTTTCTCGATGCCGCTGGCCGCCTCAGAGCGCATTATGAAGACAAGCAGCTGGAACAGGCCATGCGGGGAGCCACTCGCACTGCATCGGGCGAGGGAAGCCAGGCGGAAATTACACTCAGCCTTTCTGCAGAACAAGGCCGGGATGCCTGCCTGGCCAGCATCAGTCCCTTGCGCGATCCCCATGGAGAATTGCAGATCGGCCTGCGCGGGATTCTGCTCACCGTTATCGATCCGCAAAATCTGCCTCCCGTCTCCGTGGCTTGCCTGGCCCGCTACGCGGGCCTCTCCCCGGCCGAAACCGAAGTCTGCCAACTGCTGTGCGAAGGCAGCAGCGCTCCTGACATCGCCCGCATTCGTGACGTGAGCACCGAAACCGTACGTACCCAGATCAAGAAAATCCTGCAGAAAACCAACGCCACCGACCGTATGCAGCTATTGCGCAAAGTCCTGCGCCTGCAATTGCCATCACCATCCTGAGTGATTGCCTGGCATGGCGGTAACGAGCGACCATCCCCACATTGGGGGATGACTCCTGCCGTGCAACCATCTAGATTTCATAAAAAAGACAACCAAACCATAAAATACAGAACACGAAGGAGGAATCTCATGGCAAAAGTAATTATCTGTGTTCACGGGCGTAGCAACAAACCCCCAAAAGATGTCCTTCTGAAAGGCTGGCGGAGTGCCATCCAGGAAGGCATGGAAAAAAACGGAACCCGGCCTGAGCGCATAGGACGAGTTCCGGTGAAAATGGCTTATTATGCCGATATCAAATACGAAGAACCGATGCCTCCCAACGAAGACCAAGAGCCCTACCGCAAAGCGAAGCGTGGCGCCCTGAACATCTATGATGAAAATTGGAAAGACAAGTTTCTTGAGATAATGAAAGAATATACCGTTGGTAAAATGGCGATCCTGGAACGCTATACCAACTATCTATTCAGCGACATGCTGCAGGAAATCCTGCGTGTTTTCATGGAGGATCTGGCTGCATACCTGGATGCGAAATCCGGCAGCTTGCATGATGATATCAATCAGAGGGTGGAAGAGCTGATCCTCGAGCATCGGCAGGACGAAATCATACTCATCAGCCACTCCATGGGCACGCTGGTTGCCTATGATGTTATGCGCAAACTGGGCAAGAAACTTGGCCAACAGGTGGAAGTGGCCCATTTCATCACCCTGGGCTCCCCGCTGGGCCTGTGGCCCATCAAGGCCCATTTGCAGGATGAATACGGCGGCTTACGCACCCCGACCATCGTTACACAGAGCTGGTGTAATTTCTCCGCCAAGGGTGATGTTGTCTGTTGGGACAGTTACCTCTATAACGACTATAAGCCCAACAGCCGGGGTATAAAAGTGAAGGATGATCTGGTGCTCAACGACTATCCCGGCAATCCACATAAATCATACGGCTACCTGCGAACACCCGAGTTTTCCCACTATCTAGCCAGCTTGCTATGAATATCGAGGATGGTGTGCGGAAATCGATCCAGAACTGGTGAAAACTAAGCTATTGTCAAATCTGGTGTACAGCCGCCTTGGCGGTACCCCGCGAATGATCCTCTACTCGTTCGCCATCCTTGAATTTCACTCCCTCGACCACATCGGCCAGTAGTTTGTAGCCCCGGAGTCGTCGCCACTTGTTCTGTGCCGTTTCCATCAGCTTCCAGGTCATCGCCAATGTCGTCATTCGGTTGCCGCAGTTCTTGGTCTTCGTCGTCCTCAGACGTACTGTGGCAAACACCGATTCAATTTCAATCGGATTCATCGTCTGGATGTGCTGCCAGTGCACTGCCGGGAAATTGTAGAACGCCAGCATCGCACCCTTGTCTTTCACCAGGCACGCCATCGCCTTCGGATGCTGGGCCTCGATTTGTCCGCTTCAGGTACGGCGGCACCAGCTGGCTGGTGAACTTCACGCCCTGGCCGGAACGGTCTCGCACCTTGGGCACCTGTTAGCAACAAATAGATCTGTCCGGTTTTGTAGCACATAAACTGTCCGCTTTGGATTGAGGGTTCAGGGGTGGCAGCGGACGTTGGCCATGTCCTGAATCAACGGGTTCAAAGGGCAAGCCTTCCGAAGTGTAGCTAGCCAGTTTTCTGGGGCCATGGAAGAGGGCCAGCGTCCCGTCCGGGTA
>CAZWRE010000092.1:0-22145 GCA_964636335.1 uncultured Sedimenticola sp. | reverse complement strand
GACCATGCAGTCCTTCATGTTCATCTCGTCATACGAGAAATTGCGCCAAGCCTTGGCCGAGCAGGCTGTGGTGGAGACCATGGTGCATCTGGGCCCCGCTCTGTTCGAGACAGGTAACCCCGGCACCTTGCAGACCACCGCCTTCGTCCTGCGGCGCGAGCCCCACACACCGAAGCGGGAGGCCCACCGGGGCGTGTACTTCCGCCTGGTCCATGAACCCGACAGCGAGAGCAAGCGCCGCGCGTTTGAGGAGGCGCTGGCCGCGTGGCGTCGGTCACAGGAGACGAACTGGCCATGACACGCCATACCTCCCAACGCCGTCACCGCCGGTCCATCCGGCTGCGAGGGTACAATTACGCCCGGCCCGGCGCGTATTTTGTCACCATCTGCACCCATGCACGTGCGCCCCTCTTCGGCCACGTGGTGGACGGTGAGATGGTGTTGAACGAATACGGTGAAATCGTGCGGGAAGAATGGATGCGTTCTGCAGAAATTCGCGCCGAGATTGAATTGTTCCCCGAGGAATTCGTGGTCATGCCCAATCACATCCACGGCATCGTTTGGATCGTGGTAACGGACGACCCGGCCGGATACGATGAAAACACACACCCCACGGTAGGGGCGCACGGACGTGCGCCCGAAAAATTCAGGGCGCATAGCCATGCGCCCCTACATCGGCCACCGCGTTCACTGGGTTCGTTCATTGCCGGTTTCAAATCCAGCGTCACCAAACGCATCAACGCGCGCCGCGGCACACCCGGCGCCCCTGTCTGGCAACGCAATTACTACGAGCACATCATTCGCACCGAACGGGCGTTGCGCGCCATCCGGCGGTATATCATTGAAAACCCGCTGCGCTGGCACCTGGACCGGTACAACCCCCACGCCACTGGCCGCGACCCACAGGCCCGTGCCCTGTGGCAGATGTTGCAGGCTGACGCCCGTATTCGCCCCTATGACCACGTGCACGGTCACCCCGGCACGGGTGAGCGGCCGATCGTCCCTGATGATCACGATGATCACGCCAACCCGGAGGTGCGTCCATGACCCACCACACCCACACCCCCGCCCCCAACGTCTACCTCGCCGCATACCGCGACTTTCGCGCCATCCCCGGCGCGCCGTGGGTGTACTGGATCCCCGAGGGTATCCGCCGCCTCTTCCGCGAACTGCCCAAACTGGGCGATGTGGCGGAGCCAGTTGTAGGCCTCCAAACGGGCGAAAACGCTCGCTTCCTGCGCTACTGGTGGGATGTGGGCTTAGCGCGCATCGCCTTCGACTGTCGCGACCGGGCCGAAGCCCAGACCACCGGCAAGCGCTGGTTCCCCTACATGAAAGGCGGGGCCTACCGCAAGTGGTACGGCAACCAGGAGCATGTGGTGAATTGGTGGAATGATGGCGTTGAAATACGTGCTCATCCGTCGACAACTGCTGCGCCAACAAGCAAAAATAATCGAAAAAACGAGCAAATGTTCTTCCGCGAGGGCGTGACGTGGAGTGATTTGAGTTCCAAAGCCTTTGGGGTACGTTATCTGCCCCCCGGTTTCGTCTTTGATGTGAAGGGCTCCTCAGGCTTTCCACGAAGCGAATTCCTCTTCACTCTGCTGGGAATCATGAATTCGCCATGGATGACATTTGCTCTCGGGTTGCTTAATCCAACCGTGTCCTTCCAAGTTGGAGATATTAGCCGAGTCCCGGTTCCGCTACTTATAGAGTCGCAACGCAATCGTCTCGAGAGTCTTTCTGTACAAGCGGTTCGATTGGCCTGGCATGAAGCTACTCTCTCCGAACCCACCTTCGACTTCATCGCGCCGCCTCGGTGGGACACGGGCATCGAAGACCTGGCCGCGGCCCGGGACCGCCTGCGGGAACTGGAGGCGCAAATCGACGAAGAGGTCTACCGCCTCTACGGCATCTCCGCCGAAGACCGCGCCGCCATCGAGGCTGAACTGGGCGCGTCCGCAGAGGCCGCTGGCGACGAGCCGCCCCTCACCCGCGAGGACCTGGCCAAGCAGTGGATCTCCTACGCCGTCGGCATCGTCATGGGCCGCTTCTTTCCCGGCCTGCCCCGCACCCGCGAGCCCCACGCCCGCGGGCCCCTGGGCCGGGCCGTCTTCCACCCCGACGACTTCGCGGTGGGCTCCCTGCCCGCGCCCTCGCCCGAGGAATTCGACGCCCTGGTCGGGCCCGCGTCCCGCTTCGCGTACGTGGACGCGGAGGGCGGCCGCCACCTCTTCCCGCCCCAGGTGGAGCAGGCCCTGCGCGACCTGGCCCTGCCCGAGGGCATCGCGGTGGTGCAGGCCCACCATCCCCTGGACCTGACGGTGCGGGTGCGGCAGGCCCTGGCCCTCATGTGGGGCGAGGCGGCCGCGCAGGAGGTCATCGCCGCAGTGGGCGGCGACCTGGCCCGTTACCTGGAACGCACCTTCTGGCGCGACCACCTGCAAACCTACCGCCACCGGCCCATCTACTGGCTGCTGCAATCGCCCAGGCGGGCCATCACCGTGTACCTGTATCACGAGAAGGTCACCCGCGACACCCTGTTCGTGGTCAAGACCGAGATCGTGGAACCCACCCGCCGCCTATTGCAAGCCCGGTTGCAAGAGCAGGAGGCCCTGGCGGAGGCCTCGTCCGGCCGCGCGCGGCAGCGGGCCCGCAAGGAGGCCGAGGCCCTGCTGGCCAGGTTGGAGGACCTGGCCACCTTTGCCGATTCCCTGGAGCGGGTCCTGAAGCGCGGCTACGAGCCCGACCTGGACGACGGCGTGCTCATCAACCTGGCGCCGCTCTACGAGTTGGTCCCCTGGCCGCGCAAAAAGAAGGTGGCCGGCCGCTCGATGAGCGAACTGGAGGCCGTCTGGCGGGCCCTGGAGGCCGGCGAGTACGACTGGGCCCACATGGCCATGCGCTACTGGCCGGAGCGCGTGCGGGAGAAGGCCAAGCGCGACAAATCCCTGGCCATCGCCCACGGGCTGCCTTTTGGTATAACCATAGAGATTTAGCCCACCCGTGGAGGATGAGACATGCCTACCTTTAAATGGATCCGCGATCTTCTGGCCCGGGACCTGAACAAGCCCATCGAAGAAGTCATCCGGCTCAGCCAGACCGATGAAGAGGTGGTCTACACCGAGCTGAGCGAGTACGTGGTGACCGACAACCTCCGTCGGGCCTACACCGACCTGTTGCGGGCCGTGCTGGAATCCCGGCACAACCCGACTGAAGGCATCGCGGTGTGGGTTTCGGGCTTTTTCGGTTCGGGCAAATCCGCATTTGTGAAGAACCTGGGATACATCCTGGGCAATCCCTTGGTGAAGGGCGAGTCCGCCGCGGAGTTGTTCATCGAACGGGTGCGGGAGGCCGCGGCTGAGGAGACCGAACTGCCGGACCTGATTCGGGCTCTGACCCGCACCTTGCAATTCGAGGTCATCATGTTCGATGTTTCCGCGGCCCGGGCTGTGCAACGGGAAGATGAGCGTCTGGCCGAGGTGATGTACCGAGAACTGCTGCGGAACCTGGACTACGCCTATCGCTCCTATGAGGTCGCGGAACTGGAAATCGAACTGGAGGCCGAGGGCCGGCTGGCCGAATTCGTGAAGACGGTGGCTCGGCTGGCCCGCGAGAAAGGTTGGGGCCCCCGATCCCTTCCTTCCACCGTGACCCTGCCCGAAACCCTGCGGGACCGGGTCCCAGAAGAGGACTACGCCCTGTGGCAGCGCATTCGCACCGGGGCCCAGGCCATCAACCGGGCCAGCGAGGCCCTGCACCGCATGGACCCGGGTACCTATCCCCAGCCCACAACCTGGGCCAAGGTCGTCCGGGCCCGGCCGGTGGATATCACCGTGCACCTGCTCATCGACCGCACGTTTGAGCTGATGCGACGTCGGCGTCCGGGCCGGGTGGCTTTTTTCATCATCGACGAAGTGGGCCAGTACGTGGCCCGCAGCGCGGATAAAATCCTGGACCTGCAGGGGGTGGTGCGGGAATTCGGCACCGCGGGGCGTAACCGGACGGTCCGGGGAGAAACCCCTGCGCCTGTATGGATTGTGGTGACTTCCCAGGAGAAACTGAGCGAGGTGGTGGACGCCATCGGCGACAAGCGTATTGAACTGGCCAAGCTGCAGGATTCCTTCCGCTATCACATTGACCTGGGGCCCCAGGATATCCAGGAGGTGGCCTCCCGGCGGGTGCTGGTGAAGAAGCCCGAAGCCATCCCCTTTCTGGAGAACCTCTTCGAGCGGCATCGGGGGACCCTGAACAACGCCGTTTCCCTGGAGCAGACGGGCCGCTTCGTGCCGGTGGAGAAAGACGCCTTTGTGGAAACCTATCCCTACCTGCCCCATCTCATCGGGCTTTCCATCGATATCATGTCCGCTCTGCGGCTGCAAACGGGTGGGCTGCGCCATCTGGGCGGCAGCAACCGCACCATCATCAAGCAGGCCTATGAAATGCTGGTCAACAAACGGACCAACCTGGCCGAAGCTCCCGTGGGCACCCTGGTAACTCTGGATAAAGTGTACGAACTGGTCGAACACAACCTGTCTTCGGAGAAACAACGGGATATCCACGATATCGACCAGAAGTATGGGCCCGATTCTTGGGAGGCCCGGGTGGCCCGGGTGCTGGCCCTGGTGGAAGGGGTTAAGCACCTGCCCCGCACGGAACGCAACATCGCGGCCCTGCTCTACGACCGCCTGGGCGCGGACTTCGCCCTGGACGCGGTCCGGACTGCGCTGGAACGTCTGGAGCAGGACCACTTCGTCCGCCAGGCTGAAGGCGGCTGGAAACTGCTCACTCTGGCTGAAAAGACCTGGGACGCGGAGCGTCGGGAAATCCGGGTGACCCTGAGCCAGGAAACGAACCTGCTACGGGAGGCTCTGGAGCGGCTTTGGGAGGACCCCGGCTTACACACCGTGGCCTACAGCGATATGCACAACTTTCGCCTTCAGGTCTTCTTCCAGGGGCACGCCCTGGACCGCCGAGGCGACCTGGAGTTCCATCTGGAACTGGTCGAGGAGGATAAGGAGGACCGGGAACTGAAGGAGCGGGTGCAGGCGGCCCGGCAGGAGACCCGGACGCCCAGCCATCGCCATGAAATCCGTTGGATTTTCCCCCGCACCCAGGCTTTGAGCAAGGCCCTGCAGGAACTGGCCCGGTCCGCGGAAATGGTGCGGCGTTACGAACAGGAGGCTGCACAGCGCCGTCTGGGCGACGAACACCTCGCGAACCTGGAGAACGAAAAACGTCGCCGTCAGTACTGGCAGTCCGAGGTAGACCGTTTGCTTAAAGAGGCCCTCTTGCAGGGTGTGGGCGTGTTCCAGGGCATGACAAAGCGACCCGCGGACTTTCACGCCCGGACGTGGAAGGATGTGGTGCGGGGCATGGTCCACTGGGTGGTGCCCCAACTCTATACGCGGCTGGAAGAAGGCAAGGTGCGCCTGAGCGACAGGGCCGCAGAAAAGGTGCTCCAGACCCGGGACCTGAGTCACCTGCCACCGGAGTTTTACGATGTGGATGGCGGCCTGGGGCTGGTCCAACAGGGACCTGAGGGCTATATGCTGAACCAGGATGCGCCCGTGGCCGCGGCTATTCTGGCTTACTTCCGCCAGGAAGAGGAGTACGGCCAGAGCGTCACCGGGAAGAAACTGGAAGAACACTTCAAGAAGCCGCCCTTTGGCTGGCGGCTGGAACTCGTCCAGGCTGTGCTGGCCCTGCTGTTACGGGAGGGGCTGGTGGAAATCGTGGCCCAGGGCCGACGCCTCCATCGCAGCGAAGACCCCCAGGTGCGTCGTGCCCTCCAGAACATCCGGGAGTTCCGCAATACCACCTTCCGCCGTCGGAAGCCCTTGGATATCCGGATCCGGGCCCAAGCAGGTCGGACTTTGCAGGAACTGACCGGTGAAGAGGTTCCGCCCGAGGAAACGGCCCTCTTCGAGAAAGCCCGGACCTGGGCCCGGGAGGTGTTGGGAGAAGTCCGCCTCACTCAGACCCGTCTGCAGGATGCCGGTCTCATGGCCTTGCTGGCCCCGGTACGGGAAGCGCGGGAGCAGCTGGAGGCGCTGCTGAACCAGGATAGTCAGGATGTGGTGAGCACCCTGGCTGAACGGGGTCGGGATCTGGTTCAGGCTTTGAAGGCCTATCACCACGTTCGTCCCGTGGTCGAGGATGAAAACCTGCAGCTGGTCCGCCAGGCCCGGGAGGTCCTTCGGGATTTCTGGCCCGATATTGCCGCCGAGGCCCCGGAGGGCCTGCAGGAACGGGTCCACCGGGCCCGGAACCTACTGGATTCCGCCGACCTGCCCGACCACCTGGGCCTGCTGCACGGGGTGGTTTCCGATATCCAGGCCCTGCACCGCCGGACTTATGAGAAACTGCACCAGCTCCGGGGCGAAAAGTATACCCATGCCCTGGCCCAGGTGCAGGCCTGGCCCGAATGGGAACAGGTGCCCGAGGCCGAACGGGAAGGGATCCTTCGCGATCTGATGGCCCGGGCCTGCACCGACCTGGATTACGACGAAGCCACGGGCCGATGTCGGCGATGCCATGCCCGTATCGCGACCATGCGTTCCGACCTGCGGGCTGTGCAGGGCTATCTGGAGGAGGCGAGGCAGGCCTTGCAGGAGCGACTCCCCGAAGAAGCGCCTGCGCGCCCGGTAGTGCAACTCCGGCTCCGGGACCTGGCTCCTACCTCCCATCTGCGCACCCCCGAGGATGTGGACGCGTTGCTCGCGGCCCTGCGTCAGGCCCTGCTTGAGCACATCCAACAGGGCCGGGAGGTGGAGATTGCGTGACATAGGTGGCTTAAGTGAGGCCCAGCGGGCGCATCTCCAGCGGGTTGTGGCCACGTTACGCGACCTGCTGGAATCTGATCTCGCCCGCCGTCTGGAAAGCGAGTTCGGCGTCCACCCTGAGGGCACGGTAGAACCGCCGGACGCGCTGCCCAACCTGGACGAAGAAGGTCGGACTCTCTATCGGGAAATCAAGGCCGCGCTGGCCCACAAAGAGAACCAGGGCCGCCGCTCCGCAGACGCGGTCCGGGACCTGGTGCATGAGGTGGCCTTCACATGGCTCAACCGCCTGGCCGCGCTGCGCCTGCTGGAAGAACGGGGCGTGCTGCCTGAATCCCTGCGTCGGGGGTTGCGCTCCGCGGGCTTTCTTTATTTTGCGGCCGAAGACCCGGAGGCCTATCGCCTCTTTCAGGCCAACCGTCGGGAAGAAGCCTACCTGCGTTACCTGCGTCACCTGTGCGACCGCATGGGGGCCTACGTGCAGGTGCTTTTTGATGTTCACGACCTGCCGGCCCGGCTCACGCCCTCCCCGCGCACCCTGCTGCGTGTAGTGGAATATCTCAATCACCCGGCCCTGCACCCGGTCTGGCAGGTCGATGAGACCATTGGGTGGATATACCAGTATTTCACCCCACGCGAGCAGCGGGAACGGGCCCGGGCCGAAAGCGCCGCGCCCCGGAATCGGGAAGAACTGGCCTTCCGCAATCAGTTCTACACCCCGCGCTATGTGGTGGCCTTCCTCACGGAGAATACGTTGGGAACGGTGTGGGCGGCCATGCGCCAAGGACGTACGGCGCTTCTCGAGACTTGCCCCATGCTTATTCATCCCCGTGGAGGTTGGCCTGAAATCCCGCCGGTGGACCCGCGAGAGCTCACCGTGTTGGACCCGGCCTGCGGTTCCGGCCACTTCCTGCTCTATGCTTTTGACCTGCTCCTCACCATTTACGACGAGGCTTATGACGATGAGACCCTCGGCCCTCCCCTGCGCCGGGATTTTCCCGATCGCGAGGCTTTTCGCCGCGAAATCCCCCGCCTGATTCTGGAGCACAACCTGTTCGGCATCGATATCGACGTGCGGGCCGTCCAGATGGCCGCGCTGGCCCTGTTTCTGCGGGCCCATCGGGCCTGGGCCGAAATGGGGATCCCCCTGGACCGTCGGCCTCCAGTGGAGCGTATCAACATCGCCGTAGCTGAACCCATGCCCGGCGAGCTGGACCTGCTCAAGGAATTCGTCCGCGGCCTGCGCCACCGCTACCCCTGGATGACGGAGATGCACCATCAGGCCCTGGGCGCGCTGATTCATCGGGTCTGGCATATCCTGCAGCAGGCCGGGGAACTGGGTTCCCTACTGCGCCCTGAGGAAGACTTACAGGAGGCTCTGAAGGATCTGGAACGTACCTGGCAGGTGCCCGTAGCCCCATATCACCTCACGCGTATAGGGCCTGGGGAGCCGCCCCGCCAGCAGGTGCTGGACCTGGGCGATGCTGCGGACCGGGACTTCTGGGAGAACGTAGACGCCCTGGTGCTGCAGGCGTTGCAGGAATTTGCGGAGACTCAGGAAAACGGTCGCCGCGCGTTGCGCCGCCTTTTTGTACGCGACGCAGCCCGGGGTTGGGCTTTCCTCGAGGCCCTGCGCCGGCGGTATTGGGTGATCCTGATGAACCCCCCTTTTGGCGACCCGGTGCCCAGCACCAAGGATTACCTCAAGCAGCATTACCCGCGCACCAAACACGACCTCTACGCGGCCTTTGTCGAGCGCGGGCTGCAACTGCTACATCCCGGCGGCCGCCTGGGCGCCATCACCAGCCGCACCGGTTTCTTCTTGAAGACCTTCCAGGCCTGGCGCGAGGATATCCTCATGAGCGAAGGCCGCCTGGCCGCCCTGGCCGACCTGGGCTACGGCGTGCTGGAAACAGCCATGGTGGAAACCGCCGCGTATGTGGTGGAGAAGCCGCTCGCCACCCACCGGAGGGAGAACACGCCATGAAACTCAAACGAATGCGTATCCAGAACTTCCGCTCGCTTCGTGATGTTACCATTCCCTTTCAACCTGACTTAACCGTGCTTGTTGGGGAGAACGACTCAGGGAAAAGCTCCGTTTTGGATTTATTGGAATGGATTTTAGGGGCTCCCTATCTGTCTCCCGCGAAGATGTCTCGTCCTGGTGATGTAGACTTCACTGCTTCTCAAGATGGCACGGCAGAAACAATCATTGTCGATTTAGAATTCGAGGTACCAAAGGGAGCCGTTGTGGATGTCTCCCCTGACTGGCTGAAGGATGAGGGGGACAAGAAAATTCTACATTTGCGAGTCATCTATTCTCGCGATGGAGACCCTCGTTTTGAAGTTCAGGAGCAACAGTTTGAGGTACCTGAGGTTGGGATGAGTGAACCGACACTAAAGCGAAAACGGAACGAACAACTGGACGACATTTTGAAAAAACTTGGCATAGAGCCCACTCAGTACACCACAAAAGACGCCAAGATCGAGGCTATTACTTCGGCTCGCGACAGAGCCCCAAGGAAATGGCAATGGAAAGAAGTGACACCAAGGGCTTTACGTTTCCTCCCGAGGATCCAGCGCTATCGTGCTTTAGAATACAAAGAGCCGGAAAAGTATCTTGAGAAAACCCTAAAGGCTGTGTTTGCCAATGCGCTCCGCTCGCGTTCTCGACGCAACCCAGAAGAGACGCTTGCAGCCGTCAGGCAACTTCAATCACGTGCTCAATCTCAACTGGAGGCCGAAGTTAGACAACTGGAAAATTTTATCCGGCGTTTTATCCCGGATGTACAGCGAATCTCCTATAGCCCAGACATTCGTTTTGAGGAAGCCCTGAGAGGAGGGGAACTCCTTATCGATACAGGCCACGGCCTCCATCCTCTTTCACGCGTTGGGGATGGCACAAAACGGCGCATGGTGATGGCAGCCATGGAGTGGGAGCGAGAGGTTCTGCGTCGCATCGGCAGCACAGAGCCTGTACTTCGGGCTTATGACGAGCCGGATACAAATTTGCACTACAATGCCCAGCGACAGTTCTTTCGAGCAGTGCGCAATTTGCTTCAAGAAAACCCTTCGCAACAGGCTGTCTTGTGCACGCATTCCTTGTTCATGATTGATCATGCTCCGGCCCAGAGTCTGGTCCATCTCTACCGGGATGAAAACGGCCATACACAAGTTGAAACCCTACCTGTGTATGAGGACGAAGAAATTGCCCGTTTTCTGGAAACTATTGCCGCTCAGTTAGGTGTAATCCACTCTTCCCTGTTTTTTGACCGATGCTTTCTGTTAGTGGAGGGGGAAACCGAGTTTGCGGCCCTGCCTATTCTGTACCAAAAACGATATGACCGCACCCTGCGAGAGGATGGGATTGCTTTGATCCATTTGGGTGGGGTAAAGAGCCCAGCGGTGCTATTCCGACTCTTGGGGGAGCGCCGGGCGCGGTACGTGCTTTTTTTGATAGATGCAGATGAGTTCGAGAACAAGAAACAGAGGTTGCAAAATCAAGGTTGGAACGCGACACTCACAGAGCAGGCCATAATTCCAATAGGCGAGCGGGAGTTCGAGGATGTTTTTCCCGACGACCTTTGGGCGCAAGTCGCGCAAGAGCATTGGCCTCGGGCTGATGGAACACCATGGCGTGCAGAACACTTCGCCGGGCTTCGAGAGGGAGAAAAGTTTTCCGAGTCTTTGCGCGTCCTCATCCAACGGGAAGCTCGTGTGAAGGGTGGAATTGGCAAGCCCTTATTGGGCCAACGTTTGGCGGAGACGATTGACGCGAATCAAATTCCCGAGGCTATTCTCGAACTCTTCCACCGCGCCCGTCAAATCGCTGGCGTAGAGGAGGATACTCCATGACCCTCTTCCTCCGCCTGCTCGAAACCCCCATCCGTGAGAAGGGCGCGGCGCTGCGCGAGACCATCGCCGCCTACAACCGTGGTGCGGCGCCGCCCGAGGGCGTGGGCCTCTACGAGCGCGACCCCGCCGAGTTCCGCGCCTTGCCCACCACGCCCTTCGCCTACTGGGCTGACGAGGCCGTGTTCCGCGCCTTCCAGACCCTGCCGCCGCTGGACCCCGGCTTCGACAAGGCGCCCGACCTGGCCGCGCGGCTGGCCGACGAGCAGGCCACCCTCGCCCAGCGGCGCAAGGCCCTGCGCGACCTCAACGCCATGCTCCGCCGCGCCTGGGCCTTCCTCACCGCGGAGGAGCGGGCGCGCATCGCCGACGCCCTGGCCGCGGCCACCGGCCTGCCCCGCCCGACCAACCTGGACGCGCTGCCCGAAGGCTTGTTGGCCGCGTCCGAGAACGCGCTGCGGCACCGCCGCACTGCCTTGAGCCAGGCCTTTGCCGAAACCCTTGTACCCGTGCTAATGGGCTACCAGTTTGTGGATGTACAACATGGCGCCGCTACTAAACAGGATTTTCGCTTTCTTCGACTTTGGTGGGAAGTAGACCCAAAATCTCTTGGGTATTGCGGTGATGATACATACCAAGGAGGAAATTGGGTTCACTTTGCAAAAGGAGGGGAGTTTTCACCCTTTTATAGTGATATCTATGCCGTTATCAATTGGGCTGAGGGGGGTAAACATATTGAACGTTTTCTGTTGGAAAGATATGCATACTTAGAAAGTGCCGATTGGATTTTACATCCTGATAATTGGTACTTCCAGCCAGGATTAACTTGGACATTTCGTACTCAAAAAGGGTTGTCATTCCGGGTTCTCCCCAGGGGTTGTATCTTCGCTCATGTGGGCTCAGCAATCGTGGCTTTCGAGGATGCTTCTTTATATCCCTTACTGGCTTTAGTAAATTCTGCTCCTTTTACTTTTTTGGCTGATTTACAGGTAGGTTTTGGCGCCTATGAAATTGGCGTTATTCAACGCACCCCCATTCCCCGCCTGGACGACGCGACCCGTGCCCGTCTTGCCGCGCTGGGTGAGCGGGGCTTCCACCTGCAGCGGGAGGCGGACCGGGCCGACGAGACCAGCCATGTCTTCACCCTGCCCGCGCTGCTGCTGACCGCGGCCCGCCAGCGCGTCCGCCCGCCCTTACCCCTGCCACAGGAACTGGCCGAGCAGGCCCGCGCTGACGAGACCGACCGCCGCACCGCGCTCATCGCCCTCCAGCGGGAGATCGACGACCTGGCCAACGCCCTCTACGGCCTTCACGTGCCTTCCAACGCGGAAGAAAAATACGCCGGCCCCCTGCCCGACGACGCGACCCTGGCCGCGGACCTGCTCATGTGGGCTGTGGGCGTGGCCTTTGGCCGTTGGGACCTCCGCCTGGCCCTTGAGGCCCACCTGCCCGACCTGCCCGGCCCCTTCGACCCCCTGCCCCGCTATGCGCCGGCCGCGCTGCCCGTAACGCCCGGCCGCCCTTTCCCGCCCTTCGAGGACGACCCCAGTGACCTGCCCTCCTTCGGTCTGCTGGCCGACGACCCCGGTCATCCCTGGGATCTGACCGGCCGCGTGCGCCGCGTCCTGGAGTTGCTTTGGGGAAACCGGGCCCCTGAGGCCGAACGTGAGTTGTTGAACATGCTGAACGCTCAGGATCTGCGGGCCTGGCTGCATCATCCCAACGGGTTCTGGAAGCATCACAGGACCCGATACAGCAAATCCCGACGGAAGGCGCCCATCTACTGGCCCTTGCAATCGGAAAAACGGACCTACACCATTTGGCTCTACTATCCCCGCCTGAACCGGGACCTGCCCTATAAAGCCCTGGCCGAACTGGCCCGGCCCCGCCTGGTCCGGGCCCAGATGGCCCTGGAGGAAGCCCGTCGCACGGCAGGCCCACGCCCCTCCCCCCAGATCCGGCGCCGTCTGGCCGCGCTGGAGGCCCGGGTCGAGGAACTGGCCGCGTTCGTCGAAACCCTTCAGGCCGTGGCCGAACGGGATATCGACCCCTCTCTGGATGACGGCGTGCTGCTCAACGCCGCGGTCTACCACGAACTGCTTCCCTGGCCCGACGCAGCCCGGATCTGGGAGGAGCTGGAAACCGGCAAATACCCCTGGGCCCACATCGCGGGGCAGATCCATAAGAAGAAACCGCGATCGGGACCTTTCCCTGTATAATTCAAACACCGGCCAGGGGAAGGCCATTCATCTATCTAAGGCAAGGTGGCTCCTATGGGGCAGGTGTTCCATTTCATCCAAAACTTCGTCCGTCGGTATCTGGAGACGTACGGCATCGTGGTCTGGTATGACCCTCAGGGCCTGTACGCCCCTGTGGTGGCGGCCTTGGAAAAGGAAGTGCAGGTCCTGCGCTATCAGGGTTCTTACCTGGCCCTGCGCCACGCCGCGGATGCAGTCTTGGAAGCCGGAAGCACGACGGAGCGGCTTGGGGAGACCTTCCCCCGGCTGTTGATTTACTTGCCTTTTTCCCCGGAGAAAACTCGCCACGCGCTGGTGGAACTGGAAACCGCGGGAGTGGTCCTGGCGTCGGGCCTGCGGCCTGACCCCCGGACGGATATGCCGCGGAACACCCACCTGGCCTTCCTGGTCCAGACGGCCCTGCAAGACCATCTTCCCGAAGCCATGCTGCGCCAGGTGGTGGCCGAAATTGAGGCGGGCAAACTGAGCCTGGAGGATGTGGATAACCTGGTGCGTCCTCCCGAAGTACCCGTGGCCCTGAGCACCTTCTACCAGACCCGGGCGCCGGAGGAACTTCTTCTCGCCTTTCTCACCGGTGAAGAACGAGATGTGGCCCTGCGCTCTCGGGGCCTGCTGGGGGATCTGGAAGGCTTTCTCCATACTTACCTGGGCCTGGAACGCCTGCCCAAAGGCGACCCGGCCCGGCTACGGGGCTATGTGGCCTCCCATCTACTGGTCACCGAGGCCGCGGTGGTGAGTGGCACGGTGGAGGAGCGCATCTGGCAAGGGTTGCCCGTGCTCCCGTCCTTCCAGGGGCGGGAACTGGCTGTCAAAACCGTGCAGCGCTGGCGCCGCGACCGGAACCTGACCGAGGCCTACACCCAATGGGCCCGCCAGGTGGCGTCTCAGCTCATCCTGCCCCTGGAGCAACTTTCCGATGAAGCTCTCATGCTGGTGGAGACCTTCCCCCAGGTGGACACCCTCCTCCTGGAACGGTGGGCCGAGGCCTTGGCGTCCCGCGCCCGCGAGGCCGATTTTCTCCATCGGCTCCTGCCGCGGCTCCAGGAGCGGCGCCGCGGCTTCTGGCCTCAACAGGAGCCCTCTCTGGCCCTGCGGTGGGAGGTGCTTTTGAAGGCTGCCGAGGTCTTTGGGGTGGCCTTAGAAGTGCAGCGGGTCTTGCGGAAAGGTCGGGCGTGGAAGGTGGAGGAACTGGTGCAGGCCTACACCGAGGGGGATGTCCCCTGGTATCGGCTGGACCAGGTGTATCGCGGCTTTGAGGCTGGCCGGGATGGGCTGTACGAAGATGTGCCTTCACCCGCCTACCGCAAACTGGTCCATCAGGTGCGGCGCATCTACCGGGATACCCTGCACCGCATGGCCGAACGATTTCAGAAGGCCTGGATGCGAAAAAAGGGGGAAGACTTGGAGCAGGTACCTGCCCAGCGGGAAGTCTTCCGGCGTTTTGTCTGGCCCCTGGTGCAGGATAGGCACCGGGTGGCCTACATCCTGCTTGATGCGTTGCGTTATGACCTGGTGGCGGAATTCCTCGCGCATCGGTCGGAACAGGAGGACTTGGTTCAGGAACTGCATCTATCCCCCGCATTGGGAACGCTTCCGGCCATTACGCCTGTGGGTATGGCCGCGCTGCTTCCCGGCGCGGAAGGCAGCCTGGGCCTGCGGGAAGGCCGGAGCCACCCGGTGGTCGAAGTGGACGGCCGGCCTTTGGCCACCCACGAGGACCGGGTGGCTTTCCTGGCCGAGCGTATGCAGCAGATCGGCCGCACCTTTGCCCATCGCAAACTGGAGCAACTGTATACCCTTTCCGACCGGGAACTGGAATCTTTGAAGCAGGTGGATGTGCTCCTGGTCACCGCCGAAGAGATGGACCGGGTGGCCGAGAACCTGCAACCTGGTGTGGCGCAAACTCACTTCCTGCAGGTGCTGCGGCGTCTGTGGCCTGCCTTGCGGCGCCTGGCCGAGGCGGGCTTCGAGCACGTCCTTCTCACCACGGACCACGGCTTTCTTCTGTTCGGCGCGCCCCTGGAGGAAAGCGAGAAGGTCGAGGCCCCCCAGGGGAAGACCCTCAAAGTGGGCCGACGCTATTGGATTGGGCGCGAGGCCCAACCATCTCCTTCGTATTTGCTGATGACCTCGCTCGATTTGGGCCTGGTGGGGGACCTGACCTTTGCCTTCCCTAACAGCGTGAGCGCGTTCCGCTCGCCCGGCGGCCATGCGTACTATTACCACGGTGGGCTTTCTTTGCAGGAACTCGTCCTGCCGGTGGTTCACATCCGCCTGCGCACAGCCATGGAGCCGCAACTGGGCGATGTGCGCTGGTCGCTGGAACCCGTCAGCCCGCGGATCACCGGTCGGCTGGTTCGCCTGGTGATACGTGCCGAGGCCCGGCAGCTGTTCCGTCCCCCGCAGCGGGTGCGTCTGGAAGTCGATGCCGAAGGCCAACCCCTTCCCTTCCGTGTGGTGGATGCCTCGATTCGATACAATGATGTTCTGGATATGTTCATCTTGGAACCTTCGGAGTCGGGTGGCGCCTATCCTCGTGGTGAAGTCACCTTACTGTTTACACAACTGCCGTCCTCAGGCATGGTGACGTTTCGTCTGGTCAACGCGGATACCGGTGCTGTCCTCACAGCGCCTGTGCGTGTTCCGGTTGATATCGCCATCCGCTGATAACCTGGAGGAGGGTAGCAACCTATGACCCAGGAACCCGTTTCCCTGGATGCTCTGGACCAGAAAGTGGCTCGAGTGTTCGCCGGCCGGGTGGTGCGCAAGGACCTGGTACGCCGGGTCAAGGTGGGGGCCAACGTGCCCGTCTATGTGCTGGAATTCCTGCTGGGCCAGTACTGTGCCACCGATGACCCTGTGGCCATTGAAGCCGGGCTGCGGCTGGTGAACACCACCCTGGCTCGGCAGTTTGTACGACCGGATGAAGCCAATAAAATCCAGGCCCTGGTCAAGGAGCAGGGTCACTATCGGATGATTGATAAAGTCAAGGTTCGCCTGTTAGAAACCGAGGATAAATACTGGGCCGAACTGGTGAATTTCAACCATCGATATGTCCACATCCCCGAGCGATACGTTCGAAAATACGAGCGCCTGCTGGAAGGGGGTATCTGGGCCGAGATTGAGCTGGAATATTACCCTGACGAACAGCGCGGGGGTGTGATTCGTCCCTTCTTTATCCGGGAACTCAAACCCATCCAACTGGCCTCGTTCGACCTGGACGATTACCGCCGCCGACGGGCCGAGTTCACCACCGAGGAATGGATGGATTTGCTCATTCGCTCCGTCGGATTGGAGCCCAAGGGTATGGACTGGCGACTCAAGATGCATCTGCTTACCCGTCTGGCCCCTATGGTCGAACGCAATCTCAACGTGGTGGAACTTGGCCCGCGGGGCACGGGCAAATCCTTTGTGTACCGGGAAATCACCCCCTACGCCATCTTGGTTTCGGGTGGCAAGACCACCGTGGCTAACCTTTTCTATAACATGGCCACCCGACGTATCGGCCTGGTGGGCCTGTGGGATACGGTAGCCTTTGACGAAGTTGCCGGCATCAAATTCAACGACACCACCGCATTGCAGATCCTCAAGGACTACATGGAAAGCGGTTCCTTCAGCCGGGGCCGAGAGGAACTGGTCGCGGAAGCGAGCATGGTGTTTCTGGGCAACATCAATGTCCCCCTGGACGTACTGTTGCGCACCGGGCATCTCTTCCAGCCCTTCCCCGAACCGATGCAGGATATGGCCCTGCTGGACCGTATCCACCATTACATCCCGGGATGGGAAATACCCAAACTCCAGCCGGACATGTTTACCACCCACTACGGTTTTGTGGTGGATTATCTGGCCGAAGCCCTCCACATACTGCGGAAGTTCAACTACACCGATGTGGTCAACCGGTATTTTTCCTTTGGAAGCCATCTCAACGCGCGCGATGTCAAGGCGGTGCGCAAGATGGTTTCTGCATACTTGAAGTTGCTCCATCCGCATGAGGAATTCACCCGCGAAGAACTGGAGCAGTATCTCCGTTTTGCCATGGAAGGTCGGCGACGGGTCAAAGAACAACTGAAGCGCATGGGCGCGTTTGAGTATTTCCAGACCTCGTTCTCGTATATCGATAACGAAACTCGCGAAGAGCTCTTTGTGGGCGTCCCGGAGGAAACGGGCCAGGGGCTGATTTCCCCCGACCCCCTGCCGCCGGGCACGGTGTACACCGCGGCCCTCACGGATGGGGAGAAGGTGGCCCTGCATCGCATTGAAGTCACCCGGATGCCTGGCACGGGGCGTCTCACGGTCACCGGCACCCACGACCGGGCGATGAAGGAATCCATTGTGACGGCCTTTCACTATATCAAGGCCCACAAGCGCCAACTGGGGCTGGAGCGGGATATCAACAGTTACGATTTCCACGTGCAGGTGGTGGACCTGATGAGCCAGAAGGAGGGGAGCGAAGCAGGGGTGGCCTTTTTCGTGGCCCTGTTTTCCCTGTTGAAGAACAAACCGGTGCTCCCCGGCCTGGTGGTGTTGGGCGAGATGACCATCCAGGGGAACATTCTGCCCATTCGCTCCCTGACCGAACCTCTTCAGATGGCCATGGAAAACGGCGCGCGTCGGGTACTCCTCCCCATGGCCAACGCGCGCCATCTCGCCTCCGTCCCGCCAGATGTCCTGGAACGCATCGACCCCATCTTCTACAATGACCCGCTCACCGCAGCGATGAAGGCCTTGGGGTAGAGGAAGCGCGAATGGTCAACGATATCCTGTGTAATGTGTTTGTTCGGGTCTCCCGGGGTGTTTGGCGCTGGATGCGGCGCGCGGCCGCGGTATCCAATCCTCAGGCCGCCGGACGGCGACGTTCCATGCAACTCCATGAGCAATTTCTTACAGACTACACGGTTTTGCGTCTTTTAGAAGAGGCGCCTTCGTCGCTCTTGCAGGTTATCACCTTTACACCTCGTCAAGAAGCCCGCCTGGGCGCGGATATGGAAATGTGGTTCCATCAGCGAGATCGATGGTTGGGCATACGTATACAGGCCAAGGTTTTGAAGGATGGGCGGTATTTTCCCAATTTACACAACGATGGCGGAAAGCAGACAAATACCCTCATCCAAAAAGCCGCAAACAACGGAATGTTGCCTTTATACCTTTTGTATATCGGGCCTTACCAGCCCGGCTTGCCTTCACACTCTCCCTGTGGTTGCGCGTTGTGCTGGAGGTTATGTGGAAATGTTGTGTACTGGCGTTTTGGGAATTGGTGGATACGTGCCTCTGCTGTGAAGAAGGAATACCCCAAGATGGCTTTGCAAGATTTATGGAAAGATATGTCACCCTGGCAATGTCTTGTATGTTGCCCAGGTCGGTTCACATTGGAGGCTCTACGGGAGAACGCAGCACAAAGGGGGTTATTCAAGGAGGAGAAGGGAGAGGAGGAATGGCGTATATTTGACGGTGTAAGCGCCCTCCCGTCGCATGTGCAGGCTGTTCTCGAGGGGAAGGATGTAACATCTGGCGAAGAGGCATCTTTACCGCGCCATTTATTGATTTGGAATATGGATGCTTTTGCTGAGGAATAAAACCTTGAGATTTGGAAGCAACCTGGTGTCAAGGCACTTCGTTAGACGCTGATGAAACCTGGCGTCGGGGGCAGGCGTCTGGGGGCTTCTTGTTCTATGTCTTTATCCGATAGGAAGGCGGGCGAGTCCAAACGGCGCGGCCCCCGGGGTATGACCCTGGAAGAGGGCCGGGAGCGCTTTCGAGGAGGCTTCCCCTTCCGCACGCGCGAGGAGTTGGAGGCCGCGGGGTTCTGCCGGGTGGGGAACCGGTTCGTGAAGGGCCGGGAGGTTTGGCTGTCCCTCGACGGGGCCAAGATGCTCTGGCACTGCGATCACCGCTTCGGCACCTACGAGGGTGTGACCTCCCGACGCAGCACCCACCTGCCCACGCTCGACGAGATCCAGCACGCCGACCCGACCTACCTGGTGCAGCCCTGGTACTGGATCCCGGCCGCGGAAGTCATGGCCCGCCTGGGAGCGTGGCGGCGGGGGTGGCTGTTGGGATTCTGCGACATGGCATAGCGGCACACGGCAGCATGCCCTTCAACAGTGGCGCCCCCAATGGGGGTGTGCCCAATGCGCCCCGGCGGGTCCCCCACGGTGGGTTGTTTTCGAATCACCCGCGGCGGTGTTTCATTATAGCCAGGCGCGGCCGGTTATAATGTCAAAAATCCCTTGAAAGGGGCAGGATGATGGAACGACCCGTCCAGTTGGGCATCACCCGCGAATTCCAGAAAAGCCTTCGCCGACTCCCCAACCCCATCAAGGGGAAACTCTTGGATTTATGGATGGAAATGGCCGAGGGCCCCTGGAAACCCAAATGGCATCCCGAAAAAGTTCGCGGCGCCAGTGACAAGCGTATTTGGTCCGCCCGCGTGGACGACAACTATCGCCTGATTTGGGCCCATATCCAGGTGCGGGGTCGGCCCGATAAGATTGTGCTTCTTTACGTCGACAAACACGACGAAGCCTACCGCAAGGCCCGACGCCTGAAATTCAAACTCCAGGAAGGCATGGTCAAGGTCATTGATGTGGTGGAAACCGTAACCGAGCGGGAGCAGACCGTGGAATGGAAAACGCCCGGGGCGCCCGGCATGGGCAAACTCTTCCTGGGCTTCAGCGACGAAGAATTGCTGAACTGCGGCCTTCCTGAAGAAATGCTGCCCGTCGTGCGTTTGCTGGATACAGAGGAGGATTTGGACCAACTGGCACGTCGTCTGCCTGAAGAGGTGTACAACAACCTTATCGCGCTCTATCTGGGGGAACCGGTGCAGGTGCCGGACGCCGCGCTGTACCGCAGTCTGGAACGCTACCAGGGCGGCGACGACCTGCATATGTTCGTCCACAGCGAAGAATTCCAGCGGGTCCTGGAGGGGGATTGGGAGGACTGGATGCTCTTCCTTGCACCCTACCAGCGTCGGCTGGTCTATGCCAATTACAGAGGTCCGGCGCGGGTCAAGGGAGTAGCGGGTTCGGGCAAGACGGTGGTGGCCATTCACAGGGCCTTGCATCTGGCCCGCACCCTGGGCCATGAAGGCAAAATCCTGTTCGTGACTTACGGCAAGCGTCTTCCGGGCGTGGTGAACGTGTTGCTCCGACGCCTGGCCGGGGAAAACGCGCCAGAACTGGAAGCCCTGGAATGCCAGAGCATTCATAAGTGGTGTTACCGGGAACTCAAGCAGGCCGGGGAACGGATTGAGGTGGCCGTCCGGGAGCAGCGCTTGGAAGCTGTCCGAGCCGGTCTGGCGGAGGCTAAGGCCCGCTTCCCCAACCTGAAGATGTGGGGCCGCGACGAGGACTTCTTCCTGGACGAAATCCGGTACGCCATCAAGGGCCGCGACCTGCGCTCCTTTGAGGAATATGCCACCCTGGATCGCAGCGGGCGGGGCACCGCGCTTTCCCCCACGGAGCGCCGGGCCATGTGGGAGGTCTATCTCGGCTATCAGGCCTACCTGCAGGAACGGGGTCTGTGGGATTTTGACGACTTCGTCCTGCGGGCCCTGCGGCTCATCGAAGAAGGGCGCATCACCCGTCGCTACCGGGCTGCGGTGGTTGATGAAATCCAAGACCTGAACGTGGCCACCATGAAGCTGATTCGCGCCCTGGTTCCACCCGCGCCCAATGACCTGTTCCTGGTGGGCGATGGGCTGCAGAAACTCTATCCCGGCGGGTATGTGTTGAGCCAGTTGGGCATCGATATCGTGGGCCGGGGCACCCTGCTTCGGAAGAATTACCGCAATACCCAGCAGATTCTGCGCGCAGCCTACGCCATGATGCGGAACATCCGATACAACGACCTGGACGACCGGGAAGCCGAAGTGCAGGAGCCGGAATATTCCCCGCGCGAGGGGCCGCAGCCGGTGGTGCGCGGCTTCCCAACACCCGAGCAGGAGCTGCAGTGGGTAGCGGAGGAAATCCATCGGTTGATGGCCGAGGAAGGGTATCATCCGGGGGACTTCGCCATCCTTTACCGCTGGCGTAAGCCTTATGAGGCTCTGTTACAGGAGGGAGGCCTGCCGGGCCTTCCGGTTCAGGTGCTGACGGATACCCCGGAAACCTACTTCGGCCCTCATGTGAAAATCACCACCTTTGATGGGGCCAAGGGTCTGGAGTTTCGAGTCGTTTTCGCGGTGGGAGTGACGGACGCCACCATGGTGCCCCGAGACGACTGGACCCTGGAAGGCCCTGCCCTGGAGGATTACATGCTGCGGGAGCGCAGCCGCCTCTTTGTGGCCATGACCAGAGCACGCGACCGCCTGTATATCACCTACGCCCGTGGGCAGCTGTCTCGATTTCTGGCCTCCCTTCCGCATGGGTATTTCGCGTCATAGGGGCGGACGGCTGTGGGCGACCGGCCGGGTCGCCCACCGTACGGGCGCACGGCGGTGGCCCTGCTGTGGTGTCCTGTCAAGTCAAATGAAAATGTTACCGAAGGGGATGGAATGCGGTGCCGCAGATTGCGGCCCCGGATAAGGTAAAACACCCAAAACCTTTCAGGAGACCCGGCATGGCCCAAGACGCCCAGAAGCGATGGGATTGGATTAACGCCTTCCTGGCCGCCACCCTCCACGCGGTCATCGAATATCTGGGTCTGCCGGTCAACCGTCAGCTGGGTTTTCAGGACTTCATCCGGGCGTACACCCTGCGGGTGCAGGCGCGCCTGCGGGGTGCCTCGGCCCCGGCCCTTCCTCGAACGCCTTCTCCTGCGGATTTCTTTTATCGTCCCAACGTGTTAATCTTTTGTGACGGACCTCATCACGACCTACCCTCCCGCCAGGCCCTGGATGCGACCCAACGACGCCACCTGCTGACCCTGGGCTACCGGGTCATCACCCTGCGCTACGACCAGGACCTGGAGCAACAGGTACGCCAGTACCCGGAGGTGTTTGGGGCGAAGCACATTGGTTGAACGAGGTCGAATGTGTTATTATATCCTCAATCTGGAGGCGCTCATGCTTGACGCGGGGAGGTGAAAATGGGTAGCCAGTATAAAGAATGGAAAATCCAAGCTCTCACAGATATCTGGACCGGCGATGTGCAAAGGGGATCCAACCGCCTTGTTCCCACTGGCATCATGGGCTCTCTGCGATGGTGGTTTGAAGTGCTGGTGCGGGGATTGGGCGGAAAAGCGTGCGATCCTACAGTACAGGGAGTGCGTTGCCCGGATCCCAATAAAAAGCCCACCGACCCTGGTTATCACT
>CAZWRE010000091.1:0-16075 GCA_964636335.1 uncultured Sedimenticola sp. | reverse complement strand
GCGCCGCACGTCTTTGTGCGGGTGTCGCGGCGGGGGCGCCGCTCCTACATCCCCTGTAGGAGGCCCGCCCCGGGCCGATTTGTCACGGCGAGGCGCCGCTGCTACCCCCCATCTTGTGGGAGGCCCGCCCTCGGGCCGATGGGTCGCGGCGAGGCGCCGCTGCTGGTTTGAACCGGAAACGGGCTTTCCCTGCCCGTTTCCTCATCGGCATCGGAAAAACGCGGTTTTCCGATACCTCCGCTTCGCGCCGCACTTCCCTGTGCGCCGTCGCGGCGAGGGCGCCGCTCCTACGTCCCCTGTAGGAGGCCCGCCTTCGCGGCCGATAGGATGCGACGAGACGACCATCCGTAGGAGGCCCGCCCCCGGGCCGATGGAGTGCGGCGAGGCGATCATCCGTAGGAGGCCCGCCCTCGGGCCGATGAATTACGCTGGGGCATATTCCCGCACTTGGTCTCAGGTTCGAGACCAGAAACAATGATCCCCGAGTTTTTCCAGGAATTTCTCATGTGCGGCCCGCTCTTCCGGGGAAGCCTTCACCACAACCAGATCCGGCCGATCCCCGGGCAGGCGGCGAATGCTCTGTCCTTCATCACTGCCCTGCTCCACGCCCTGTTCTTCCTGGAACAGGACTGACTGCCCGCCGGTCATGGCCAGGTAGACTTCCGCCAGGATCTCCGCGTCCAGCAACGCGCCGTGTTTCTGGCGCTGGGAATTGTCGATGTCATACCGGCCACAGAGCGCATCCAGGCTGTTGCGCTGTCCCGGGTGCTTGTTGCGCGCCATGACCAGGGTGTCGGTGATGCGGCAATAATGGTCCAGTGGTTTCCACCCCCCTGCCCGCTCCAGTTCCGCATTGATGAAACCCACGTCGAAAGGCGCGTTGTGGATGATCAACTCGGCGCCACGCACATAATCCATGAAATCCTGCACCACATCCTCGAAACGCGGCTTGTCGGCGAGAAATTCGTTGGTGATGCCATGCACTTCCACCGCGCCCGCATCAATCTCCCTGTCCGGTTGCAGGTACTGATGAAAATCGTTGCCCGTGAGCCGGCGGTCGATGAGTTCCACGCAACCGATCTCGATGATGCGGTGGCCCTGTGCGGGTTCCAGGCCCGTGGTTTCCGTATCCAGCACGATCTGCCTGCTGACGCTGTTCATTGCAATTCCTCGATTCCCCGGTTGGCCAGTTCATCGGCGCGTTCATTTTCCGGATGGCCACTGTGACCCTTCACCCACTCCCAGCTTACGTCATGCTGTTGCACCAGGGCATCGAGCTGCTGCCAAAGATCGGCGTTCTTCACCGGTTTTCTTGCCGCTGTGCGCCAACCATTGCGTTTCCAGTTGTGTATCCACTGGCTCATGCCGTTCTTCACGTACTGGGAATCGGTAACCACGGTGACCGCCGTGGGCCGGGTCAGGGCCGCCAGCCCCTCGATCACCGCCCGCAGCTCCATGCGGTTGTTGGTGGTGTCATTCTCTCCACCCCAAAGTTCCTTCTCCTTTCCCCGATAACGCAACAGGGCGCCCCATCCGCCGGGCCCGGGATTCCCCTTGCAGGCGCCATCGGTGTACAGCATCACCCGCTCGTCCCTCATTCCTTGCGGCCCTCATGCACATTGGCCACCGGTTGCGCGGGGGCGCTCACCGGCCTGCGCCGAAATTTCCAACGCAGGTTCACGGGCGTCAGGGTAGATACACGCTTCACCGCCACCATTACATAAACGCCGGCAAACCCGGCCAGATAGCGCTGGGCCAATCTGTCCAGACGGCGAAAGCGCCGATGCAGAAAAGCTTTCTTCCAGGGTGGCCGGAACAGCAGGCTGCGGGTCTGCTCGACATCAAAACCCAGCAGGGACAACCAGTCCTGCACCCGTCCCCAGGAAATGAAATGCCCCCGCCAGGGGAGTTCCTGGCCAGCCCCGGGCAAACGGCGGCGCAAGCCCCACAAGGAATAGGGATTGAAACCCACGATCACTACCCGCCCCTCCGGAATCAGCATGCGCTCCACTTCACGCAGCACCTGCCGGGGATCCCCAGCGAAATCCAGGGTATGGGGCAATACCACGGCATCGACACTGTCCGTGGCAATGGGAACGGCTTCCGGCATGGCCACTAGCTGGCTCTCGGCATCATGGCAGGGACTGATACGGTAGAAGCTGCGAATGGGAGAGGCCTGGGTGTAGGAAGGCATGTCGCACAACCAGCCCAGCTCCAGCAGGTAGTAACCGAACAGCCCTTCGACAACCTGCTGCAGGGCTTCGCGCTCATGCTCCAGCACCATTTTCCCCATGTTGGTTTCAAACCACCGGTTGAGGGCCTCGAACTGATGCACATATTCATCCGCCACTTTCATTCCCGCATTGTAGAGTGTGCGCCGGCATTGTGGAACCAGAGGCCTGTTTTTCGTATAGTTAGGTGATTGATCCTGTCGTGGTTACGATTTGTCATGCTGTTCAGAATACTGTCCTTCGCTCTTGTGCTCCTGCTGCTGGGCGGCTGCGTGAGCAATCCGTCGAAGGACAAGTCCAAGCAGGCTTCCACGCCGGAACAGGATACCCCCCTGCCAAGGCTTTCCGAGAACTATTTCGATCCCCTTGGTCTGCCCGAAGAGGAATTACCGCCACAGATCCCGAAAGAAACCGACCTGTGGAAACTGCTGACCCGTGACTACCAGCTTAGGGGAATACAGCACCCGGCCATCGACAGGGAAGTACAGAAATTCCTTGCCCGGGGCGATTCCCTGATGCGCCAGTTACGCAAGGGTGAACCTTACCTTTACTATATCCTCCAGGAAGTGAACCGCCGGGGAATGCCGGGAGAGCTTGCCCTGTTGCCCGGGGTGGAAAGCGGCTTCCGTCCCACGGCCTATTCCCGCCATGGCGCGGCAGGCCTGTGGCAGTTCATGCCGGCCACCGGCCGCTATTTCGGCCTCAAACAGGACTGGTGGTATGACGCGCGGCGGGACCCCGTGGCTTCCACGAACGCGGCCCTGGGTTATCTGCAGAAACTGCACAAGCGTTTCGATGGCGACTGGCTGCTGGCCATTGCCGCCTACAATGCCGGCGGTGGCACCGTGGCGCGGGCGATACGCAAGAACCTGGAAAAGGACAAGCCCGTGGATTTCTGGTCTCTGGATCTGCCCGGGGAAACCCGGCAATACGTGCCGCGGCTGCTGGCCCTGGCCCGCATTATCGACAAGCCGCAACAATACGGCCTGACTCTGCCGCCTATCGACACTGACCCCCGCTTTGTAAAAGTAGAGATTGGCGAGCAAATCGACTTGAAAGTGGCCGCGAAACTGGCCGGCATGAAGCCGGAGGAACTGTTGCGACTGAACGCGGGCTTCAACCGCTGGGCCACACACCCCGAGGGCCCGCATTACTTGCTGCTACCAGCGGAAAAGGCCGGGGAGTTTTCCAGGAAACTGGCTGCTCTGCCGGAAGATCAGCGCCTGCGCTGGACGCGCTACCAGATCAAGCCTGGTGACAACCTGGGACGGATTGCCCGCAAATATGGCCTCAGTGTACAAGCGCTGATGCAGGCCAATCACCTGAAAAGCCACCGCATACGCGCTGGCGCCTACCTGATGATTCCCCTTTCCGGCACACCCGCGGTAGCCGCCTTCAAGGCCACGCCCAATGCCCGCGGCAAACTGCATTACCGGGTACGCAAGGGTGACTCCCTGTATGCCATTGCCCGTCAGTTTGGCGTCCGGATTGCCGATCTGAAAAAATGGAACCGCCTCGCCAGCGATCGTTTGCACCCGGGCCAGAAGCTGACCGTGGTCCGCACCATGTAACCCCAAAAATTCCACATGGACATTGGCCGCCAGGAGTGCCACACTCTGCGAAATCCGTTCAGGAGAACGCGGCTCTGGTCACCCTTTTCCGAGGATCACTCATGCGCAGCTCATTGTTCGTGTTGCTTGTTGCAGTCCTTAGTTATTCCACCATGGCGCTCTCGCGCCCGGACAATCTCGCAAAAGAGCAGGTTCTGCACCGGGGCAACGGCGCCGAAGTACAAACCCTGGATCCCCACAAGGCGGAAGGGGTACCGGCTTCCAACATCCTGCGCGATCTTTACGAAGGGCTGACCATCGAAGCACCGGATGGCCACATCATTCCCGGAACCGCGGAATCCTGGAAAACCAGTGACGACGGCAAGACCTGGATCTTCCACATCCGCAAGAACGCCAAGTGGTCCAATGGCGATCCGGTAACCGCCCATGACTTTGTCTATGGCCTGCGCCGCTCCGTGGATCCCGCCACGGCATCCAAGTATTCCCAGATCCTCGCTCCCATACTCAATGCCGAGGATGTCATCGCCGGCAAACAGCCCGTGGAAAATCTTGGCGTGCGGGCCCTGGACGATTACACCCTGGAAATCCGCCTCAAGGCCAGTACACCCTATTTTCTGGGCCTGCTCAACCATTCCACTACCTACCCGGTACACCGGGCCAGCGTGGAGACACATGGCGGCCAATTCTCCCGGCCGGGCAAGATGGTGTCCAACGGCGCCTATGTGTTGAAAGAATGGGTGGTGCAGTCCCACATCAAGTTGGAGCGCAATCCCCATTACTGGGACAATGCCGACACCATCATCGACACCGTGTACTACTACCCCATAGAGGACCAGTCCACGGAACTGAAACGTTACCGCGCCGGGGAAATCGACCGCACCGAGGACGTGCCCAGCCAACAGATCAAGTGGATCAAGAAGAACCTGGCCGACGAGCTGCAGGTAGCGCCCTATCTGGGCAGCTACTATTTCGGCTTCAATCTCACCAGACCCCCCTTCAAGGACAATCCGAAACTGCGCCGCGCCCTGTCCATGGCCATCGACAGGGAGATCATCACCAAGCGCATCACCGGACTGGGCGAGAGGCCCCTGTATTCCTGGGTGCCTCCCGGCATCAATGGCTATGAAGCCGCCCGTTTCGACTATGCCGACTGGCCGCAGAAGAAACGCGTGGAAGAGGCCCGCCGCCTGTACCGGGAGGCGGGATACTCCCGAACCAACCCTCTCACCGTGGAGATCCGTTACAACACCAGCGAAAACCACAAGAAGATCGCCATTGCCATTGCCGCCATGTGGAAGCAGGCCCTGGGCGTGAAGACGAAACTGGTGAACGAGGAATGGAAGGTATTCCTGGAGAACCGCAAGCAGAAGCAGGTCACCCAGGTGTTCCGCGCCGGGTGGATCGGCGACTACAACGATCCCTACAACTTCATGGAAATCCTGCACAGCAAGCACGGGCTCAATGACTCGGCCTATGTCAACCCGGAATACGACGCCCTGTTGCAGCAGGCCAGTCTGGAGGGTGATCCGCAAAAACGTTTCGATCTCATGCGTCAGGCAGAGGCCCTGGTACTGCGGGATCACCCGGTGATTCCCATCTACTCCTATGTGTCCAGCCATCTGATAAAGCCCTGGGTGGGCAACTATGTGCCCAACGTGCTGGATCACAACTACAGCAAGGATCTGTACATTCTCGCACACTGAGGAATATCCCATGTTCCAGCACAACAGCGCACGCGCCCTCTTTCTGGCGGGGCTTCTCGGCCTCGCATGCATGCCGGCGATGGCGGTCAGCGCCATGAAACAGCTTTCCGACTACCAGGAGGCGGCGCAAAAAGCCAATGTCATTTTCACGCTTCCGGAATGGGAAAAGACACCCGCCCAGATCCAGGCCACCATGGAAACCGCCATGGCCGTGAGCAACCAGATGCTGACCGGGATCATCAACCTGAAGCCGGAGCAACGCACCTTTGCCAATACCATCACGGCCCTGGATCAGGCCTATTTCCCGGTGTCGGTAGCCGCCAGCCACATGAGCATCATCCAGGAAACCAGCACATCCAGGGAAATGCGGGAAACCGCCTCCGCCGCCCTGCAGCGACTGGAAACCTGGTTCGTGGATACCAGTTTCCGCCGCGACCTGTACGAGGCGGTGAAAAGTTTCGCTGACACCAAACCGAAAGTCAGTGGTGAGGACGCCATGTACCTGAAAACCGTGCTGCGCGACTATCGCCGCAATGGCATGGACCTGCCCAAAGAGCAGCGCGACAGGTTGCAGATCCTGAAAAACCGCCTGAACGAACTGAGCCTGAGGTTTCGTCGCAACATCTCCGCCGCCAGGCCACTGGTGGAATTCACCCGCGAGGAGCTGGAGGGTGTAAGCGAGGATTTCCTCAACAACGAGGAAATCATGGGCAAGGACGGCAAGTACCATGTCAACGCCAATGTCACCTGGCAGGTGCTGGAAGTGCTGCGCAATGCGAAGCATGAAGAAACCCGCAAGCGATTGTCCATCGCCCGTTCCAGCCGTGTGCTGAAGGAAAACACGCCCATCTTCATCAAGCTGCTCAAGACCCGCGCCGAAATCGCCAAACTGCTGGGCTACGACAACTGGGCGGACTACCGCACGGAAGTGAAGATGGCAAAGGACGGCAAGACCGCCTGGAATTTCCTGCAGCGACTCAAAGCCGGACTGGCACCCAAGTTCGAACAGGAGTTGGCAACCTTCACGGAACTCAAGGTAAAAGAAACCGGCAAGCCCGACGCCCGGATCCGCTACTGGGATATCCCCTATTACAAGAACCAGCTCACCAGGACCCGCTACCAGGTAGACAAGGACGCCCTCAAGGTGTATTTCGAGCTGGAAAACACCCTGAACGGCATGTTCTCCATCTTCGAGGAACTGTTCGACATCCACATCGAAGCCGTGGAGCCGCCTTACAAGTGGGTGGATGACTTGCGCCTGTACGCCGTCACTGACGCCACTGATGGCACGCCCCTGGGACTGATCTACATGGATATGTTCCCCCGGGACGGCAAGTATAATCACTTCGCCCAATTTGACGTGACGCCCGCCGCGCGCCGCCTTTCCGGCAAGTACCAGCGCCCGGTGGCGGCGCTCATCTGCAATTTCCCGCCCCCGGGGAATGGCAAGCCTTCCCTGCTGACCTACGACGACGTGGAGACCCTGTTTCATGAGTTCGGTCACGCCCTGCACACGGTACTGACCCAGGCAAACTACATGGAATTCTCCGGCACATCCGTGCCCAGGGATTTCGTGGAAGCCCCATCCCAGATGCTGGAAAACTGGGTACGGGACAAGAAGGTACTGGATCGCTTCGCGGTGGACTACCGCGATGGCAAGAGCAAGATACCGGCTGATATCCTGGACAAGCTGGAAGCCGTGCGACTGGCCACCATCGGCACCCGGTACCGTCGCCAGCTGGCCTTCGGCCTGATGGATCTGACCATACACATGACCACGGACCCCAAGGTATTTGAAGACGTGGTGAACGTGACCAACAGGGTAATGAGTGAAACCTATGTTCCCGTGCCGCCCGGCACCGGCCTCATTGCCTCTTTTGGCCACCTGGCAGGAGGCTATGACGCCGGTTATTACGGTTATGCCTGGGCGGATGCCATTTCCGCCGACATGGCATCCGTATTCAAACAAGCTCCGGGCGGGCTCATGGACAAGAAAGTCGGCAAGCGCCTGCGTGACGAAATCTATGCCGTGGGCGGCTCCCGGGAGATCCAGGACTCCATTCGCGCCTTCCTGCGGCGCGCCCCTTCCCTGGATCCTTTTTTCGAGTACATTGGCCTGAAAAAATAAATGCTGCGCTACTCCCTGAAAAGACTGCTGGGCGCCATACCGACGCTGCTCATCCTGATGACCCTGGCATTCTTCATGATGCGCGCGGCGCCGGGCGGCCCTTTCGATACGGAAAAATCCCTGCCGCCGGAAATCCAGGCCAACCTGGACAGGAAATACCATCTGGACGAACCTCTGATCCAGCAATACGGACGCTACCTCTGGGATCTGTTACATGGAGACTTCGGTCCTTCCTTCCAGTACAAGGACTACAGCGTCAATGAACTCATCGCCACGGGTTTTCCCGTATCCCTGCGCCTGGGCCTGAGCGCCATCGCCATTGCCCTGGTCATCGGCGTGGGACTGGGCACCCTGGCCGCGTTGCGCCAGAACAGCGCCACGGACTATTCGGTCATGACTCTGGCCATGACCGGTATTTCCATTCCCAACTTCGTGCTGGCGCCCATATTGATACTGATCTTCGCCGTGTACCTGGGCTGGCTGCCCGCGGGAGGCTGGAACGATGGCGCCTTCAGGAACACCATACTGCCCGTTATCGGGCTGGCCCTGCCACAGATCGCCTATATCTCCCGGCTCATGCGCGGCAGCATGATCGAAGTGCTGCGCAGCAACCCCATACGCACGGCCCGGGCCAAGGGCCTGCCGGAGCGAGTGGTGATCCTGCGCCACGCCCTCAAGCCGGCCCTGCTGCCGGTTGTCTCCTTTCTCGGGCCGGCCACGGCGGCGGTGATCACCGGCTCGGTGGTCATTGAACAGATTTTCGGCATTCCCGGCCTGGGACGTTATTTCGTCCAGGGCGCCCTGAACCGGGACTATACGCTGGTCATGGGCGTGGTGGTGTTCTACGGCGTGCTCATCATTCTGTTCAACTTCCTCGTGGATCTGGTGTATGCCATGCTCGATCCCAAGGTGCGCTATTCATGAGCCGCACGGAACCGGTTCCTGAACAGGCAGGCCGGCTGCAGGAGATCAAGGGCCGCAGCCTGTGGCAGGATGCCTGGGCACGCCTGTTGCGCAACCGGGCCGCCCTCACCGCCATGGTCCTGCTGCTGCTCATTTCCATGCTGGTCGTGGCCGCCCCCTGGCTTAGCCCCTATGAGTTTGACGAAATCGACTGGGAGCTGATTTCCAGCCCACCCAGCCTGGAGAATGGCCACATTTTCGGCACCGACAGCGTCGGTCGCGACCTGTTCATGCGCACCCTCCATGGCGGACGCATGTCCCTGATGGTGGGCGTCATCGCCACCCTGGTGAGCCTGGTCATCGGCATCACCTGGGGCGCCACCGCCGGCTATCTTGGCGGACGGGTGGACGGCATCATGATGCGCATCGTGGATATTCTCTATGCCATGCCCTTTATGTTCTTCGTCATCCTGCTCATGGTGTTCTTCGGGCGCAACATCTATCTCATTTTCATCGCCATCGGCGCCATCAACTGGCTGGACATGGCGCGTATCGTGCGCGGTCAAACCCTCAGCCTGAAGAACCGGGAATTTGTGGAAGCCGCCATGGCCTGTGGCGTAAGCACGCCGCGCATCATTCTGCGCCACATCGTGCCCAACCTGCTCGGAATCGTGGTGGTGTACGTAACCCTGACCATTCCCCAGGTCATTCTGGTGGAATCCTTTCTCAGTTTCCTGGGGCTGGGCGTGCAGGAACCGGACACCAGTTGGGGCGCCCTGGTGAATGAAGGCGCCCAGGACATGGAAAGCGCACCCTGGGCCCTGCTGTTTCCCGCCGGATTCCTGGCCACCACCCTGTTCTGCTTCAACTTCATCGGCGACGGCCTGCGCGACGCCCTGGATCCCAAGGATCGCTGACATGCCCCTGCTTGAAGTGGACAATCTGCATACCCTATTCCACACCAACGACGGTGAAGTCCATGCGGTGAACGGCCTGTCCTTCCATCTGGAAAAAGGCGAGACCCTGGGTATTGTCGGCGAATCCGGATCGGGGAAAAGCCAGCTGGTATTGAGTATCATCGGCCTGCTGGCCAGCAATGGCCGCATCCAGGGCAGCATCCGGTTTCAGGGGCAGGAGCTGGTGGGCATGAAACCGAAGGAGATCAACCGCATCCGCGGTGACCGCATCGGCATGATCTTCCAGGACCCCATGACCTGCCTGAATCCCTACCTGACCATCGAGCGCCAGATGACCGAGGTACTCATGCTGCACCAGGGCATGGACCGGCGGAGCGCCCGCCGGCGCAGCCTGGAGATGCTGGATGCCGTACACATTCCCGATGCCGCCAACCGGCTCATGCGCTATCCACACGAGTTCTCCGGCGGCATGCGCCAACGGGTGATGATCGCCATGGCACTGCTCTGCCAGCCGGATCTGCTTATTGCCGACGAACCCACCACGGCCCTGGACGTGACGGTACAGGCCCAGATCGTCCGGCTCATGAACGAACTGCAACAGGAGTTCGGCATGAGCATCATCATGATCACTCACGACCTGGGGGTCATCGCCGGCATCAGCGACAAGGTGATGGTGATGTACGGCGGACGTGTCTGCGAGTACGCCCCGGTGTTCGAGCTGTTCCGGCAGCCTCGTCATCCCTACACCCGGGGACTGCTCCAGTCCGTGCCCCGACTGGACCTGGCCGGCAGCATGCAACTGCACAGCATCCCCGGCAACCCGCCCAACCTGCTGCACCTGCCCGCGGGCTGCGCCTTCGCCGATCGCTGCGAGGAACGACTGGACCGGTGCGACCGTGAACAGCCATCCCTGAAGGAAATCTCACCCGGACACCTGAACGCCTGCCACCTGGAGGCCGGATCATGAACGCAGCCCTGCTCCAGGTAGAGAATCTGAAGATTCATTTCCACCTTCCCGGCAACGGCCTGCCACGTTCCGGTCACCGAACCCTCAAAGCCGTGGACGGCGTAAGCCTGGATCTGGCTCCCGGCGAGACCCTGGGCATTGTCGGCGAATCCGGCTGCGGCAAATCCACCCTGGCCCGGGGCATACTGGGCCTGACCCCCGTTACCAGCGGCCGGATAAGCCTGGCAGGCAAGCGCATCGACGGGATGACACCCCGGCAACTGCGCGCCTTTCGCCAACAAATGCAGATCGTGTTCCAGGACCCGTTGGCCTCCCTGGATCCCCGCATGACCGTGAGTGAAATCATTGCCGAACCATTGCAGGTATTCGAGCCAACGCTGGGGCGCAAGGCGCGCAAGGCCCGTATCCAGCGGATAATGGAACGGGTGGGCCTGCTGCCCAGCCAGATCAACCGCTATCCCCATGAATTCTCCGGCGGCCAGTGCCAGCGCATCGGCATCGCCCGGGCCCTCATCCTGGGTCCAAAGCTGCTCATCTGCGACGAGCCGGTAAGCGCCCTGGACGTTTCCATACAGGCGCAGATCATCAATCTGCTCATGGACCTGCAGGCAGACATGGGCCTGGCCATGCTGTTCATCGCCCACGACCTGAGCGTGGTGAAGCAGATCAGCCACCGGGTCATGGTCATGTACCTGGGCCAGGTGGTGGAAACCGCCACCCGGGACGACCTGTACCAGGCGCCGGGGCATCCCTACACCCGGGCCCTCATCGACGCCATCCCCATCCCGGATCCCGAGATCGAACGCAACAAGGCCTTCACTCCCTTGCCGGGCGATCTGCCTTCACCCCTGGACCCTCCCAGCGGCTGCCGCTTCCGCACCCGCTGTTCCCAGGCCACGGCGCTCTGTGCCGAGCAGGAACCGCCAGTGCGGGATGTCGGCAACAATCACCAGGTCGTGTGCCATTTTGCTCCGCGGAGCTGACGCCTCGTTTGCCATGAGGTACATTAGTGAGTCACGAAACCTCCAAACAACTGGCCACCGGCATCACTTCCTTGAACCAAGATACACTTCAAACACTGAGATTTCTGGCAGCGGATGCCGGAATCCCCGTCAGGATCTCCGGAAACTGCATGTCACCGCTCATAGAAGACCGGTCAACTCTCCTGGTTCAGTCCAGGTCACGCTACTGGCCTGGCGACATTCTCACTTTCCTGAATCAGGATGGCCATTTGACGACCCACCGCCTACTGGGCATGTTTCCCCGTAACAGGGAACTGTACTGTCTTACCCAGCCGGACAACCATCCGTACCCCGATGCTCCCGTACCTGTCAGCCGGATACTGGGCAAGGTCACCGGCGGCGATTGTACAAATGAAGCCATCTACATTCCCTGGGGCACTCGCCTGGCTGCCTCCAGGAAATTCACCATGCATGTCCTGCGACACCTGTTCACCTGATGACCGCGGCCAGCTTCTTTCTATCTCCCGGACAGAACAGCATTGACCTGGACCAGGCCCCCAATTGGGGAAACGAGACGGTAATCCTGGATTTCTGCGGTGGCCCCTACAGGTTTGACGGCATGAGCAAATCCCAGGCAAATGCCATACGCCAACGCTACCGGAACCATGTTCTGCTGGAAGACAGTGAAAACTGCATCGTCACCCAACTGCTCCAGGTGGACGACAAGTGCTTTCGCGATATCGATACACGCGGCTGGACCTATAAACACATGGAATACCGCTACCTTCCGGAGCAAGTACATGTGACAGGGCTGAAGATGAAGGCCCGGCTGAGCCTTGCTCCCCAGCTCCGGGGGGTTCTGGGAACATCCCTGGATAATCACAGATGGTTTCCGGGGCTCGTATTCGAAAACTACTTCAGAATATTGACGGCATACCGGCTGCTTGCCTTGGGGGGTATCATGCTGCACAGTGCCGGCATCGTATCAGGAGGAAAAGCCAGGCTGTTTCTTGGCCACTCCGGCGCCGGTAAATCCACCTTGGCGGAACTGGCCCACAACCGGGGGCTGAGCATCCTGAGTGACGATCTCAACGCGCTGTTACCGGTGAACAACCGGGTGCTGGTAGAGAAAGTGCCTTTTACCGGCACCTTTACTCAACAGCCGGACTGCCGCCACGGCTTTGACCTGGAAGGCATCTACAAGCTGATCAAGGGAAATGAAAACACCCTTGGCGAACTTGGACCGGGAGCGGCCATGAGCCTGCTGCTGTCATGCTCTCCATTCGTGAACGAAGATCCTTTCCGCTTCGAACAGCTTGCGGACAATCTGGCACACATCCTTCGACATGCTGAAACTCGCAGCCTGGTTTTCAACCTGGACGGCAACTGTTTCAACCTTTTCTGAGGGGCGGGTTCACCGTCAGGCGCGCCACCACATGGACGTCCGCCGGATTTCCGCTGAGTGCATGCGCCTGCCCCGGACAGAATCTCAGGCTTTTCCCTTCCTTCTCCAGCACATCGACCTGTCGGGCCACCTCCCGCATGCTGTCGCGCACTTCCTCGAGCACCGGGTTCCCGTACCAGATTTCACGCACAGTCTTCTCATGCAGGTTACCCAGGGAGCGCCTGAGCGCCACACAGGGATAAACGTTCCCATAGGGGTCTATGGCCAGGCTGGAAGAGCCTGTCCCGCAGTGTTTACGCTCTCCCGCAGACAAGTCCATTCCATCACAGCCTGGGCCTGTTTGCGGGTTACGCTTGCGCAGCAACTCCTCCAGCCGTTGAAGCGCGGCATCGGATGCGCGTATGGTCTGGGGTGTTCTGTCGCCGTCATCCCTGGGCGTGACCTGGGGATCCACATGCAGGAGAAAGCCCAGGCTGTCCGCCAGTTCATACATGGCTTCAAGCTGATGTTCATTCCAGGCGGTCAACGTCGCATTCAGCTTGACCCTTACCCCTTCTTCCCGCAATGAAACAAGATTCCGCATGAGCTGCCTGAAGCTGCCAGGCACCCGGGTTTGCCGGTCATGCGCATCCTCGTTGGCCCCATGCAAACTGATATCGACGACGAAGGGATCGATTTCCTGCTTGAGCCTTCTTGCAACATCCGGCCTCAAGGCATGGCCATTGGATTTGATACGAATGACAAAGCCCAGTTCACGGGCCCAGGAGCCAATCTTCCAGAAGCCGGGATGGGCAAGTGGCTCTCCCCCGGAAAGAACCAGATTCAGAACCCCAAGATCCGCCAGCTCCCGCAACAGCTTGTGGTACCTGTTCAGCTCAAGCGGTTTACCTTCGAGAGACCTGTCGTTGTAACAGAAGAAACAGTCCAGATTGCACTGGTAGGTCAGTTCCAGCAGGACATTGAACAGAATGTTGTCCTGCCAGGTCCGGGATACAAGCTCATTGAGATTCACTTCACTGATCGGCGGGTAGAACGACACCCAGATCCCGAAGGGATGCCAGACACTGGTTCACATCCACCACGGCCTGAGCCTGGTCCACTTCAAATTCCTGGTGAATGCGTTCAGCGATTGCGGCTGGAGTTTCCCCCTCGGCCAGCAACTCCCACAAGCGGCAACCAGTAGAGTTGAGAACGATGAGTTCCGCATCAGCCTGATTGACGATAACCGCTTCCTCGGCAACCTTGCGCCAACGAACATGTCTGGAAATCGCCAGCTTCCGGTTCATCATGAATTCACCGGTCCCCCGATACCACCAAACCCGCAAGTACCCAGGTCAGCCTTGGCACATCCGCCCACGGCAACCGATTCCAGGGACTCACGCATCATGATCCGCGGTGCTGTATAGGGTTTTCTGGAGCGCTCCCCGGCGGGAACAGGCTGCCCACGGGTTGCTTCATCACGCTTTTTCTTCATGGCACTGTGTTTCTCATGATTCACAAATGTTTCCAATACGCTTAGCGCGCTGGCGGCACACCATCCGGTGGCGGCTCCTGATAGACGGGAGGCTCCTGGTACAAGGGCTCGGCCAGCAAGGAAGGATCCGTGGCCGGTACGGTCATTTCAATGGCCGGATCCCCAAGCAAGTTGTAGATCCCCAACATGTAAGGGCGTTGGCCGACCCCGGCGTATTCCGCCATGGCATGCAGGATAGCGTCTCCCAGCACGGTTTTTCCCGCACCGTAAACAGCCCGGATGAATGCCTTGTTGAGCAGTTTTCCGCCATCGTGCAAGCTAAGGCCCGAGGGCGCAAATACTGCCGACATACCGGAAGCCGGAGCCAATACAAGCTGTTCACCCAGGGAATCATAGCCCGGCAGGCCATAACGATTCACCACGCAGGTCAGGGCGGCCAAGACGGGATAGTGACCGGCGTTGCCCAATTCCGCCACGTCACCAACCGTCAGCCACTTTTCTGCCGCAAGGCTCAACACACTGCCATGCCCCATGTAGTCCACCAGGCCCACACCGGCCTGCAACTCACTGAACAATGCCGCCCTGGCATCGTCGATGGTTGTGGTCTGCAAGCTTCCCTGTCCCTGGGAAACGGCCGCGGGCAGCAAGGCCGACAGAGCATACATATCGTCTTCGAAATCGCCGCCAAAATCCGAATTGTCGGCCATCCAGTACACCCGGTCATCGGTACTGTTCTCCTGGGTTTCCAGCTTGTTGACGTAATCCTGCAATTCCGTGGCCGTTGCGACAGGAATACGTGACACCAGCACCTCCGGCACCCCATCGCCATCGATATCACCATAGCCCATGTCGGAAGCGAAGAGGCCATGAGGCGAAGAAACCATCCAGGGCGGCACCAGACTGTCCCCGTACCCCTGAAGGTTCCGGAAATCGAAGCTCCCCTCTCCCAGCAATACAACGAAATGCAGGTTCGCCTGGTTATGCTGGATCATGTCCTTTATGGCGTGAGGACTGGCAATCCCGTCGTTGAAGGCATCATAGATGTCTTCCAGGGAAACCACGGCCGTGCTGTATCCCTTCCGCTGGCGCAAGGCCGCCAAATTCAAGGCCGGGCCTTCCATGCCGGCTGGCGCCACAAGCACATAATCCGCATCGATGTTCATGGGATCCACGGTCGGTGTGTAATCCGCCTCCACCCACGCGGGAGAAGAAGCCGCCGTGAGGCTGCTGACCAGATAGCGGCTTGTTACCGTGCCACCCGGGCTGTCGAAAGAAATCTGATACCGGTCGATGGCCTCACCGGATGTCGCAACCACCGCCGGGCTTTCATCATTTTCGAACGACGAATCGAAAATCCCCGTGACAAGCCCCCCGATATCCTGTTCGACCAGAACATCACTTATTACCTGGGGCCGGGAGACATCCGTAATATCCAGCACCAACACATCCGGACTGGTGTAACCAAGCACGGTCATGGTTCCACTGCTGGAAGCGCTGAACTCCAGTACATCACCCCGGGCTTGCTTGTAGCGAGGATAACTGACCTCCACGCCATCCACCAACAACAGGCTGGCGGCATTTCCCGCCACATCCAGCGATTCAATCTCCAATACGTTGTTGCCTTCCAGCAAGTCCGAAGCGTCCAGAGTGAAGGTAATATTTCGGTCACCCCCGCCTACCCAGCTTTCCTCGGCGCGGGGCATGCCATTCAACTTGACGACTACATGGTATTGCAAACCAAAACCGTTGAGTTCCGCGCCCTTCAGTCTCAGCACAACCTGGGACAGGCCGGTTTCCGCAACATCGACAAGAGA
>CAZWRE010000090.1:0-19996 GCA_964636335.1 uncultured Sedimenticola sp. | reverse complement strand
CGGTTTCACATCATCATCCAGAGGCACCTTGCGCATGTGCACCTTGAGAATCTGCTCGCGGCCCCGCACATCCGGCAGGGGCACGACCACCTGCCGGTCAAACCGGCCGGGACGCAGCAGGGCCGGATCCAGCACGTCGGGACGGTTGGTGGCGGCGATCACGATGACTCCCTCCGTGCCTTCGAAGCCATCCATTTCCACCAGCAACTGGTTCAGGGTCTGTTCGCGCTCGTCATGCCCGCCACCCAGGCCCGCGCCACGGTGACGGCCAACGGCATCGATCTCGTCAATAAAGATGATGCAGGGGGCATGCTTCTTGGCGGTCTCGAACATGTCCCGCACCCGGGAAGCGCCCACGCCCACGAACATCTCCACGAAATCCGAACCGGAAATGGTGAAGAAGGGCACCTTGGCCTCCCCGGCGATGGCCTTGGCCAGCAGGGTCTTGCCGGTACCGGGGGAACCCACCATGAGCACCCCCTTGGGAATCTTGCCACCCAGCCGCTGGAACTTGGAAGGATCCTTGAGGAATTCCACTACTTCCTGCACTTCTTCCTTGGCTTCCTCCACACCGGCCACGTCGGCGAAGGTCACCTTGACCTGATCCTCGCTGAGCATGCGCGCCTTGCTCTTGCCGAAGGACATGGCGCCGCGGCCACCGCCTCCGCCCTGCATCTGGCGCATGAAGAAGACCCACAGGGCGATGAGAATGATCAACGGGAACCAGTTGATGAGGATCAGCTTGAGCATGGACGGCTGCTCGGGCGGCTTGGCGCGAATATCCACGCCCGCCTTGAGCAGATCACCAATGAGGCCGGGATCATCGGGACTCTCTGTGATGAAGGTACTGCCGGAGGAGGTCGTGCCTTCGATCTTGCCGCTCTCGTGTATCACCACGCTGGTGACATTGCCCTGATCCACCTGCTCCAGAAACTGGGAGTAGGAAATGGCCGGCGCGCGGTTCCTTTGCCCATTGAAACTGTTGAAAACCGTCATCAGCACAATGGCGATGACGATCCACAACACGATGTTTTTTGCCATATCGTTCAAAACAGGATTCCTCGTCGATTTCCCTGGTCAACCTTCATTTTGGACAGACGTGAAGGCCATACGTTCTTTACTGACAGAAACTATCAGGATTTATAGCCGGTTGCCACCATGTACACTTCGCGGCTTTTCGGCCGGGAAGATTTCGGTTTGCGCACCACCACCCGGCTGAAACTGCTGCGGGCATCCCTGATATAGTCGTCAAAACCCTCGCCCTGGAACAGCTTGGTGACGAAAGCCCCGCCAGGCTTCAGGGTGGTTCTGGCGAAATCCAGCGCCAGTTCCGCAAGGTACATGGCCCGCGGCTGATCCACGGCACGCACCCCGCTGGCATTGGGCGCGATGTCGGAAATTACCGAATCCACGGCACGCCCCTCCAGCAGATTTATCAATTGGTCCATGACCGCCTGTTCGCGAAAGTCCCCCTGCAGGAAATCCACGCCGGGGATCCCTTCCATGTCCAGGATATCCATGGCCAGCACCCTGCCCTTGCCGCCCACGATGGAGGCAGCCACCTGGCTCCAGCCACCGGGAGCAGCGCCCAGGTCAACCACCACCTGGCCGGGCCTGAGCACCCTGTCCTTGTCCTGGATCTCCAGCAGCTTGTAGCTGGCCCGGGAGCGGTAGCCCTCGCGCTTCGCCCGCTGCACATATTCGTCATTCACATGACGCTGCATCCAGACATGACTGCTCTTGGAACGTCCCACGGTTGTATTGCCGCCTGCAGGTAAAAACAAGTGATTATACCGGCTTTTTCCTGCAAAAATATCAAAACAGCGGCCCCGGAAAGAGTAGAATGCCGCCATTCGATCACAGTCCATTCTCCCTGGAGTCACCCGGTGTCCCTGTCCAACCCCCAGATCCGTCACCTGCGCAGCCTGGCGCACAGCCTCAAACCCGTGGTCATGATCGGCCAGCACGGCCTGCGCGATTCCGTGCTGGAGGAAATCGGCATCGCCCTGGATTTCCACGAACTCATCAAGATCAAGATCAGCGCCGGCGACCGGGATGAACGCGATCAGATCATCGGCAACATCATCGGCGAAACCGGCGCGGAGCTCGTACAACGTATCGGCAACATGGCGGTAATCTTCAGGAGAAATTCCAGGAAACCGAAAATTCCCTTGCCCTGACAAGGAGAAACCCTCCAAACGATCAGCGAAGATCCCAGGCATCCAGCCAGGCAATCTTCACCGGCTTCAAGCCAAGCTCCTTCTCGATCAGTTCCTGTATGCCCGCCAGGTGGGCTGCACCATAGAAGATGGCGATGCGGCGATGCCCCTTGCGGATTTCCTCACGCAATACCTGCACCGCTTTCCGGTTGCGCTCCGTCAACAGGGTGCTGCCATTCTTCCCCTCCATGGCCCGCCGCATGGAGTTCATGTCCGCCATTTCACTGGCAAACCAGATCTTGAGCGCCTTGCGGGAATCTCCCGATAAAAGATTGCGAAACAGCATCATCTGATTACGCATGCCTGCGGAAGAATGCTGCCTCCCCATGCCGGCCAACCAGACCTTGCCGATCATGCCGCTGATGGTTTCGTTGCGCTTTTCCATGCTGGCACGAAACTCATCGGGGGACAGATCGGCATGAACCAGATTCGGCAGGTGATAGTCCACGTCCTCCAGTTGCAAACCAAGACCCAGAACCTTGCGCATGCTGTGCTGCATGCCACCGATGATGCCGCGCTTCTTTCCCCCGCCTCGGGGAATGCGCGTGCCCCTGGGCGCCACCAGTTCGTAGAGCACCACGTCATACTGCCTGAACAGGCCATTGATGCGCTGGTAATATTCGTGCTCGCCTATGTGCACGGCACCAATCAAATCCACGTAATCGACATCCGGGCCGCCGTCCCCCGGCACCATGCGCAGGACGGCGGTCTGCAGGGCCAGGGGCTCTCCCTGATCGTCTCTTTTCAGGCGCGCATACTCGACAGCTCCGGAATCTCCACCAGAAAAGCTCTCGAATACCAGGGAAGAATCCAGGCTGGGAAGAGAAACGCGCCCCGCCCGCGGCTGAACGGAAAGAGCATCCTCTCCTGCCTTTGGCGAGCCGGAGGATAGCGCCACGGATGGCGGTTGCTTCTTCAGCCTCGCGGAAGATTCACCTGTCTGCGGCTCTGCGCGGGCCGTGGCAAGGCAGGCGGTCAACACCAGCAGCAAGGCCAACCAGCGGGAGATCGGCCGTGCGCCCGGCATGTCAGACGTAGCGGACTTCGAGAATTTCAAACTCCCTCACGCCACCGGGAACCTGTATCTGCACCTCGTCCCCCTCGGCCTTGCCAATGAGGGCCCGGGCAATGGGAGACGTCACAGAAATGCGCGAATGGCGGATATCCGCTTCATCCTCGCCAACAATCTGGTAGCTGTGTTCCTCGTCCGTTTCCAGGTCCAGCACGTCCACGGTGGCGCCGAACACGACCTTGCCGCCGGCATTGAGCTTGGTCACATCGATAATCTGGGCATTGGACAGCTTGGCCTCGATATCCTTGATGCGCCCCTCGATGAAGCTCTGCTGTTCCCGGGCGGCATGATACTCGGCGTTCTCCTTGAGGTCGCCATGGGCCCGGGCCTCGGCAATGGCCGCAATGACCTTGGGCCGCGCCACGGTCTTCAGCTCGTTCAGTTCCTGGCGCAGGGCTTCCGCGCCCCTCACGGTCATGGGTGTCTTGTTACTCATGATGGCTATTCGATGCTCTCACGGTCTTGTTTTCGACTTGTTCAACCCGCGTGCAGTTCCTGCAGGCTGGTGACAATGGGTTCGTCCTTGTGCTGGATGGCCATGACGATGGCCTCACCCCCGGACATGGTGGTGGTATAGCTGATCTTGTGCTGCAGGGCGGAACGGCGGATGGACGCCGAATCAATCATGGCCTGCTTGCCTTCCGTGGTATTGATGATGAGATCAAAATCGTCATTCTTGATCATGTCCACGATATGCGGCCGTCCTTCCATCACCTTGTTCACCCGGGTGCAGGGTACGCCAGTGGACAACACGGCGTCGCAGGTGCCGCCGGTGGCATAGAGTTCGAAGCCCAGATCCACCAGGTCCCGGGCCACCAGCTTGATACGCTCCTTGTCCGCGTCACGCACGGACAGCAGGGCCTTGCCGCTGGTGGGAAGCTTGATGCTGCCGCCCTCGCTGGCCTTGCCATAGGCCTCGCCGAAGGTGCGGCCCACGCCCATGACCTCGCCGGTGGATTTCATCTCCGGTCCCAGCACAGTGTCCACGCCGGGAAACTTGACAAAAGGAAACACGGCTTCCTTTACGAAGTAGTGGTCAGGGATGATCTCCTTCGTGGCGCCCTGCTCTTCCAGGGTCTTGCCCGCCATGCAGCGCGCGGCGATCTTGGCCAGAGGCCGGCCGATGGCCTTGGACACGAAAGGCACGGTGCGCGAGGCCCGCGGGTTCACTTCGAGGATGTAGATGTCATTGTCCTTGATGGCGAACTGGGTGTTCATCAGCCCCACCACGCCCAGCTCCAGGGCCATGTCGCGGATGTGGTGGCGCATGCGATCCTGGATCTCCTGACTCAGGGTGTAGGGTGGCAGGGAACAGGCGGAATCGCCGGAATGCACGCCGGCTTCCTCGATATGCTCCATGATGCCGCCGATGAGCACGTCCCTGCCGTCACAGATGGCGTCCACGTCCACCTCGATGGCATCGTTGAGGAAACGGTCCAGCAGCACCGGCGAATCGTTGGAAACGCTCACCGCCTCGCGCATGTAGCGGGTCAGGTCTTCTTCATTGTAGACGATCTCCATGGCCCGGCCGCCCAGCACGTAGGAAGGCCGCACCACCAGTGGATAGCCGATTTCCTCGGCCAACTGCACCGCCTTTTCCGGGTCCGTGGCCGTGCGGTTGGGCGGCTGCAGAATGCCCAGTTTCTCGATCATCTGCTGGAAGCGCTCGCGGTCTTCCGCGGCATCGATGGAATCCGGACTGGTGCCGATGATGGGCGCACCGGCCTTCTCCAGATCCCGCGCCAGTTTCAGGGGCGTCTGACCACCGTACTGCACGATGACCCCGGCGGGATTCTCCTTGTGGATGATCTCCAGCACGTCTTCCAGGGTCAGGGGCTCGAAATACAGGCGGTCGGAGGTGTCATAGTCCGTGGAAACCGTCTCCGGATTGCAGTTGACCATGATGGTCTCGTAACCGTCCTCGCGCATGGCGAAGGCGGCGTGCACGCAGCAGTAATCGAACTCGATGCCCTGGCCGATGCGGTTGGGGCCGCCCCCCAGCACCATGATCTTGTTGTTGTCGGTGGGCCGCGCCTCGCACTCTTCTTCATAGGTGGAATACATGTAGGCGGTGCTGGAAGCGAATTCGGCGGCGCAGGTGTCCACCCGCTTGTACACAGGGCGCACCCCCAGCTTGTAGCGCAGCTTGCGGATCTTGCTCTCCTTGCGGCCCAGCAGATCCGCCAGGCGCTTGTCGGAAAAGCCCTTGCGCTTGAGTTGGCGCAGACGGTCGGCGTCCAGGGCGTCCAGGCCTTCCTCCACCACCCGGGCTTCCTCGCGGATGAGATCCTCGATCTGCACCAGGAACCAGGGATCGATACCCGTGGCCTGCTGGATCTCTTCCATGCTCATGCCGTCACGAAAGGCATCCGCCACGTACCAGAGACGGTCGGCCCGCGGTTGACGGATCTCCGCGAGAATGGTCTCCCGGGCATCATCGGCTGAAAGATCCACCACGGGATCGAAGCCGGCCTTGCCCGTCTCCAGCCCGCGCAGGGCCTTTTGCAGGGACTCCTGCAGGGTGCGGCCGATGGCCATGACCTCGCCCACGGACTTCATCTGGGTGGTAAGCCTGTCATCCGCCTGGGGGAATTTCTCGAAGGCGAAACGGGGAATCTTGGTGACTACGTAGTCGATACTCGGCTCGAAGGAAGCCGGTGTCACGCCGCCGGTTATCTCGTTGCGCAGCTCGTCCAGGGTGTAGCCCACCGCCAGCTTGGCCGCCACCTTGGCGATGGGAAAGCCCGTGGCCTTGGAGGCCAGGGCCGAGGAACGGGATACCCGGGGGTTCATCTCGATGATGATCATGCGCCCGTTCTCGGGGTTGATGGCGAACTGAACATTGGAGCCGCCGGTGTCCACGCCGATCTCACGCAGCACCGCCAGCGACGCATCACGCATGATCTGGTATTCCTTGTCCGTCAGGGTCTGGGCCGGGGCCACGGTGATGGAGTCGCCGGTGTGCACGCCCATGGGATCCAGGTTCTCGATGGAGCAGACGATGATGCAGTTGTCCTTGTGGTCCCGCACCACTTCCATCTCGTACTCCTTCCAGCCAAGGATGGATTCCTCGATGAGCAGCTCATTGGTGGGCGACAGATCCAGCCCCCGCTGGCAGATCTCCTCGAATTCCTCGCGGTTGTAGGCGATGCCGCCGCCGGAACCACCCATGGTGAAGGAAGGCCGGATGATGGTGGGAAAACCCACCTGCACCTGCACCTGCAGGGCTTCCTCCATGGAATGAGCCACAGCGGATTTCGGCATGTCCAGGCCGATCTTCTGCATGGCCTTGCGGAACAGGTCACGGTCCTCGGCCTTGTCGATGGCCTCGCGGGAAGCACCAATCATTTCCACGCCGAACTGCTCCAGCATGCCTTCGCGCACCAGATCCAGAGCGCAGTTCAGAGCCGTCTGGCCACCCATGGTGGGCAGCAGGGCATCCGGCCGCTCCTTCTCGATGATGCGCGCCACGGTCTGCCAGGTAATGGGCTCGATATACACCACGTCCGCCGTTTCCGGATCGGTCATGATGGTGGCGGGGTTGGAGTTCACCAACACCACCTTGTAACCTTCCTCGCGCAGGGCCTTGCAGGCCTGGGCGCCGGAATAGTCGAACTCGCAGGCCTGGCCGATGATGATGGGGCCGGCACCGATGATGAGAATGGTCTGGATATCTGTTCTTTTAGGCATCTTGTCTCAGTCTGCGCGAGTGTGATGGAACGGCGGTCAGGCCCCGCGGGCTTTCATCAGCTCGATGAAGTGATCGAATACCGGCGCGACGTCATGAGGGCCGGGGCTGGCTTCCGGATGCCCCTGGAAGCCGAAAGCAGGCTTGTCGGTGCGATGGATGCCCTGCAGGGAACCATCGAACAGGGACTTGTGGGTCGCTTTCAGATTCTCCGGCAGGCTCTTCTCATCCACGGCAAAACCATGATTCTGGCTGGAGATCATCACGGTGCCCTTTTCCAGATCCTGCACCGGGTGGTTGGCGCCATGATGACCGAATTTCATCTTCACCGTGCGCGCGCCGCTTGCCAGGCCCAGGAGCTGGTGGCCCAGGCAGATACCGAAGGTGGGCACCTCCTTCTCCAGCACTTCCCGGATGGCATCGATGGCATAGTCACAGGGCTCGGGGTCACCGGGACCGTTGGACAGGAAAACGCCGTCGGGGTTCATGGCCAGCACCTCGCCGGCAGGCGTCTGGGCGGGCACCACGGTGACACGGCAGCCCCGATCCCGCAGCATGCGCAGGATGTTGGTCTTGATGCCGAAGTCATAGGCAACCACATGAAAATCATCTTCCCTGTCTTCCCGGGCCGGGTGCCCTTCTCCCAGCTTCCAGGTGCCTTCCTTCCATTCGTAGGCCTCACTGGTGGTGACTTCCCTGGCCAGATCCATGCCCTTGAGGCCGGGGAAGGTTTCCGCCGCCGCGCGGGCCACCACTTCATCAAGGTGGGGACCGGCCTGGATGCAGCCCGCCTGGGCGCCCTTTTCCCGCAGGATGCGCGTCAGCTTGCGGGTGTCGATATCGGCGATGGCCACCACGCCGTTTTCCTTCAGGTACTGGTCCAGGGGCTGCTCGCAGCGCCAGTTGCTGGCCAGCAGAGGAAGATCCCGGATCACCAGCCCGGCGGCGTGCACGGCGCTGGATTCCACATCCTCGCTGTTCACGCCGGTATTGCCGATGTGGGGATAGGTCAGCGTCACGATCTGCCGCAGGTAAGAAGGATCCGTGAGGATCTCCTGATAGCCGGTCATGGCGGTGTTGAATACCACCTCGCCCACGGTTTGTCCTTCCGCCCCGATGGAACGGCCATGGAAAACCGTGCCGTCTTCGAGTACCAGAATCGCTGAATCAGTCATTTACGCGCACACAATAGGGGAGCGGCCCTGTCTGGAGCCGTCCACGAACGAACACAAGATAACGAGATTGGGGTCAGCCCCCTGTTGAGATGGAAATTCTACGGCAGATGCCCGGCACTGTCCATGGAAATCGGCAGGGATTCGGCAACGACCAGCGCATGATGGTCATTGCCGTCTGCCCGCATGAAGAAGCTATAATTTCTGGCCTACCCAGGAGACGATGCCCCGCGCATCCAGGGCGCCGGACATGCGATCCAGCTCCTGACCGTTACGGAACAGGATCATGGTGGGAATGCTGCGTATGCCAAACTGCCCGGCCAGTTGCTGGTGCTGCTCGGTATTGAGCTTGAGCAGACGCACATGGGGCTCCAGCTGACCGGCCGCCTGGGCAAAGGCCGGAGCCATCATCTTGCAGGGCCCGCACCAGGGCGCCCAGAAATCCACCAGCACGGGAATATCGCTGCGCTGGATCTGCTTCTGCAGCATGGCATCATCCACGTCGGCGGGGTGTCCGTCGAACAGGGGACGCTTGCACTTGCCGCATTTGGGGTTCTGTCCCAGGCGGGCCGCGGGAATACGGTTCACACCGCCACAGTGGCTGCACACGACATGCATGTTATCTGACATTTTTGCTTCTCCAGGTGGTTTCCCCGGAAAATGGGGCGGGAAGTCCGGTTTTCAAGGCCTTGCAATTCGGGCCATCCACCCCAAAATGAAGCTCATGGTTTCAGCTAGCAGGTATCAAGCACATGAGCAATTCACCCTATGTCATTGAAGTAACGGAAGAAAATTACCAGAACGCCGTTGTTGAGCAATCCATGCAGGTGCCCGTGCTGGTGGATTTCTGGGCCAGTTGGTGCCAGCCCTGCCAGATGCTTATGCCCATACTGGCGAAACTGGCCGACGACTACCGGGGCAAGTTCATTCTGGCCAAGATCAATACGGAAGAGCAACAGGCCCTGGCCGCGCGATTCGGCATCCGCAGCATTCCCACGGTGAAACTGTTCAGAAACGGTGAACCCGTGGACGAATTCGCCGGCGCCCTCCCCGAAGCCGAGATCCGCAAGTTCCTGGACAAGCATATTCCCCGGGAATCCGACGCGCTGGTGGAACAGGCCCAGCAACTGCTGTTGCAGGGCGACGCCGAAGGCGCTTTGGCGCTACTGGAACAGGCCAGGGCCTCGGACCCTGCCAACGGCAACATCGACCTGGCCCTGGCCCAGACTCATGCCGCCGCCGGTGACATCACAAAATCCGAAGAAATCCTGGCGCGGCTCCCCGCCGATCTCCGTGACAAGCCCGAAGTCCGGACCCTGCAGGGACTGTTGTTCTTCGAAGGCCTGCTGGCGGACGCGCCCGCGGAAGAGGAGCTGGCCCGGCGCCTGGAGGCAGACGCGGACGATGCCGAGGCCCGGTACCTGCTGGCGGCCCATCACGCCGTGAACCAGCGTTACGAAGAAGCCATGGATGAGCTGCTGCGGCTCATGAAGAAGAATCGCGACTACGGTGACGACGCGGCCAGGAAGGCCCTGCTGAAACTGTTCGATGTCCTGGGTGACGACCCCCTGGTGCCGCGTTACCGCAGCCGGATGATGAGCCTGATCTACTGATCGCCCTGTCCCTGGTCCACCACCTCGGTGACCAGGGCCCGGTCGCCGTCCACCTGCCAGCGCACATCCAGCCCCGCGAACCGCATGCCCCAGGTACGCCGCGTATCCTCATTGTCTCTCTGGTAGGCCGGGCGGGGATCCAGGGCGATGAGCTCGGCCAACAGAGCCGCCAGTCGTTCACCATCCGGATGCAGGGTCAGCACCTGTTCCGCCGGGGGAGAAAACCTGACCCGCAACCGCCTGTCCGGCGCTTCACCGGCAAATCCTCCTGCTGCCCGCTCCACTGAATCCACGTAGGGAATATAGGGCTTGATATCGACGACAGGGGTGCCATCGAGAAGGTCGCTGCCCAGCACATGCAGGCGTACCCGGCCATCGGTGATTTCAACCCTGACGAGCTCCACCACGGACAAGCCCAGATGATTCGGGCGAAACGGCGAGCGGGTGGCAAACACCCCCTTGCTGACATTGCCGCCCAGGCGGGGCGGCCTGACCCTGCTCTTCCAGCCCTGCTCCAGGCAGGCATGAAAGACGAAGGTGAGCCAGAGATGGCTGAATTCCTCCAGACCCTCGAACATCTCCGGCGAATCGAAAGGAGGCAGCATGATCAGGGTTGCCGGCACATTCACCAGCCCCGGCTGGCGGGGAATGCCAAACTTTTCATGGAACGGGCTGCGCACGCGGCCAATCACCCGCAAGGAAAAATCTTCTGCAAGAGGGTTCGCCACCGCGCCATACCCAGGTTATTCAATTCGTCTGGCGGGCATTATGACAGCCGGGGGCAACAGAAAAAACCACCCGGCAAAACGCGGGAGAACCCCGCAGGCGCCAGATGCCGCGAGGTTCTCCCGCCTTACCGGGAAAAGACTCAGCCTTTCCTGCTGGATGACTGCTTGTTCCGGGATGCCTGGCTTTTCTGCCCCGGCAGCTTCCTGCAATATCCGGCCACCTTGATGCCGTCACTCCGCTTGTACGGCTTGACCCAGCGACAGGCAGTGGACTGGGAACAGGCTTTCTGTTCCATTCCCTTGCAGATATTCCCTTCCTCCGCCAGACCGGCCCCGGAGGTCAGGGACAAGAACAGCATGGTGCTCAATGTGGAAATAGGCATGATCATCTTCTTCATGTTGAAACTCCCTGTAAGAACTTGATTAATCAGCGGATATCCGTTTTCCGCAGGCCAAGTGTAGGGGCACCGCCCTTTCCTGTATGTAGGGAAATCCCTACATTCCTATAGGCGTGTTCCCGATTTCATGCCTTCCGGAAAAGAAAACCCCACACGACCGGCGTCATGCGGGGCAAGTTGACGCGGAACACGGGGTTCCACGACAGCCGTTCAGGTACTGCTGAACGCGGGTTTTTCCTTATTCAAACCCGTTCACGAATATGCTGTTGGTATCGAACAGGCCGATGGATTTCGGGCCGGTATAACCGGGGAAGACCGTGGACAGGTTTGGATTGAGCAGGAAATTCCCCACCACGTCACTGAGTACCTGCCGGAAGTCCGTGGTCATGCGCACATCCGTGTTGAGATACAGATCCGAATCCCGCAGTCCCGGGAAAGAACCGTAGATCTGTCCTCCCAACACCCTGCCGCCGGCAACCATCATGGGCTGCGCCGTGCCATGGTCGGTGCCCTGATTGCCGTTTTCACGTACACGGCGGCCAAACTCCGAATGCACCACCAACACCACGTCATCGACCAGGCCAACGGATTCCAGGTCATCCATGAATGCCTTGATAGCAGCTGAAAGGTCTCCCACGTGGGTGGCGAAATAGCCGCCTCCATCGTTGCCCTGGCCGTTGTGGGTGTCCCAGCCACCATAATCCACCGTGGCCACCTGGAGGCCAACGTCCTCCTTGATCATGCCCGCCACCAGGCCCAGGTCATCGCCCAGTCCCGTATTGGGATAGCTGTCAGGCACGGTGATGTCGATCTGGCCCAGCAGATCGATCATGTCCAGGGAGTTCTGCACCGCGTAGTCCAGGGTCGAGGTGCCATTGTAGATTCTTGCAAGGGCGTTCACATGTTCGTCACCGTACCGGCCCGGGTTGGGGTGAAAACTGCTGGCATCATCCAGGGACATGGCCCTGAAATCACCCAGGAGACTGGTGGGCGCCGACGACGTGGTCGCCAGGGAAGGAATAACGGCATCAGAGGCAATATGCGGAGAAGTGTTCATGTGCCGCGCCAGCCACCCGGTGGTGGTGGACAGGTTTCCCGGCGTTCCCAGTTCGAACATCTCCTGGGAATCAAAATGACTGCGGGAAGATTCGCCTTCCGGCATGCCCACGGCATGAATGAATGCCAGTTTGCCGCTGTCATACAGGCTCTTGAGGCCGTCACAGTTTCCATGCAGGCCAAAGGTCCCGTTCAGGTCATGCATGTTGCTGATGGGCACCGCAATATTTGGGCGCTTGTTGAGATATTCCGTGCGGTGAATGCCGGTCCTGGGCACCACCAGGTTGAGGCCGTCCATCCCTCCCCGGAGGAACAGATAGACCAGCGTTCTCCTGCTGGCCGGCGCCTTGGATTGAATGGCGGAAAAACCCAGCTTTGCACCCCCCAGGGTTGCGGTTACGGTAGCCGAGCCTGCCAGGAATCCTCGTCTGCTGATTTTCATGATATGTCCCTCCTCCTCAACGCTGCATGAATTCAGGAATGGACAACACCAGCTTCACCAGGCCGCGCAAACGCTCGTTCCAGTAATACGGCCAGGAGTTGTCGGTTATGTCATCGATGGGATAGTCCACGGGCCAGGGAGATGGATCATCATCCGGCCGTTCGCACATGAAATCGCGCAGGGCGCGATGGATCTCGGTGCCATACCATTCACCGTTGTTGGGTCCCCACTTCAGCACCTTCTTCAGCCAGAAATTGGCCAGGGTGTTGGGGGTATGGGTTCCCAGGCCGGAAACCGTGATATCGGTGATGGGCATGAGATCCGGGTCGCTGTTGCCCGCGTTCTCATCAATGAGCCAGTCCAGAACCCGCCAGGTATGCACCAGGGAGGCACCCCCTTCCCAGAAGGAGCGTTCATCCGGATAACCGTCCGGCGTGCGCCAGTTGAAGGGGCGTTGCCCGGTCCGGCTGAAATAGTACATGAAGTAATAGCTTTCGCTGTCATCGGGGCGGACAGTGAAATCCGCGCCACAGGCCCGCATGGCGGAAACCACCACCTCGAAAGGCCGCTTGAGCTTGCTACCCCAGGTGCTTACATCCTTGAACTCGGGGCTATTGAGCAGAAAACGGTAGACCCTCTCGAGCTGATCCGGCTGATGCCGGTTGTCATAAAACACGGTGGCCACCTGATCCACCAGGGACTGGGGCGGGTCATCGCTGATGAAGCGCTGGCAAAGCTTCAGGGAAATGTACTTGGCCGTTCCCGGATGGAAAGCCAGCAGATCCAGCATGTCATAGACTTCCTGGACGCCACTGAAGGCATCCCAGTGCGCGCCCAGCAGCTGTTTCTGTCCCTGGTCATGCCAGTCTTCCACAAAGTGCCAGTGACCGGTATCGGGATCACCGGAAGGATTGCGCCCATCCTCGACATTCCATCCGGTCAGGAAACGCATTGCCTCGTAAACATCGTCGTCGGAATACTTGTCATTGATGGGCACGCCGGGAAACTCGGGCATGCTGATGGTGTTGATATCCCCGGGCTGCGGGTCCGGGCCTGCGTAGTTGATCGCCCCCAGGGTGTGCAACTCGATGATTTCCCGCGCATAGTTCTCATTGGGATCCGCACGGCCGTTCACATAGTTGTCGAGGTAATAGAGCATGGCCGGATGCTTTGCGGTGAGCTCCAGCATCTGGCGGAAGTTCCCCAGGAAATGCCCGTTCTCCAGCCCGGCGGGCCTGGGGTTTCCCGGCTGTGGCGGACGCAGCACGTCACGATCCCAGGAAACCCAGGTTTCACGCGCATAGGTATCCCGGCCATAGACATTGAAATGGTTGTGCCAGAAATCGGCCAGAAACTCCAGAAGCTGGCGCTTGCTGTATACCGCCCGCACGAACACCGCCCGCTCCATGGTGTCAATGGGGCCATAGCGGTCATTGCCGTCAATATGGTGATTCTGCCAGGCCTGGTCAAAGCTCTCCCACAGATATTCAAATGCCGGATCACTCAACCTCAGTGCCAAAGCGGAATCATCGATGGACTGCCAGTTCAGTTGCTTGTCCACATAGGCGGCCAACCTCTCGTCATCCGTTGCTCCCAGGGCATTGAAATCATCCACGTCACTGCCATTGGGACCAAAACCCATGCGGTTGAGCACCATCACGGCAAATGGCGGGGGAGCGGTAACCGCCGCCTGTGTGGCCACGTAGTCCCGAATCTTCCCAAACAGCGGTTTGGGCACCGCCTTGCGGGGAGCCTCCTGTTCCGCCGCCTGTCCACGACGCACATTGATGGCGACAGCGGCGCCTCCGGCCAGGGAGGAAAGGACGAACTTTCTGCGGGAAGTATCCGTTTCGCCGGGCGTCGCTCCCGCCGGCGCATGGCGGGAGACCGTATCCGCGGATGTTGAAGCGGGGCATTCATTTCGGGAATTGGGGCTGCATTTTGTCTGGGCCATAAGATATCGATACCAACAATCAGGGGGAACGGTGTTCCCTTACATGAATCTCCGGCCGGAATACGCGTTTCACGAGCATTTGTTCGGCCACGGCGACAACGCGAATCCAGGCGGACACGCGCAGGTGGAACCTATCTTATGGGATTTGCAGAAGGAAACTGTGAACTGGTTTGAGAATGTTCAGCCAGACCGCCATTGTCCCCCGCGGCCGGAAAAAAGCGTCTACATGGCGACAGGCAGCCGTTTCGCCCCCCAGTCCCCCGGCCTGGCTTCGAACACCCCCGGAATCCTGGTTCCGCAGGACAGGCAGCAACCGTTCTCATCCAGCCCCCATTTCCCCAGGACGTACCAGTCCCGCTCTATGAGCAACTCACCACAGGAAGGGCACCAGGTGCTGCCTCCCCTGCTGTCGTGCACATTGCCTGTATAGACATAGTGCAACCCAAGGGACATGGCCAGCTCCCGGGCCTGACTCAGGGCCCTGGACGAAGTAGGAGGCACATCAAGCATCTTGTAATCCGGATGGAATGCGCTGAAATGCAGGGGCACGTCTTCTCCCAGCTCCTCAAGTATCCACTCGATCATGCGCTTCATCTCCTCCTCGGAATCATTGTGGCCGGGGATGAGCAGGTTGGTGATTTCCAACCAGACATCGGTTTCATGCTTCAGGTATTTCAGTGTATCGAGTACCGGCTGCAGGTGCCCGCCGGTGAGTTTGCGATAGAAATCCTCGCTGAACCCCTTGAGGTCCACGTTGGCGGCATCCATCACGGAAAAGAATTCTTCCCTCGCGCCGGGGGAAATGTAGCCGGCTGTCACGGCGACATTCCTCAGTCCGCTTTCGTGACATGCCTTCCCCGTATCCACGGCGTATTCCAGAAAGATGACCGGATCATTGTAGGTATAGGCCACGCTGCGGCAGCCCAGGGCCGCGGCCTTGTCGGCAATCTGATCCGGCGTGGCCTGGTTGGCGAGAATATCCATTTCCCGGGACTTGCTCATGTCCCAGTTCTGACAGTACTTGCAGGACAGGTTACAGCCTGCCGTGCCAAAAGAGAACACCGGAGTACCCGGCAGGAAATGATTCAGGGGTTTCTTCTCGATGGGATCGACGCAGAAGCCGCTGGAGCGCCCCCAGGTGGTGAGCACCACGGCATCATTCTCCCTGGCGCGCACGAAGCACAGGCCGCGTTGCCCCTCCTTCAGCTTGCATTCCCGGGGGCACAGGTCGCATTGCACACGGCCATCCTCCAGCCCGTGCCAGTATTTCGTTGCTACACTTTGCGGTATGTTCATCTTGCATTCTCCCCGGGTGATCCCATTTATGCTTTAGTACATTCGGGTGAACAGACAGGAATTCAAGATGAGCAGCGTACTTCCACCCTCGGTTGCCGGCGCATTCTACCCGGACGACCCCATCACCCTGGCCAGCATGATTGACGAAATGCTGGATGAACACGAACCCCTGCCCCAACCGGTGCCCAAAGCCATCATCGCACCCCATGCGGGCTACATTTATTCCGGCCCGGTGGCGGCCAGCGCCTACCGACAACTGTTGCTGCCCAACAGGATTCGCCGGGTGGTCATCCTGGCGCCGGCACACCGGGTTCCTTTTCGCGGCCTGGCCACCACGAGCGCCGACTGGCTGCGCACCCCCCTGGGGGACATCCCGGTGGACAGGAAGTCGGTGGAACAGGCCCTGGCCCTGCCCCAGGTACGGGAGTTCGACGGCGCCTTTGCCGGCGAGCACGCCCTGGAAGTGCAGCTACCCTTCCTGCAGCGCACCCTGGACGACTTCAGCGTGGTGCCTTTCATCGTGGGTCAGGCATCACCGCAGGAAGTCAGTGAAATACTGGATCTGCTGTGGGGCGGCGAGGAAACCCTCATCGTCATCAGCTCCGACCTGAGCCACTTCCTGGACTACCACGCGGCCCGCATCAAGGATCAGCACACCAGCATGGCCATCGTGGATATGCGTCCGGAGGCCATCGATTTCGACGACGCCTGCGGCCGCATACCCGTAAGCGGACTGCTGCTGTCCGCGAAAGAACATGGATTGCAGGCCCGCAACCTGGATCTGCGCAATTCCGGCGATACCGCCGGCGACAAGACTCGAGTAGTGGGGTATGGCGCCTATGTCTTCAACTGAACAACACACGCTGAACGATGAACAGCGGAACCTGCTGCTGGACATCGCCCGGGATTCCATTCTGACCGGCCTGCGCGAAGGACACCCCCTGGTTCTGGATCCCCGGGAATTCGAACCCGCCCTGCGGGCCCACCGGGCCAGCTTCGTCACCCTGAATCGCAACGGTCAGCTGCGCGGCTGCATCGGTCACCTGCAGGCGGTGCAACCCCTGGTGAAAGATGTGGCGGAAAACGCCTTCAGCGCGGCTTTCAACGACAACCGTTTTCCACCGCTGAGCAAACACGAGTTCCCCGGCCTGGACATACACATTTCCGTGCTCAGCCCACCGGAACCCATGACCTTCGATTCCGAAGCCGACCTGTTGCACCAGCTCAGACCCGGCGTGGATGGACTGATCCTGGAAGATGGCTACTACCGGGGCACCTTCCTGCCTTCCGTGTGGGAACAGCTCCCGACACCTGAGCTGTTTCTGGCCCACTTGAAACAGAAGGCGGGGCTACCGCAGAACTACTGGTCGGACACCCTCAAGGTATCCCGTTATACTACGGAATCCTTTGGCAAAGCGTAGCTGAATCCATGTCCACCCCCGAAATTCGCCGTCTCCCCGTGTGGGGAAAGGCCTTGCGCCTGTGTCACTGGGGAATGGCCCTGGCAACACTGATTCTGCTGTGCAGCGGCGGGCTGATCCGCTGGGCACCAGAACGCGCCCAGGATCTGGATGAAATCCATTTCGCCAGCGCCGCTGTATTGATCGCCGCCCTGGCGGTGCGCCTGTGGCTATTGTTCGCGGGGAAACGCACGGAGCAACTGGGCGCCCTGCTGCCCAACCGCCACCGTCTGGCGCAGGCCTGGGCAGTGCTGCGCAGCTACCTGACCCTGGGCAAGGTTCGCCTGCCGCGCTGGTACGCCCACAATCCCCTGTGGGCGATCCTCTACCTGCTGTTGTTCATCGTCCTGCTCGCGCAGGTCGCCAGCGGCCTGCTGCTGCTCAACCACATCACCCTTCTGGGCGATCTCAGCCTGCGCCATGTTCACTTGCTGGGGTATTTCGTCATCCTGGGTTTCACCGCGCTGCACATCCTGGCCAGCTTCTTCCACGACGCCAAGGGCGACAGCTCGGACATCTCCGCCATGGTCAGCGGACAGCGGATCTTCATCGTCGAGGAATCGCCAACACAGCCCCCTCGGGACGACAACGTGGTGGTAACCCTGGGTCCGGCGAAATTCAGGAAGTCAGAAAAGCCCTGAGACGCTCCACTCCCAGTTGCAGCCTTTCCATGCCCGTGGTGTAGGCGAAACGCACGTACTTTTCCGCCCGGTAGCTGCCGAAATCCCGTCCCGGCGTGATCGCCACCCGGGCCTGTTCCAGCAACTGGCGGCAAAACTCAAAACTGTCGTTGCTGAAACGGCTGACATCGGCGTAAAGATAGAAGGCCCCCTCGGGCTTGCCATCGATGCGCAGGCCAAGTTTCGTGAGCGCATCGTACAGATAGTCCCTGCGCTGCTGGAAGATCTGCCGGCGCTGTTCCAGGATATCCAGGCTTTCCGGCCGGAAAGCCGCCAGGGCGGCATGCTGGGAAAGGGTGGGCGCCGCGAGAAAGATGTTCTGCGCCAGACGATCCAGGGCCGGCACGTATTCGCGTGGCGCCACCACCCAGCCCAGGCGCCAACCGGTCATGCCAAAAAACTTGGAAAAGCTGTTTACCACGAACAAATTGTCCTCACCCAGGGAAAGAGCCGTTTCCACGGGCCGGTCATAGACCAGTCCCTGATAAATCTCGTCAACGATGAAAGCACCGTCAGGAGCAAGGACGGCATTGTAGAGTTGCTCCAACTGCTTCAGGCTCATCAGGCGGCCGGTGGGATTCGCGGGCGTGGCCACCATCAGGGCGCGGGTACGGCCATCCCAGTTTCGGATCACCTGGTCATTGGCCAGGGAAAAATCATAGGAGGCCTTCACCCCCAGGGAAACCGCTTCACCCTCGAACAGGCGCACCATGTGCCGGTTGCATGGATAACCGGGATCCGGCATCAGCACCTTGTCCCCGGGGTTGACCAGCGCCGCCAGCACCAGTTGCAGGGCGCCCGAAGCCCCCGGCGTGACCACAATGCGCCCCGGATCGACCTCCACCCCCAGCCGGTCGGCATAATAGCCGCTGATGGCTTCGCGCAAGGCAGGCAAGCCGGTGGCCGCCGTGTAATGAGTATGCCCTTCCCGCAAGGCACGCTCCCCGGCCGCGACAATGGGCTCCGGCGTGCTGAAATCAGGCTCCCCTACTTCCATGTGCACCACGTCCTCGCCACGGGCGTCCATTGCCCGCGCGCGGGCGAGAATATCCATCACATGAAAAGGCTCGATTCCCGCCATGCGGCGGGAAAGTTCCGGATCAACTCGTGGCATGCTTGTGAATGGCCCGTAATGCGTCCACGTCAACCTGTTCCCCGACAAGTTCGGGCCCCTGGATGACCCGGCAGGGGCTACCCGGCTCACCCAGATGATCAACCACCACCGTGGCGCCGGAAAGGTCATGGTTCCGGGTATAGTCATTCACGGTGACCAGCAATGCCTTGATGCCGGCATCGACAACGGCTTTCACGCCATTGTCCGAATCCTCCAGAGCCAGGCACTGATGGGGAGACAGCTTCATCTTCTCCATGGCCCAGACATAGATATCCGGTGCAGGCTTCTTGGCGGGAACGATATCCCCCGCGGCAATGACTTCAAACCAGTCTTCCCCGTCTTCCGCCAGGCTGTTCCTCAGCAGGGCCGTGACATTGGCCGGCGTGGTGGTGGTGGCAATGGCCAGGCGCAGACCGGCATCCCGGGCCTCGCGCAACAACCGCTCCACCCCAGGGCGCAGGGGCAGGCCGGGATCCGCCATCAGCGCCTTGTAATGGTCGGTCTTGGCGGCGTGCAGACTCGCCACAAATTCATCGAGGTCGCCATCGACCGTAAAATCCGGGCGGTATTTTCGCAGGAAATACTTCATGCGCTCCTTCCCGCCGGTGACGGTCAGGAGATCACCATAGATCTCCACGGTCCAGTCCCAGTCCAGGCCGGCATCGGCAAAGGCCCTGTTGAAGGCCACTCGATGGCCATCCCGCTCGGTATCCGCCAGGGTGCCATCCACGTCAAAGATCAAAGCTTCCAGGTCAGCCATGTTGTCTGTGTTCCATCTGTAGTCATTGAATCGGCCGTGAAGAATACGTCAAGGTTGCGGCAATCAGGAAGCGGGACAACCCGCTTTTTCGCCCGGGAAATTCCCGGATCAATTGTGAAACCCCGACATTCCCGCAGCTCGATTCAGCGTAGCAGGCCACATATTTACTGTATCAGGTTCCTGCAATGCGCGGGAAAGCAGTATCATGAAGACAAGAGCAAGGATTCAGCAATACTGCAGCTGAAAATTTGCCCCGGAGGCGCGGGTCTGATACTTTCCCCTACCTGAAAAAACAACCTGATCTGCCGGGCAACATGTTTTTTCCGAAAATACGCCTTCGAAGC
>CAZWRE010000089.1:0-5509 GCA_964636335.1 uncultured Sedimenticola sp. | reverse complement strand
TTCCCTGCCCGTTTCCTCCTCGGCATGGGAAAAACGCGGTTTCCCCATGCCTCCGCTTCGCGCCGCACGTCCTTGTGCGGGTGTCGCGGCGAGGGCGCCGCTGCCCCTTTGAACCGGAAACGGCCTTTCCCTGCCCGTTTCCTTTTCGGCATCGGAAAACGCGGTTTCCCGCTGCCTCCGCTTCACGTCGCACCTCCCTTTGCGGGGTCGCGGCGAGGGCGCCGCTCCTACAGCCCCTGTAGGAGGCCCGCCCCCGGGCCGATTCATTACTCCGCCATACGCCTCTACGGATGGCAAATGCACCGAAAATGCACAAGCCGTCTTCGCCCGGTATTTCCTGTACACAAAAAAACCGGAAGCGAGTGCCTCCGGCTTTGCTGTTGACCAGGTAACAGGCCGATCAGGCGTCGGCATTGCCCCCCTGGGCTTCGGCGATCTGCTTGCGCACGTCATCCATATCCAGGGTTGCCGCCTGCTCCACCAATTGGCGGAAGGAGCTCTCGGGCAGAGCGCCGGCTTCGCTGTAGATGATGATCTGATCGCGGAAGATCATCAGCGTGGGAATGGAACGAATCTGGAAATGCGCGGCGATTTCCTGCTCGTCCTCGGTATTGATCTTGGCGAAGACCACGTCATCGAAATCTTCGGAGACCTTTTCATAGGTCGGCGCGAAGCTCTTGCAGGGACCGCACCAGGGCGCCCAGAAATCAATGATCACAAACGCATTGTTGTTGATGGTATCTTCAAAATTCTCTTTGTTCAGTTCGACTACAGCCACGCAAGGCCTCCGTTCTTGTTTCGATGTTTACAGGCCTGATTCATCAGGTTCAAGCACCGCAGTATAACAAAAACCGGGGTAATGCCCCGGTTTCATTGAAAATGCGACGAAAGAATCAGCCATCCAGTCCACTGAAAATGGCGTCGCGGATCTCGTCCACAGTACCCACGCCATTGACTTTCACGTACTTGAGGGCACCTGCCTCCGCCTCTTTCGAATAGAAGTCGATAAGGGGCTCGGTCTGGTCGTGATAGACGCGCAGGCGCTCCTTCACGGTTTCTTCCTTGTCGTCATCACGCTGGATGAGATCCTCGCCGGTCACGTCATCCTTGCCTTCCACCTTGGGTGGATTGAAGATGACATGGTAGGTGCGCCCGGAAGGCAGATGCACGCGGCGACCGGACATGCGCTTGATGATTTCCTCGTCAGGTACGTCGATCTCCACCACGGCATCGATTTCAATACCGGCCTCTTTCATGGCCTCGGCCTGGGGAATGGTGCGTGGAAAGCCATCGAACAGATAGCCGTTCTTGCAATCATCTTCCTTGATGCGTTCCTTGACCATACCCATGATGATGTCGTCGGAGACCAGGCCTCCCTCGTCCATGATCTTCTTGGCCGCCTTGCCCAGCTCGGTGCCTGCCTTGACATGAGCCCGCAGCATGTCTCCGGTGGAGATCTGGGGAATATTGTACTTTTCCTTGATGTAGTTGGCCTGTGTGCCCTTGCCGGCGCCAGGCCCGCCCAGCAGTATGATTCTCATTCTGATTACGACCCCCTTGGATGTGAGATTGGTGTTCCGAGTGTGCCACAGTGCGCCGGCCCTGAGTATTCGAGCCTGCAAATGCCGGGATTTGCGCGACTTATGGCCGGCACCGGAGCCGATCTATTATCTTGTTCTTGTTATTCTAATGATATCAAACCCTTGCCGGGATGTTTTCCAGTGAAGTATCAAATCATATTCCTTGCCATTGTGAGACAAACCCTCGATGCTTATGTCCCGGCTGCCAGAGATGTTTACCCTGGCGTTGTCCAGAGACACGAGATTTTCATCTCCCACCCAGGCATCGTCAAAACGCTGAACATAGAAGGTGATGGTCTTTTCCAGGGTATTCCCCTGATCGTCACGAGCCACCAGGCGGTATTGGTGCTGCCCTGCCGAGAGGATGCCGAAATTGGTGGTAAAGGAAAAACCGGAATTGGCGGCCCCGGGATAGTTGGGGAATTTATTTGCCACATCCAGCCGCTTGCCATTGTGATCCAGGGTATCGAAAAGCTCGCCATCCCGGTAAAGGGTGAGTGACACCAGGGGATTCATGGAAACCACCCAGCCGCGGAAATTGCTGATACCGGCCTTGATATCTCCCTCGAAGGGCTCTTCGATGGCCATGCGAATGGGAGGATCTTCCCCACCCCCGGCGGATCCATAGAGCGACTGGGCGCCGGCAATATCATCGGCTGTGAGATTATAGATATCTCCCACCGTGGGCTGCATGATGGCGGGATTGCTTTCCTCATGCCCCAAGCCTTGCACATGCCCCAATTCATGCAGGGCCACCCGCTTGAAATCAAACCGGCTGCGTGCGGGCCCGTCGTAGATATCCCAGGATTCGGCCTCATTGAAAAAGATATCGCTTTCGACCTTTTCTTCCGGCTTGCTGGTAAAGACATAACTTACGGTTACCGCCAGCGTCTTGTCGCCGAATTCAACTTCCTTGCCATCCACCTGGTTACATACCTTGGGGTAGAAGTTGGCGCCGTTGCGGAAACCGTCCTGGGGATAACTGCCCACTCCGGCACAGGGATGGGAAGGATCCGTGGTATCCACGGTAAACTCGAAATTCGACTGGGCATTCCATTTTGCCGCGGCCTCACGAAAGGCATTGTTCCAGGTGATGCCACTGGGGCTGCTGGCCGCGCCCTTCAAATCAATGTCGATATGAAAGGTGGTTCTGCCCTCCGGCCAGCTGGAGCCGTCCAGAACATAGGCGCCGGCATTGAAACTGCTGCCCAGACCCAAAACAACCGCGGCAATGATGTTCCTGATATTCATTCTGCCATCCCCCTGATCAGCGATTTGAAGCCCGCGGGATTGATCAGATCCCTTTCCACTGCTTCCGCGGTAATTACGCCATGCGCCACACCATGACTGATCTCGGCCTTTCCAGACTGACGCGCCGAAAGATCCAGATCCTTCACCAACCGGCCATCAGGGGTTGTGATGATCTGGCGCTTCAGGTCCCTGTCGTAACGCACCAGAAAATGACCCTGGGCCCAACCCACCAGGGGATTGACCAGGCGGCGCTCCACATCCTCGACAAAATAGATGCCATGTTCGCCCAGGGCGGGAATCCGCATGTCGGAAACTGTCACCGTCAGATCACCGCGGCTTCCTCCCAGGAAAAACAACTCGATGACAGGCTCGCTGTAATTTCCCTTGACAACATCCAGAACCTCGAAACGGACCCAGGTATGGATGGTGCGCGATCCCGGCTCCTGTTCGACACGGGTGCCGATCACACGTCCCTCGAAGACCAGTTGGGCATCCCTGGCAATCTCCGCCATGTCCACCCGTTTGACAGAAGAAGCCGGAAGCACTCCCGGCAGCAGAGCAAGAATGAGGACCAGAAAAGGCCACGGTGTGCTGGTAGGTTTACGCATGATACAGAACTCGCCTTGGCTGTTGATTCCATCCGGCTTCCTGCCGGCCGTTTTGCCTGAAACCCAGGACTGGTCATTGACCATACCCCGAGGGTAGCAGGAAGCAGCCTCCGGTTCTGTGTACTGCTTCCTGCAATTCCCGGAAAAAATCAGGTTTTTTCCTGAGACATGTCCAACATCAGACGGTTCAATCGGTGAACGAATCCCGCCGGGTCGTCCAACTGACCGCCTTCCGCCAACAGACTCTGATCATAGAGCAGGTTGGCCAGTTCCGCAAAGCGGTCATCCTTGGACTCCTGCTCCAGCCTTTCCACCAGCGGATGCTCCAGATTCACCTCCATGATGGGCGTGGGCATGGGGGCATCCTGTCCCAACTGCTTGAGCACCCGGGCCAGGTTCTGGCTCATGTCGTACTCATCCACCACCAGGCAGGCGGGAGAATCCACCAGGCGGCTGGATACACGCACTTCCTTGACCTTCTCGCCCAGGGTCTCCTTGAGGCGTTCCAGCAGAGGCTTGTGCTCCTCGGCCACCTTTTCCAGCTGTTCCTTTTCTTCCTTGTCCTCCAGCTCGCCCAGGTCCAGTTGGCCCTTGGCCACGGACTGGAAGCTCTTGCCCTTGTATTCATACAGGTGGGACATGAGCCATTCGTCCACCCGGTCGGTCATGAGCAGCACCTCGATATCCTTCTTCTTGAAGATCTCCAGGTGCGGACTGTTGCGCGCCGCAGCCAGGGACTCGGCGGTAATGTAGTAGATCTTCTCCTGCTTCTCCGCCATGCGCTCGATGTATTCGTCCAGGGAAACGGTCTGCTCGTCACCATCCGACTTGGTTGTGGCGAAGCGGAACAGGCCGGCCACGCGCTCCTTGTTGGCGAAGTCCTCCGCCGGGCCTTCCTTGAGCACCTTGCCGAACTCGGTCCAGAAGGTCTGGTATTTCTCCGCCTCGTTCTTGGCCATCTTTTCCAGCAGCCCCAGGATGCGCTTGACATTGGCGCTGCGAATGGTGTCGATCTTGCGGTTGTGCTGCAACAGTTCCCGGGAGACGTTCAGGGGCAGGTCGTCCGAGTCCACCACACCCTTCACGAAACGCAGATAGTGGGGCATGAGCTTGTCCGCCTCATCCATGATGAACACCCGGCGCACATAGAGTTTCACGCCATGTTTCTGCTCCCGGTCCCACAGATCGAAGGGCGCCTTGGAAGGGATATACAGCAGTGAGGTGTACTCATTGTTGCCCTCCACCTTGTTGTGAACCCAGGCCAGGGGCTCCTCGAAATCATGGGAGATGGACTTGTAGAAATCCTTGTACTCCTCGTCACTGATCTCCGACTTGCTGCGCATCCACAGGGCCACGCCCTTGTTCACCTGCTCCCACTCGGTTTCCTTGTCCTTGTCTTCCTCATCCTCACCCACGGCTTCCTTGGGCATCTCGATGGGAATGGCCAGGTGGTCGGAAAACTTGTTGATGATCTGGCGCAGGCGCCAGCCGTCCAGGAACTCCTTGTCCTCCTCGCGCAGGTGCAGGGTGACTTCCGTGCCCCGCCCCGTCTTCTCCACGGTCTCGATGCTGTAACTGCCCTCCCCCGTGGATTCCCAGCGTACACCGTGCTCCGGCTCCATGCCCGCGCGGCGGGTGGTGAGGGTTACCTTGTCGGCGACAATGAAGGCCGAATAGAAACCCACGCCGAACTGGCCGATGAGCTGGCTGTCCTGGGCCGCGTCACCACTGAGGTTCTCCAGGAATTTCCTGGTGCCGGAACTGGCAATGGTGCCAATGGTATCCATGACTTCCTGGCGGGTCATGCCGATGCCATTGTCGGATACAGTCAGGGTGCCGGCCTCCTTGTCCGTCCATACGCGGATGCGCAGGTTGGGATCATCCTCATACAGGGCATCGTCGGACAGGGCCTCGAAGCGCAGCTTCTCCGCCGCGTCGGAAGCGTTGGAGATCAGCTCACGCAAAAAAATCTCCTTGTTGCTGTAGAGGGAACGGATTACCAGGTTCAGCACCTGGCTGACCTCCGCCTGGAACTCCATGGTTTCCTTGTGTGCTTCTACGGTCATGTGC
>CAZWRE010000088.1:0-2647 GCA_964636335.1 uncultured Sedimenticola sp. | reverse complement strand
GCGACCCCGCACAGGGAGGTGCGGCGCGAAGCGGAGGCATGGGGAAACCGCGTTTTCCGATGCCGATGAGGAAACGGGCAGGGAAAGCCCGTTTCCGGTTCAACCAAGCAGCGGCGCCCTCGCCGCGACCAATCGGCCCGGGGCGGCCCTCCTACGAAAGCGAGCCCCAGGAATCCCTGTGCTTCTTTACCCGCAGATGGGGCAGCAGCAGCCCGAGAATGATGCCGCCGAACAGCACGCCGCCACCGATGAGAAACCAGCGCTGGGTGGAGCTGTTCTTGAGCTCGCGGATTTCCTGCTCCTGGTTGGCCAGGTCCCGGCTCATGGTGGCCACCTGCTTGCGCAGGCTCTTGCGCTCCTGGGCGATCTGTACGGCATTGGCCGAGGTGCGCTTGAGCTCTTCCAGTTCCCTCTGAATGCGGTTCTTTTCCTGCTGCAGGGCGGTATGCTCCTGCTGCAGGTCGTTGTGTTCCCGGGATAGCTTGGCCAGCTTGGCGCTCAGCTCGCCGGGAGAGGCCTCCAGTTCCTTGATGCGCGCTTCCAGTTTGACGATGCGGTCCCGGGCTACCGGTTGTGTCAGGAGTTGACGGGTGAGGACATAGCCCGTCTTGCCATCGGCCAGGCGAACCTTGCTGTAGCCGGTGGCTGGATTGTTGCTAAGTACGGTGACAGGGGTGCCGGAAGGCAGCATTTTCACGATGCGGTGCTTGGCGCTTTCACCGCTGCGCATGGTGATCTTCAGTTGATCCGTGACATAGCGGGTTTCCGCCTGTGCCGCCAGGCTGACCAACAGCAGGAAGATCGTGATGAGGAATTTGGGTTGCTTGAGATCCATGGCAGCGTGCAGTCCGGAAGGAATGGTTGCCTATTGTACTGGCATGCCGGTGTCAGGTCAGCAGGAATTCCAGCAGGGCTTTCTGCGCATGCAGACGGTTTTCCGCCTCGTCCCAGACCACGGAGCCCGGCGCGTCGATGACTTCGGCGGCGACTTCTTCCCCGCGATGGGCGGGCAGACAGTGCATGAACAGTGCCTGTTCATCCGCCTGGGCCATGAGCTCGGCGGTAACCTGGTAACCGGCGAAGGCCTGTTCCCGCTGCTTCTGTTCCTCTTCCTGGCCCATGCTGGCCCAGACGTCGGTCACCACCAGATCCGCGCCCGTGGCCGCTTCCATGGGATCACGGATGATCAGGCAGCGGTCTCCGGCGGCGGCGAGGATCTCAGGGGCCGGGTCATAGCCTTCGGGGCAGGCGATGTTCAGGTTGAAATCCAACTGCCGGGCGGCATTGATGTAGGAGTGGCACATGTTGTTGCCGTCGCCCACCCAAACCACGGTGCGGCCCTGGATGTCACCCCGGTGTTCGAAGAATGTCTGCATGTCCGCCAACAACTGACAGGGATGCACCAGATCGGTAAGGCCATTGATAACGGGTACCTGTGAATGGGCGGCAAAGCGTTCCACGTTTTCGTGATCGAAGGTGCGGATCATCACGCAGTCCACCATGCGCGACAGGACCCGGGCCGTGTCCTCGATGGGCTCCCCACGGCCCAGTTGGGTGTCCCGGGGGGAGAGGAACATGGCGGCGCCACCGAGCTGGGTCATGCCCGCTTCGAAAGACACCCGGGTGCGGGTGGAGGATTTCTCGAAGATCATGGCCAGCACTTTGTGCTTGAGGGATTCCACGATGTCCCCCCGGTGTTGCATGCGCTTGAGCTCACAGGCACGGCGAATGATGTCGCGGAATTCCTCGGGAGAGATGTCCAGCAGGGTGAGAAAATGCCGGGTCATTTTTCCGCCTCCAGGAATTCCAGGATGAGGTCGGCGACGCCTTGCGCCAGCTCGTCGATCTGGGTGTCGGTAAGAGTCAGGGGAGGCAGCAAGCGCACCACGGAATCCGCGGTGACATTGATGAGCAATCCCCTGTCCAGGGCCTGTCCCACCAGTTTGCCGCAGGGGCGGTCCAGGTGGATGCCCAGCATCAGCCCCAGGGAGCGGATCTCCATCACGCCGTCGGCATCAGCCAGCCTGTCGGCCAGCGTCCGGTGCAGTCGTTCACCGGCAGTGGCGGCCCGATCCCAGAGTTTTTCCGCCTTCATGGTTTCCACCACGGCCAGACCTGCCGCGCAGGCCAGGGGGTTGCCGCCAAAAGTGCTGCCATGGTTGCCGGGGCCAAACAGTTCGGCAGCCTGTCCCCGGGCCAGGCAGGCGCCAATGGGCATGCCATTACCCAGGGCCTTGGCCAGGGTCACCACATCGGGAAGGAGATCGTGATGCTGGAAGGCAAAGGGTTTGCCGGTGCGGCCCATGCCGGTCTGGATCTCGTCCAGCATCATCAGCCAGTCGTACTCGTCGCACGGGGCGCGGATACCGGGCAGGTAGTCTTCCGCGGGAATGTTGACGCCGCCTTCGCCCTGCACGGGCTCCACCAGCACGGCGACGATGTCCTTGAGGTTGTCCGCGGCGGTCTTCAAGGCATCCAGGTCGCCAAAGGGCACCCGGGCAAAACCTTGTACCAGGGGCTCGAAGCCGGCCTGCACCTTGCGGTTGCCGGTGGCGGTGAGGGTTGCCATGGTGCGGCCGTGGAAGCTTTCCTCCATGACCAGGATCACCGGGTTGTCGATGCCTCTGGCGTGGCCATGCAGGCGCGC
>CAZWRE010000087.1:0-15093 GCA_964636335.1 uncultured Sedimenticola sp. | reverse complement strand
GGGGCTGCTCAAGTATGAAGCCGAAACCGGCCTCAAGACCGACTACATCGTCATGGAAATCGCCAACCGGCGCCTGGGACCCGGTTGGCAGCGGGCCTTCATCGACAAGGTGAAGGGACACGGGGTGGAGAAAGTGCTGTTGTAGAAGTGGCGTGCAACGTCGCTTCCACCCATGCGCCGAAAATATCAGATTGAGGCGTGGGGCGTGTAAAGCGCGGCGAAACACACCAATGAGTCAGGGTACATCCTCCATGGTGCAAATTGCCTTGCTTGTTGTTCCCAGTCTGTCAATGGTTCAGGTGGGATGGGCAAAGGCGCTCCAGTGCCGTACCTGACGCCCCGGAGGCTTGATCTGCATCAGCAAACCCTAATTGACCAAGGTCATCGGCAGGCCATCAGGAGTATCCTAGGATACTTATGGGCCGGAATTTCCCGGCCCAGCAGTAACAGGCAGGCAGTATGTTTGAAAAAGACCCCCGCACCTTCGCGCCAGACTACAAGAACCTTTCGCCGGAACAGAAGGCGATGGTCAAGCTGGAGATCTCCCTCACCCGCTTCTTCCGCTCCTTCGATCAGAGCGTGCGCCGCTGGGAGCGCATGATCTACCCGGCCATGATCATCCTGGGATTGCTGGGCCTGTCGGGGTTCTATCTCATCTACCATGTCACCAAGGACATGCATGCCATGTCCCAGGCCTTCGACCCGGCCATGGAGACCAACATGGCGCATATGTCGCGCAACATTGCCGAGCTGTCGGGCAATATCGCCACCATGACCACCCAGATCAATCTGCTGGTGAAGAACATCCAGAACATGGACCGGAACATTGCCCAGATGAATGGCACCATCGGCGACATCGCCCTGTCCTTCAACAAGGTCAACGACAGCATGGACATGCTCACCGGGGATATTTCGCAGATGCGCGGAGACACCGGCCTCATGGCCGAGAAGATCGACAGCATGGATACCTCCATCCAGACGGTCACCGAAGACATTGGCGCCATGAAGAACGACATGCGGGTGATGACCATCAACACCGGCCTCATGGGCCGCGACATGCGTCAGATGAACAAACCCATGCGGGCCATGAATTCCTTCATGCCCTGGTAGCGCGCAGTATCACGAACTTGGGGCTGGACGCCACCAGGGTGGCGTTGCCGAACAGCCGCTTCAGGGTTCTGTGATAACCCAGATGGCGGTTACCCACCACCCACAACTCGCCGCCTTCCCGCAGCACCCGATGGGCATCGCGGAACATGCTCCGGGCGATATGGTCGCCCACGACCTGCTGCTGGTGGAAAGGCGGATTGCACAACACCCGGTCCACGGACTTTCCGGGAAACCCCTGTAGATCAGCGGCCGCATGAAAGTGAGCGTTCACTTCCGGCCCCAGGGCGCCTTCCAGGGTGGCCCGGGCCGAGGCCACGGCCATGAAAGATTCATCCACGCAATGAACCACGGCTTCCGGGTTGTGATGCAAGGCCATGAGGGCCAGTACGCCGTTGCCGCAACCCAGGTCCACCAGGGTTTCTTCTCCCCTGCCGACAGGCAGGTGTTGCAGGAAAAAACGGGTGCCAATGTCCAGTTTCTCCCGGGAAAACACGTTGGCGTGGTTGATGATGTCATAGGGCGTGTTCTCCAACCGGTAACTGGTTGGATAGGGATTGGGGGGCACGGCCAGGCCGGGGTCGAACTGTACTTCCATGAGCTTGGCCTTCTTGCGTCCGGGAAAGGTTCGTACCGGCCCCAGCAGGGATTCCAATAGTTTCCACACCGCAGCCGGCAGGGCTTTCATCATGCCGGCCACCAGAATGCGGGTGTCTCTCTTGAGCAGTGGACGCAGGTGGTGAAGCTGGTATTCCAGCAGGGCCAGGGTCCTGGGCGCCTTGATGATCACCAGGTCGGGCGTTTTCCGGGGCATTTCCAGGCTGGTGAGCAGGCGCGGGCCGCCGGGGTTCAGGCCGTTGATCCGGTAATTCAGGCGGCTTGCCTCATGAGCCAGCACCGAATCCGACGCGGAACAGGGTGTGTATTCATGCAGGGCCGTGGCCAGGGCGCCAAAGCTGTCGTTCAGGATGAGCGGCTCCTCGCCGGCATCCGGTTTCCCCTGTTCCGCCAACCGGCGCAACAGGTATTCATCCGCGGCATCCCAGGCTTGCAGCGTCTCCCGCCGTCGGGCCGGCAGGCGGCGCAGGCGGAAGGCGCCGAAAGGCGAGTCGAATACAGGATTCAAAACAGGCTCCAGGGGGTAAAACGGGAATTATCGCCCAAGCGTTTGAACATGCCCATCATGCTCTCATGTACAATAGCGCCCCATGGAAATCCCCGTGCTCTTCCTCAAGAAAGGCCAGGAACGCCGTCTGCGCGCCGGGCACCTGTGGGTGTACAGCAACGAGGTGGACAGCCGCCGCTCCCCCCTGAAGGATTTCCAGCCCGGCGAGCCCGTGGCCCTGATGAACCACGAGGAAAAATGGTTGGCCTGGGCCTATGTGAATCCCAATTCCCTTATCTGCGCCCGTATTGTCAGCCGCCGGCAGGAGCGCCTGCTGGACCAATCCCTGCTGGTGCATCGCATCAAGGTGGCCCTGGGGCTGCGGGAGCGCTTGTACGCCCGCCCTTGCTACCGGCTGCTGTTCGGTGAATCCGACGGGGTGCCGGGGTTGGTGGTGGACCGTTTTGGCGACTACCTGGTGGCGCAGATCACCACCGCCGGCATGGAGGCGCGGAAGGAGGCCATCATCGGCGCCCTGAACAAGGTGCTGCGCCCCAGGGGCATACTGCTGCGCAACGATGCGGGAGTGCGGGAGCTGGAAGGGCTGGAGCGCTACGTGGAGGTCGTCAGCGGCGAGATCCCGGAAAGGGTGCGCCTGCATGAAGGCGATTGCGAATTCGAAACCTCCCTGTTCGAGGGGCAGAAGACCGGCTGGTTCTATGACCAGGCGGCCAACCGGGAACGGCTGCTGCCCTGGGTGGACGGCAAGCGGGTGCTGGATCTGTTCAGCTATGCCGGAGCCTGGGGGGTGCGGGCCGCCAGAGCCGGGGCGGCTTCCGTCACCTGTGTGGACAGTTCCGCCGGCGCACTGGAACTGGCCAGGGCCAATGCTGCGCTCAACGGGGTGGAAGATCGGATGGATACCCTGCGCGAAGACAGTTTCTCCGCCCTCAAGGCTTTGCGCCAGGAAAACGAGCGTTTCGATATCGTACTGGTGGACCCCCCCGCCTTCATCAAGCGCAAGAAGGATCTCAAGGAAGGCACCCTTGCCTACCGGCGCATCAACGAGGCGGCCATGAGCGTGCTGGGCAGGGACGGCCTGCTGGTCAGTTCCTCCTGTTCCTATCACATGGACAGCGAACGCCTCCTCGGCACCCTGCAGCAGGCATCCCGTCACCGGGACCGCTTCCTGCAGTTGGTGGAGCGCGGCCAGCAGGGGCCGGATCATCCCGTGCACCCGGCCATCGTGGAGACCGCCTATCTCAAGACCTTCTATCTGCGCGTGCTGCCGTCTCTCTGATGATCTATCCCGATATCGATCCCGTTGCCCTGTCCCTTGGGCCTCTGAAGGTGCACTGGTACGGTCTCATGTACCTGGTGGGCATGCTCGGCGGCTGGGCCCTGGCCCGCTGGCGGGTGGCAAGGGGCGAATCCGGCTGGACGGCCCAGGAGGTGGATGACCTGTTGTTCTACTGCGCTATCGGCGTGGTGCTGGGCGGGCGCCTGGGCTATATCCTGTTCTACGGCTTCAACGACTGGCTGGCGGACCCGGCGCGCATCTTCCGGGTCTGGGAAGGCGGCATGTCCTTCCATGGCGGTTTCCTCGGGGTGCTGGCGGCCATGTGGCTGTACAAGCGCAAGCATGGCAAGGGGTTTTTCGAGCTCACGGACTTCATTGCCCCCTACATCACCATCGGCCTGTTCACCGGGCGCATCGGCAACTTCATCAACGGCGAGCTCTGGGGCAAGCCCACCGACCTGCCCTGGGCCATGCAACTGCGCTGCAATGAATTCATCAGCCTGTGCCGGGACAAGCTGGGCCTGCCGCCGGGCACGGAATGGACCCCTCCCCTGCATCCCAACCAGCTCTACGAGGCTCTGGGCGAAGGCCTGCTGCTGTTTGTCCTGCTGTGGTGGTTCTCCAGCCGGCCCCGACCGCTCATGGCCGTGTCTGCCCTGTTTCTCATCGGTTACGGTTTCTTCCGCTTCCTGATCGAGTTCGTGCGCATGCCGGACGCCCATATCGGCTATCTCGCCGGTGGTTGGTTCACCATGGGGCAGTTGCTGTCCTTGCCCATGATCATTGTTGGTATCATTCTCCTGATCGTGGCCTACAGAAGAGCAGAATCATGAAGCAATACCTGGAGCTGTTGCGGCGTGTGCGCACTGAGGGCGCGCCCAAGGAAGATCGCACGGGCACGGGGACTTATTCCGTGTTCGGCCACCAGATGCGCTTCGATCTGGGTGAAGGCTTTCCCCTGGTCACCACCAAGAAGATTCATCTCAAGTCCGTCATCCACGAGCTGCTCTGGTTCCTCAGGGGCGACACCAATACCGCCTACCTGCGTGACAATGGTGTAACCATCTGGGATGAATGGGCAGATAAAAGCGGCGATCTTGGCCCCATCTACGGCTATCAGTGGCGATCCTGGCCGGCACCGGACGGCTCGCGCATCGACCAGATCCAGCAGATCGTGGAGCAGATAAGAACCACTCCGGACTCCCGGCGCATTATTGTCTCCGCCTGGAATCCCGCGGATCTGCCGGATGAGCGCATCTCGCCCCAGGACAACGTGGCCCGGGGAAAGATGGCCCTGGCGCCCTGCCATGCCTTCTTCCAGTTCTATGTGCGGGACGGCCGCCTGTCCTGCCAGCTCTACCAGCGCAGTGCCGATGTGTTCCTCGGCGTGCCCTTCAACATCGCCAGCTATGCCCTGCTTACCATGATGGTGGCCCAGGTCTGCGGCCTGAAGCCGGGGGACTTCATTCATACCCTGGGAGACGCCCATCTGTACAGCAACCACCTGGAGCAGGCGGATTTGCAGCTTTCCCGTGAGCCTTTTCCCCTGCCCACCATGAAGCTGAACCCGGAAGTGCGAAACCTGGATGATTTTTCCTATGAAGATTTCGTAATCCAGGATTACCAGTGCCATCCGGGAATACGTGCGCCCATCGCTGTTTGACGCAAATCGGCGATATTCGACGAAAATGCCGGCAATTCGATGGCAATGCTGCCCGGCAGGGTAGAAAGCATCCCCAAACTGTACCAAAATTATCCTTACGAATTGTGAAAGAATACCGGGAAGCCATTGACAATTGTCAATACGCCTCCATGTACTTGCGTGTATATTAGTGTCAGATTAAATACTAATGCACCTGTATGGAGGTTGCCATGTCTGAAGAAGTACTGAAACTCGATTGCGCCGAATGGCGTGAAGTGGCCGGTGAAAACCCGTCCGAAATGGAAGTGGTCATCGAGATGATGATCGAAGCCGAAGAAGACCTTTGCGTGGATCAGGCTGCCTGAGCCGGCTTCATGTGAAACTCCGCTTGAAACCCGCCGCTGGCGGGTTTCTTTTTGCCCGGTCATAATGCGCACCATGGACAAGCCCCTCGTCAGCATCATCAGCGCCATGGCCCGCGACCGGGTCATCGGCCATGAAAACAGGCTGCCCTGGCACCTCCCGGCAGACCTGGCGCATTTCAAGGCCGTGACCATGGGCAAGCCCATGATCATGGGACGCAAGACCTGGGAATCCCTGCCGGGCCTGCTGCCGGGGCGACCCCACATCGTGGTGAGCCGCAATCCGGATTACCGGGCGGAAGGGGCGAGGGTGACGCACTCCCTGGAAGAAGCCATCCAGGCGGCGGGGGACGTGGAAGAAGTGATGATCGTCGGTGGCGCCAATCTCTATGCCCAGGCCCTGACCCTGGCCCGGCGTATGTATCTGACCTTCATCGACGCGGAAGTGCGGGGCGATGCGTATTTTCCCGCTTTCGATTCCGGATACTGGCGGGAATTGTCCCGGGAAACCCATGCCGCCGATGCCCGTAATCCTTTTCCCTATACGTTTTCCGTTCTTGAGCGAACCCGCCCTTCCTGAAGTTTCTTGAGCCGGGCGCTCTCAGGGATTGCCAACGGATTGTCGCGGAATGTCCAGTGCCATGAGGCCCCTTGTGCTACGCTGTTCATTATCCGAAGCCCGATTCCGGCACGTGGTTTTCGCGGAGTCGTGGAGATACCCCGAAAATCCGCTCGGGAACCTCGGGCGGTGATGCAACCATTAATAAACCGGGCCACTGGACCGGCCCTTCAGGAGAGTTTCAATGAAAAACAAACAAGGATCCGACATTCCATGCCCGAACCGGACGGACCGGACCAAAGGTGTCCGTCGCCGGGATCTGCTGAAAACCGGCCTGGCCGTGGCGGCGGGCGGCGCCGTCATGGCGTTGTCACCCGGCACCTCGCTGGCGGAAGTGACGGCCGAGAAGCGTGGGCGCAAGTTCAAGGTCATCGATTTCCGCTGCCGGCCGCCCATCAAGGCCCACAGCGGTCTGTTCAAGCTGCGTCAGGGTTTCATCGCCAAGCGTCCCAATGTGCTGAACAACCCCGCCACCATGGGTGAGCCACCGGCCATTGTTGGCATGGTAGGCAAGCCCGGCGCCGTGGAGGCATGGTGGAAGGAAATCGACAAGGCCGGGGTGGATGCCGTGGTGGTCAATGGCCGTTACGCCGCCGGCGTGCCGGAATTGAGCATGGGGAACGACGCCCTGCTGGATTTTCAGAAGAAATATCCGGGCCGTTTCTATGGACTGGCGGCGCTCAACCTGGATCAGCCCGTGGACAAGACCGTGGCGGAGCTGGACGCCGCCGTGAAAGCCGGGATTCGCGGCGCCAACTTCGAACCGGGTTACCGCACCAAGAACGGCGGTCCCGCGACCATCGACAACGCCGATTTCTTTCCCATCTATGAATACATGCAGGACGCGGGCTTTCCCTTGCAGATCCAGACCGGCGCTTTCGCCGGCCTGGACAACTGGGGCGCGGCCAATGAAATCTGGCGCATGGACTCCGTGATGAAGAAGTTTCCCAAGCTGCGGCTGGTGCTGGCCCATGGCGGCTATCCCAGCATCACCGAGTCCCTGGCCCTGGCGCTGAAGCATCCCAGCGTGACCATTTGTCCGGATGTGTACATGTTCTGGCCGGGCGGGCAGTTGTATCAGCAGAACCTGGATCTGCTGCAGGATCAATTCGTGTACGGCTCCGCCTTTCCCTTTGGCAACATCGACACCACCTTGCAGCAGACCCTGGCCTTGCCCGTGGATGACAAGGTAATGGAGAAATACCTGTTTACCAATGCCAGGAACCTGCTCAAGATCTGACCGGACCACAAGGAGTCTAAGAAAATGATGAAACAAAAAACCATGGCAATGCTCGCTATCCTGAGTCTGGTGTTGTTCAGTACCATCTCGCTTGCCGCTGAATCCCCTTTCCAGTCCAGCGGCAAGGGTGCCCTGAAAGCGGCGGAAGTGGCCAAGCATCCCATCATGCCCTGGTGGATGCCGGTGACCCCGGAATCCACCGCCTATCAATACCGCAATATCGACATGGTAGCGGTGGCTTTCGCCACCGATCAGGACAAGGTCGCCCGGCTGGTTCCCGAGGAACTGGATCTGATTGCCATTCCCGGCATGCCCGGCCAGTCTTCGGCCAGCCTGATCTTCGCCAAGTACCGGGAAAACGACCAGACCGGCCCCTACATGGAGGCCATCGTGGCCATTCCCGTGCTGCACAAGGGCATACCATACCTCTATGTGGCCGCCATCTATGTGGACAGTGACGCGGCGATGATTGCCGGCCGTGAATTCGGCGGTTATCCCAAGAAGCTGGCCAATATCAATGTTTACAACTATGGCAGTCTGTTCCTGAGCAACATGACCCGCGGCAGTATGCAGGAGAAGACCGCCAACCCGGTGTTCTATGACATTGCGTCTTCCAAAGTGACCCGGGGTGGGCGTCTGTTCAGCGTGCCCCTGCCCGCGGAAGACATCAAGCCCCTGCCGTTCCCCTTCAACATGCTGCTGCCCATGCCCGAGGCCAACGGCAAGCCCCAGCCCTATGTGTTGCCGACCATTGGTCTGCGCACCATCCCCGGCGTGGGCAAGAATTCCGGCAAGGCCCAGGTGCAGCAACTCATCGGCACGCCCTGGATCATCACCCGGGCAACCGTGTGGGAAGGGCTGGATGCCAGCATCGACCTGATTCCCAACAAGGAAGACCCCCTGGCCGACAATCTGCCCGTCAATATGATTCTGGGGGCGTTCATCCTGCGGGGTGACATGCACACGGATCCCAAGGTCTGGCCCTTGCTGGAAGACTACAAGGCCAAGTAGGCGGTAACAGCCCGGGGTCGTGCGCGGCCCCAGGTGAAGCCGTGTTTTGTCAGTCGGGGGAAAGACCGGCAGTAAGAGCTGGTCAGCCCAGCGCCGCCAGCAGTTGCTCCATCATGCGCCTTGCCTGGCCCACGTAACCGCCCCCGAACATGTTGGCGTGGTTGAGGATGTGGTAGAGATTGTAGAAGGTTCGGCGCGTGCGGTAGCCGGCATCCAGGGGCCAGGCGGCGTTGTAGGCGTCATAGAAAGCCGCGCCGAAGCCACCGAACAGCTCGGTCATGGCGATTTCGGCTTCGCGGTCGCCGTAGTAGGTGGCCGGGTCGTAGATCACGGGGTTGCCCTGGTCGTCATGGCCCAGGTTGCCGCCCCAGAGATCGCCATGGAGCAGGGAAGGGGAGGGGGCATGATCCATGAGGGTGGGGAAGGCCTCCATGAGGCGTTCGCCCAGGTGCTGGATATCCCGCCCCAGGCCATTGCGCGCGGCCAGTTCGAGCTGAAAGCCCAGGCGATGTCGCCGCCAGAAGCTCACCCAATCTGCGGTCCAGTCGTTGGGCTGATGGGTGGAGCCGATGGTGTTGTCCCGTTTCCAGCCGAAAGATTCGGCCTGGTGGCGGTGCAGGGCCGCCAGTTGTTCCCCCGCCGTGGCGCCGGAGCCTGATCCTCCCAGGGGAATGTATTCCATGACGATGTAGCTCTGCCCGCCCGCGGTACCCGTGCACAGGGGGCGGGGAACGCGGATGGCTCCGGCAGCCGCCAGTTCCCGCAAGCCCTCGGCTTCGGCCTGGAACATGTCCAGGCGGCTGGCCTGGTTGAGCTTGACGAACCAGTGCGTGTTCCCGTCGGAAAGCCTGATGGCGGTGTTGATGCAGCCGCCACCCATGGAGGAGGGCGCTTTCGGGTGGAAGGGCGTGCCGGAGGCTTCCCCGATGTGACGGGCGATCTGTTCCCAGGTGCTCAGGTTTCGTCTCCCTGGTCCAGCTTGCGTTGGATGAAGCCCTTGGCCTTTACCAGGCTGCTGCCGGTGAGGTCGCTGAGCACCTCGTCGGCGATCTTCGCGATGGTGCCCACCACGGAACGGGGGTTCTTGGTCACGGTGTTGCCCGCCCAGAGCATCCTTTCGGAATGCACGGAGAAATAACGGAAGTGCATGTTGAAATAGTTGTCCGAGCCGATGTAGCCGGGGCGATAGATGGCCCGGTAGCTGGTGTAGTAATAGTCGTAGAAATACATGCTGGAGAAGGCATCCGGGAACCAGTCCAGGCGGCTGGGCACGTTCTTGTATTCCTTCTCCACACCCTTGATCTGGGCCAGCAGCACGCCGTCCACGCCGGTTTCCTTCACCAGCCTGACGATTTCCTCCTTCTCGTCGTGATCCGTGGCGTGGGGGCTGTAGTCCGAGCTGGGGATCACATCCACCCCCTTCTTGCGCGCTTCTTCCACGAAGTGCTGTTCGAAGAAGCGCCGGGTGACCGGATCCTTGACCATGGCTACCAGGAGTATGCGCCTTGCCGGAGGTTCGTCGATGTCCTTCGCTTCCCAGCTTTCCTTGATCTTGGTGGAGGAACAACCGCTGGACAGCAGTGCTAGAATGAGCGCGACGACAAGAAGGGAAAGGCGGGGAAAGGAGAGCATATAGCCTGGGCGTGGGGGATTCTGCATGGCAGGATGATACGGAGTGGCAGGGTGATTGGCAAATGCGCCGGGACGGGGGCTGACATCAAAATATTAGAATATTGTTATACACAAAACGACCATTCCCGGTGAAAATGGTCGTTTCCACGGAGGGACAGGATGCCGCATGTATCACAAGCGACTGATTATGCTTGATTTTATCTTGGCTTTCCGGGTGTCTGGAAAATCCGGCTGGCGCAGGGAAATCAATCGAAATAACGATATGCCGACATTTTTCCCACAGAGTTATCCACAGGCAGGGCGCGACTGATGAGTCCGCCTGTTTTGCGCGTGGCGCTGCCTGCTCCCGTGTTCGGTCTGTTTGATTATCTGCCCCCGCCTGGCGTGAACCCCGCCGGACTGAAACCGGGGCAGCGCCTGCTCGTGCCCTTCGGGCGGGGAGAGCGCTGCGGTCTGCTGGTGGAGCTGGGGGAGGAAACCCCGGTTCCCGCCCACCGCCTGAAGGCGGCCCGCGCGCTGCTGGATGAGCAACCCCTGCTGGATGAGGCACACCTGGCGTTCCTGCGCTGGGCGGCCGCCTACTACCATCATCCCGAAGGCGAGGTGCTCATGTCCGCCCTGCCCGTACGCCTGCGCAAGGGCAAGCCCCTGCTGGTGCCCAGACCGGATCACGTCTTTCTTCTCGATGTTTCCGGTGACGAACTGGCGCGGCTGGAGAAACGGGCGCCCCGGCAGTTCGAATTGCTGTCATGGCTGCGGGAGGAGGGGGGTAGTGTCCGCCTGGAAGACTTCCGGGTGCGGTTTCCCTCGGGCCGGGCGGCCCTGAACGCCTTGCGCAGGAAGAACCTGGTGGCCCTGGGCATGGGAGAGACGCCGCCGGCCGTTGGTGAATCCCCCGGCCATGACCTGGAGCCGGAGCAGCGCCAGGCGGTGGAGGCGGTCACCGCCCGCCTGGATGAATATGGCGCTTATCTTCTCGATGGTGTAACCGGCAGCGGCAAGACCGAGGTCTATTTCCAGCTTGCCGAGGCGGTGATGGCCCGGGGGCGCAACGTCCTGTTGCTGGTGCCGGAGATATCCCTCACCCCCCAGTTGGTGCGGCGCGTGGCCCGCCGCCTGGCGGTGACTGTTGCCGTCATGCATTCGGGCCTGAGCGAGAGGGAAAGGGAACAGGCCTGGCAACTGGCTCGCGGGGGCGGGGCGCGCCTGGTGCTGGGCACCCGCTCCGCCGTGCTGGCGCCTCTGCCGGACCTGGGGCTGGTGGTGGTGGATGAGGAGCATGATGCTTCCTACAAGCAGCAGGAGGGATTCCGCTATTCCGGGCGCGACCTGGCCCTGGTGCGCGCCCGCCGTGCCGGTTGCCCGGTGGTGCTGGGCTCCGCCACGCCTTCCCTGGAAAGCCTGAAGAACGCCATGGATGGCCGCTACCGCTGGTTGCGCCTGACCCGGCGGGCGGGAGGGGCCGGCAAGCCCCGGATGCAGTTGCTGGACGTGCGCAACCAGCGTCTGGATGGCGGCATGTCGCCTTTCCTGCTGGAGGCCCTGGAGCAGACCCTTGAGCGGGGTGAGCAGGCCATGGTGTTTCTCAACCGGCGGGGCTTCGCACCCGTCCTCACCTGCTACGATTGCGGCTGGCTGTCGGACTGCCCACGCTGCGACGCCCGCCAGACCCTGCACCGGGCACAGGAGAAGCTCATCTGTCATCATTGTGGAAGTGAGCGTTCACTACCGGCAAGATGCCCGTCCTGTGGTTCCGTTGAGCTGCACCCCCTGGGGCAGGGTACGGAGCAGTTGGAGCAGGTGCTGGGCAGGCGCTTTTCCGGCTGGCCCCTGGTGCGCATCGACCGGGATGCCACCAGCCGCAAGGGCAGCCTGGATGCCTTGTTGGCCCAGGTGAAGAAGGGAGAGGCGGGCCTGCTGGTGGGCACCCAGATGCTGGCCAAGGGGCATCACTTCCCCCGGGTGACCCTGGTGGCCATGGTGGATGTGGACAGCGGCCTGTTTTCCGCCGACTTCCGCAGCGCCGAGCGCATGGCCCAGCTCATCGTCCAGGTGGCGGGAAGGGCGGGAAGGGGAGAACTGCCCGGCCGGGTGCTGTTGCAGACCCGTTTTCCCGAGCACCCCTTGCTGCGGACTCTGGTGGCCGAAGATTATGCCGCCTTTGCCCGCCAGGCCCTGGAGGAGCGGAAGCTGGCCGCCCTGCCGCCCTGCAGCAGTCAGGCCCTGATTCGCGCCAGCGCCCGCGGCATGGAGATCGCGGAAAGCTTTTTGCAACAGGCGGCAGAGCTGGCCGGCCGGCTGGCGGGGGAGCAGGTGCTGGTCTGGGGGCCGGTGCCGGCGCCCATGCAAAAACGGGCGGGCAGGTACCGGGCCCAGTTGCTGCTGCAGACCACCCTGCGCCCGGAGCTGCAACGCCTGCTGGCGGTTCTGGTGCCGGGCCTGCTGAAGTTGCCGGATGCCGGCCGGGTCCGCTGGTCCGTGGACGTGGACCCCATCGACCTTTACTGATTTCCGCCCGGCAGGGATTCGATCAGCTCGATGATCGACCTGTTGCGGTAGCGGCGCCCGCGAAAGAGCTGCCACCCCGGGCCCCGCAGGTACCAGAAGGGCAGGCTGCGGATGTAGGTCATCTGTTTCCTGACCGCTTCGGCCACCAGCCGGGTGACGGGTACGTCCACCCTGTCCGGTGTCGCGCCAAAGTGTTGTTCCACGTAGGTCCTGGCTTTCAGGTGCTCCTGGTGGAGTTGTTCCGGGGGCATGTCCACGAATACCTGTATCAGGACGTTGGGAGGCTGGGGAAGGATCAGGGCATTGTGAAAATTGCTGGTGACCAGGGAATAGTGATCGTCCAGGCCGCTGGCGATGTCCAGCCATTCCCTGCCGTTGAAACGGTAACGCAACAGGATGGTCAGCTTGTCGGAAGAAACCCAGGCGTCCACCTCCATCGGCTTGTCGCTGCCGGGAACGCCGAAGAAATCGAAGCGGCTGTCCCGCCGGAAACCCTGCGCCTCCGCCCAGGTGCTGAAAGGGCTGTCATTCAGTGCATCGCTGTCGCTGTTCGCCGCCACGGGCTTGATGAGCGCTTCCGGGTCGCTCATCCTGCGCACGGACAGCACCAGCAGGGCATTGACCAGCACGAAATAGCCCAGTGCCAGGAACAACAGCAGATAAAGCCAGCCGTTCATCTTCTATCGATCCTCCCTGCGCGTATTCTGGTCTGGCAGCCCCGTCTGACGGGAATTTTTCTGGTATGCTAACAGGTTTTCCCGAAAAGCCCTTGCTTCAGCTCGGGAGCCAGCAGATTCAGGATCGAAAACCTCCATGAAGTCACAGATAGCAAAACTCGTTTCCGCCGCACTGGACGCCCTGGTCAGGGAAGGCGTCATCGATGCCGGCAAGCGCCGGCAGCCGGTCATAGAGCGCACCCGGGATGCCTCCCACGGGGATTTTGCCACCAACGCCGCCATGGTCAATGTCAAGGCCGCGGGCATGAAGCCCCGGGATCTGGCGGAGAAGATCGTCGCTGCCCTGCCGGACGATCCCCAGGTGGAAAAGGTGGAAATCGCCGGGCCGGGCTTCATCAACTTCCATCTGTCCGCCAGCGCCTATCACGCCGTGGTGCCGGAGATTCTGCGCCTGGCCCACGACTACGGACGCTCGGACCTGGGCAAGGGAAAAAAGGTGCAGGTGGAGTTCGTTTCCGCCAACCCCACGGGGCCCCTGCACGTGGGCCACGGCCGGGGTGCGGCCTATGGCGCGGTGGTGGCGGACCTGCTCGCCGCCGTGGGCTTCGAGGTGCACCGGGAATACTACGTCAATGACGCCGGGCGGCAGATGAACATTCTCGCCGCGTCCGTGTGGCTGCGTTACCTGGAGCTGGCGGGAGAGGAGCTGACCTTCCCCAGCAACGGCTACAAGGGTGACTACGTCTGGGACATCGCCGCCACCCTGCACCGGGAGCATGGCGACGACTACCGTTTCGATGCCGATGTCGTGTTCCAGGACATTCCCGCGGACGAGCCCGCCGGCGGGGACAAGGAAAAGCATATCGACGCCCTCATCGAGCGCTGCAAGGCCCTGCTGGGAGACAACCGCTACCGCTACGTGTTCGAACTGGCCCTGAATACAATCCTGGATGACATTCGCGACGACCTGGAAAAGTTCGGCGTGGTTTACGAGGAATGGTATTCCGAGCGCGGCCTGGTGGAGTCCGGCGCCGTGAACAAGGCCATAGACCGCCTGCGCGAGGCCGGCTACCTGTACGAGCAGGGCGGGGCCTGGTGGTTCCGCTCCACGGATTTCGGAGACGAGAAGGACCGGGTGGTGGTGCGCGACAACGGCCAGACCACCTATTTCGCCTCGGATATTGCCTACCACATGGACAAGCTGGAGCGCGGCTTCGACCGGGTCATCGACGTCTGGGGCGCGGATCATCACGGTTACGTGCCCCGGGTGAAGGCGGCGCTGAAGGCCCTGGGTGACGATGCCGACAAGCTGGACGTGCTGCTGGTGCAGTTCGCCATTCTCTACCGCAACGGCGAGAAGCTGGCCATGTCCACCCGCTCCGGGGAATTCGTCACCCTGCGCCAGTTACGCAAGGAAGTGGGCCGGGACGCGGCGCGCTTCTTCTATGTCATGCGCAAGTGCGAGCAGCACCTGGACTTTGATCTGGACCTGGCCAAGTCCCAGTCCAGCGACAACCCGGTGTACTATGTGCAGTACGCCCACGCGCGCATTTGCGCCGTGCTGCGCCAGGCGGCGGAAAAGGGCCTGGACATCGAACCCAGCGAGGGGGTGACCAACCTGGAGCGCCTTACCGAGCCCCATGAGCTGGCCCTGCTCAACAGCCTGTCCCGCTACCCGGAAGTGGTGGAAGCCGCGGCCCTCAACGAGGAGCCCCATCAGCTCACCCACTACCTGCGTGACCTGGCCAACGACCTGCACACCTACTACAACGCCCACCAGTTCCTGGTGGATGACGAAGCCTTGCGGGATGCCCGCATCAAGCTCGTCCTCGCCACCCGGGAGGTGCTGCGCAACGGGCTGAACCTGATTGGCGTATCCGCGCCGGAGAC
>CAZWRE010000086.1:0-7362 GCA_964636335.1 uncultured Sedimenticola sp. | reverse complement strand
GGCATTACGAGGTGAATTTTGATCCCGCCTGGACGGATGCGCAGGCAATTGCCGCGGGATGGGTGCAGGAATCCAGTTCTGCTTCTTTCAGGGATACCATGGCTGATGTGTACAGCATGGAAGTCAGGCTGTTGATGCCTGCTGCCGCAGTACCCTCTACCCGCCTGGGTATTGATAACTTTCATCTCGATGCAAGCCGCGACACCACGGCCACTGCCGTACCCGTGATGGGGCTGCCCTTGCTGGTATTGCTGGCTGCCGGGATGGTTTTCCTTGGGTATCGGCGCCTGGCCCGCCAGTAGGTTCCCGGGCTGATCTTGCTGGCGGTACCTCTCCCGGTACCGCGAGTAAGTCGTGGTATCGAGTGGTTTTCTGTTTTTACGAGCTTTTGGCGCTTTCGCAAGTAAGCCGGGCGGCCTGTTCGATGGCGGCGAGCAGGCTGCCTGTTTGCGCTCTGCCTGTGCCGGCGAGTTCCAGCGCTGTGCCGTGGTCAACGGAAACGCGAACAAAGGGCAGTCCCAGGGTGATGTTCACTGCCTGGCCAAAGCCCATGTGCTTGAGAACCGGCAGCCCCTGGTCGTGATACATGGCCAGCACCGCATCGGCCAGCTCCAGGTAACGGGGTGTGAATAGCGTATCCGCCGGAAGGGGGCCGAGCAGGTGCATCCCCTGTGTACGTAGTTTTTCCAGCACGGGCTCGATGATTTCCTTTTCCTCGCTGCCGAGATGCCCTCCTTCTCCCGCATGCGGGTTGAGGCCGCATACGAGGATTTTCGGGTGGTGAAGGCCGAACTTCTCCCGCAAGTCCTTGTGCAGGATGGCAATGACGGTTTCCAGCAATTCGGGGGTGATGGCGTTGCTGACTTCCCGCAACGGGAGATGGGTAGTGGCGAGAGCGACGCGTAGTCCGGGGCAGGCCAGCATCATGACGGGGTAGGCGTCGCTCAGTTCGGCGAGGAACTCCGTGTGTCCGCTGAAGGCGATGCCCGCGTCGTTGATGATGCCCTTGTGCACCGGGCCGGTGACCAGTGCCTGGTATTTGCCGCCGAGACAACCCCTGGCGGCAACGCGCAGGCAATCCAGCACATAGGGTGCGTTCCTGGCGGAGAGACGGCCCGGCTGGCTTGGGGCGGCAAGACGGACGGGCTGCACATGCAGGCTTCCCGGCGTGGCGGGAGCCGTTGGCGGGGTATCCGTTTCCAGGATGTCGATGTCCAGCCCGAGCGTCTCTGCCCGCTGCCTGAGGAGATCCGGGTCGGCGATGGCCAGTAGTGGCACATCCAGGCCCCGGGCCGCGACCTTGAGCGCGAGGTCAGGGCCTATGCCCGCGGGCTCACCGGGGGTAAGGACGATGCTCATGCCCGGTCAATAGTTGTCGTCCAGGCGAATTTCGACAAAAGCCTGATCCCGCAGCTTGCGCAGGTAGAGTTGCAGGGCTTCGTCGGCCTTGCGCTTGCGCAGGGCCAGCTTGGCCTTGTCGCGCTTGACTTCTTCCGTGGCATCATGATCCCGGCGCTCCAGCACCTGCACGATATGCCAGCCGAACTGGGTGCGGAAAGGCTCGCTCAGGCCGTTGATGGGCAGGCTGTCCATGACTTCCTCGAATTTTGGCACCAGATCACCCGGATTGACCCAGCCCAGGTCGCCCCCTTTGATGGCCGATGCCTTGTCGTCGGAATGGGCCCGGGCCAGGGTGGCAAAGTCCTCGCCACCCTTGATGCGCTGGTAGAGCTGATCCAGGCGGTTTTTCGCGTCCTGATCCGATGTCAGCTCATCGGTGCGGATGAGAATGTGCCTGGCATGGGTCTGCCTGATGATGTTCTTGTCGCCGCCCTTGTAGTCTTCCAGCTTGATGATGTGAAAGCCGCTGGCGGCCTGGTAGGGTCCGCGCACCTCGCCCTTTTCCATGGTGGCCAGGTCCTTGATGAACAGGGTGGGCACCTGGCCGGCTTCCAGCCAGCCCAGGTCGCCGCCTTCCAGGGCCTGTTGTCCGGCGGAGTAGCGGCTGGCCAGGGCGGCAAAATCCTCGCCATTGTTGAGGCGTTGAATGATGTCTTCCGCCTGTTGTCTGGCCGCGGCGATTTCCTCGCTGGATGCGCCGTCCGGCGTGGCAATGAGGATGTGACGCAGGTGGTAGGCGTCCCGTCCGCCGGGGTTCTCCTCGGCATGGGCCAGGTAGTTGTCCACTTCCGCCTTGGTTACCTGGATGCGGCTGATGACTTCCCGGTTGCGCAGGCGCTGCAGGGTGATCTCCTTGCGCAGTTCTTCCCGGTATTCCTCCATGCTCATGCCCTGCTCCCGCAGGGCGGCGGCCAGCTCGTCCAGGCTCAGGCCATTCTGCTTGGCTATGTTGTTCATGGCCAGAAGCAGGGTTTCGTCATCCACGGTGGCGCCGATCTTCTTCGCCTCAGCCAGTTGCAATTTTTCCAGGATTAGGCGCTCCAGGGCCTGTTTGCGGATTTCGTCAGCGGGGATGTCCGGCGCGCCTACCTGGGCGAGTTTTTTCTCGACATCGCGGATTTCCTCGTCGAGCTCGCTCTGTACCACCACGTCGTCGTTGACCACGGCCACGATGCGGTCCAGCAGTTCCGTTTCGGCGGCGGCCATCCCGCTGCCGAGGGGCAACAGGAAGAACGCAAGCAGGAATGGCAGCCAGCGTTGCGGCCGCCGGTAGAGATCGTCAGTAACCATATATCGTCCGGTCGAGGAAATTGTCTATGTTGTTGCCCAGCCTGCCCAGTCCGTTGAGTTCGAGCTGAAGCAGCGCCGTGTCATTATACTCTTCGCCGTTACGGTCCAGGTAGCGGCGCCAGACGGCGCGGATGCGCCAGCAGCAATCGCCGTATTCCAGGCCGGCCACGGTCTCCAGGGAGTGGTTTTCCTCCACGGAGTAATACCAGCGGCCGATGAGGCTCAGCCTGTTGCTCACGGGCCAGATGGCGGCCAGATCCGTCTGCTCCAGTACGCCTTCGCGCAGCCGCCAGGAGGCATGGAAGCGTTCGCCGGCTTCACCGCTGTAGCTGGCCATGGCCAGGCCCTGGCGTAGTCCGGTATCGGCGTTGGGGTCGTATTCCAGTCCGGCGCGCAGCCTCCAGTGTTCGAAGATGCTCGTGGACAGCTCGGCCACCAGGGAAGAGCTGCCGCTGTCCAGGGGCGCTTCGCCGTAAAGGGTGACGCGCCGGTCGTCGAAGTAATATATCTGACCAATGCTGGCGTTCAGCAGTTCCCTGCCGCTGGCCCCGGAAAGGATGCGGCTGGTGAGGGCCAGGGTCAGTTGGTTGGCGTCTCCTACCCGATCCGGGCCATTGAAGCGGTTGTCCCGAAACAGGTTGTTGAAGCTGAAATCCAGCAGACCGGTATCGAACAGGGGCAGGTCGTCCTGGTTCACGTAGGGTGTGTAGAGGTAGTAGATTCGTGGCTCCAGGGTATGGGTCATGTCGCGGCCGAACCAGTTCACGCCGCGGTCGAAGAACAGGCCCCCGTCCAGGCTGGCGCTCCAGGTGCCCCGGTCGGGCTTGTTGTCCAGTCCCGGCAGTTGGTCGTCCAGCTCATAGGATGTGTAGCGGCCGGACAGGGCCGGTTCAAGGAAGCCCCAGTCCTTGCGCAGGGGCAGGGAAACCCGCGGCAGCAGGTCGAAACGGGCGCCGGTGACGCTGTCGTCCCGGTAGAAGCTGCTCATTTCCACGCTCACGCTGTAGTCCAGTCCCGCGGCTCCCTGGAAGTGAGTCCAGTTTACCGCCAGGCGCGGCAGCAGGCTGTAGGGACGGTCTTCCGGAGCTATGGTCTTGTCCAGGGTATTGTAGTCACGAATCTCGGCGATGGCGTCCCATTCCGGCAAGCGCCAGTTGAGGGCGGCGCGGCTGAGGAGGTGGCGGGTGCTGGTCACCGCCAGGCTGCGGCCCATGTCGTCCAGGTAGTCGTCGTCGGATACCCAGTTGATGTCCACGTCGGCGCTCAGCCCCCTGGTGAGAAAACCCAGATTGCTGTGACCGCGGGCGTGGATGGCGCCCCGGGTGCCGTAGTCGTCGGATTCACGGTCGTCCGGCAGAATCTCGCCGAATATCTCACCCCGGTTGTTGGGGGTGAGAAAGCGGAATTCCCCCCCCAGCAGCAGGCCGCGCTTGCTGAGCAGGCGGGGCAGGAATGTGGCGTCGTAGTTGGGCGCCAGGTTGAAATAATAGGGTAGTGTCAGATCCAGGCCATTGCGGCTGGAATAGCCCAGGGAAGGCACCAGCAGGCCGCTCTTGCGTTGGTCGCTCAGGGGCAGGGTAAGGGTGGGGGCGTAGAAGATGGGTACGCCGAGAAACGCCAGTTTCGCCCCGTGGAAGGTGCCGATCTGCTTTTCCTGGTCGATGTCCATGCTCTCGGCGGACAAGAGGAAGCCCTTGTTGCCGGGGGGGCAGGTAGTGTAGCTGATGTTCTCGTAGTGGCTGTGCTTGTTGTCGCGGATTTCCAGCAGGCTGGCCTCGCCCCTGGCCTTGCGGCTGGGAATGCGGTAGCTGACCTGTTCCATCCCGCCCTGTTCCTTCTGCAGATCGAACCAGGCCTTGCTGCCCAGTACCCGCAGATCCTTGAGCTGCACCAGCAGCCGTTCGTCCGACCGCACGATGCGGTGGTTATTGTCGAATTTCAGGTCGTCGGCATGCAGGCTCTTGCCGTCCTGGCGGATGACCACGTTGCCCTGGAAATGGGCCAGGTTCTCCTCCGGCAGGGCGGTGGCGCTGTCCGCCTCGATGAGGATGCTGTCATCGGCCGGTGATGGACGGGGAGCCGGGGTGGCCGGGGCGCACTGCTGCCAGTTCATGCCCTTGTCCAGCAGCCGGGCAAAGTCCCCGGTCGAGCGTGTTTCTTCCGGGAAGGTGGCGGTGTCCAGGGTGTTGTCTTCCAGGGGTGGAGGCGCTGGCTCTGGCTCCGGTTTTTCGGCCGCGGCTTCGGCCCGGTTTTCATCGGTGGCGGGCTGGGCAGGGGGTTCAGCTTCCTTTACTTTTTCCATGGGTTCAGGCTCGGGAGCTGTGACCGCCTGTGCCTGCTCTTCCGGCGGGGATTCTTCTGTCGCCACGGTTTCGGCGGGTTTCGCCGGGGCGGCAGCACTGTCTTCTGCCGCGGATGCCGGGGGTTGAGTGACTGCTTCCCTTTCAACAGGAGGAGACGACGGGGCTGGGCGACTTTCCACGGCAGGCGCTGGCGCGGCCTGGGGTGCTACCGGCGGTGGCAGGGGCGTGGTGGTGACGCCGGATGCCTTTGCTGCAGGCGTTTCCTCAGCGACCGGCGGCTTTTGTGGCAGTGGTGGCAGGCTGCCCGCCGGGCCGCATTCCCAGGAGCCGCCATCGGCTGCCGCCCGGCATTCCCAGGTGTAGCCTGCCGCGGAAACCGTCCCACAGTACAGCATGCCGCCAAGCAGCACGGGGTAGAGCATGATCTTGAAGGATTTCACAAGGGCGGTTCGTTCCGGTAGTTTCCACGCGGGCGCGGGTAAAATCGCATAGAATGGCGCCTGATTCAATGTTTGCGCCAATAAATCTATGTCAGATCGCCAAGCTCTCATGGAGAAATGGCTCGCCACGGATTGTGGCCTGAGCGGTTTTTCCCTTCAGCCTGCCTCCGGGGATGCCAGTTTCCGCCGGTATTTCCGCCTTGCCGATGCCCATGGCGGCACCCGCATCGTCATGGATGCGCCGCCGGACAAGGAGGATTGCGCTCCCTTCGTGGACGTGGCCCGCCGCCTGCGGGATGCTGGTGTCCATGCGCCCGAGGTGCTGGAACAGGATCTGCAACAGGGTTTCCTGTTGCTGGAGGATCTGGGTGGCCAGGACTACCTGGGCGCCCTGAATGACGACACCGTGGAGCGCCTCTATGGTGATGCCCTGTCGGCATTGATGAGCATGCAGGCCTGCATCGACCCTGCCGGCCTGCCGGAATATGACCGGGAGCTGCTGCTCACGGAGATGTTCCTGTTCAGGGACTGGCTGCTGGGCACCCACCTGGAGCTGGCCCTGGACAGCGAGGAAGAGCGGATGCTGACCGGGACTTTTGATGTGCTGGCCGATGCCGCGCTGGAACAACCCCGGGTGTTCGTGCACCGCGACTATCATTCCCGCAATCTCATGACCGGCATCGAGCATGCGCCGGGGGTGCTGGATTTCCAGGATGCCGTGCGCGGCCCGGTGACCTACGATGCCGTGTCGTTGCTGCGGGACTGCTACGTGGACTGGCCGCAACAGCAGGTGGACGAGTGGGCCTGGGGGTTCTTCCAGTTGGCGGTGCAGTCCGGCGTCATGCGCGAGGAACAGGAGGATCGCTTCCTGCGCTGGTTCGATCTCATGGGCGCCCAGCGGCATCTCAAGGCGGCGGGTATCTTCGCCCGCCTGAATCACCGGGATGGCAAGCCCGGCTACCTGAACGATATTCCCCGCACCCTGGGCTACATCGTCCAGGTGGCGCGGCGGCGGCAGGAGCTTGCCCCCCTGGCGGACTTCATTTCCCGCCAGGTGCTGCCCCGCCTCTGATGTTCCGGCACATCCGCCTTCTCAGCTTCGACCTGGACGACACCCTGTGGCCCACGAAGCCGGTGATCATGGCGGCGGAGCAGGAACTGTACCAATGGCTGACGCGGGAAGCGCCGCGCATCGTCCGTGACCTGTCCATCATGGACATGCGTGAGCGGCGCATGGCTTTCATGGAAGCCCATCCCGAGGTTTCCCATGACCTCACCCTGGTGCGCCGCCGAACCCTGGCGCTGCTGCTGGAAGAATACGGCTATGATCCGCGGCGGGCCGATGAGGGCACGGCCCTGTTCAGAACCGCCCGCAACCGGGTGACGCCCTGGGAGGATGTGCTGCCCGTGCTCCGGCGGCTGAAGCAGGACTATCTGCTGGTATCGGTCACCAACGGCAATGCCCAGGTGGATCAGACGCCCCTGCGTGACTGTTTTCATCTCAATCTGGGCGCGGCGGAAGTGGGAGCGGCCAAGCCCCATCCGGCCTTGTTTCTGGCATTGAGGGAGTGGTCCGGCCTGTCTTTCGAACAGATGATGCACGTGGGGGATGACCTCGAACGCGACATGCTGCCGGCCCGGGAGTTGGGCATGGCCACGGCCTGGGTGCACAGGTGGCGGCTGGTGCCGCCGGGTATGTTTCGCCCGGACCTGTGCCTGTTCAACCTCCGGCCCTTGTTGCGCTATCTTGTGCCGCGATGAATGGGGCCGGGGACGCCTTCCTTTGTGGGCAACGGCTTGCCATGGTCATTGGCGCGCCGGCGCGGATGCTCATGTACCGAAGCCGGATTATTCCTCCAGCGCCTTGCGGATATGTTCCAGGATGCGTTTGGGCGATCCGCCGTGCTGGATCATGTCCACCAGCCTGC
>CAZWRE010000085.1:0-12275 GCA_964636335.1 uncultured Sedimenticola sp. | reverse complement strand
TCCAGGTTGGAAACCTGCATCTGGAAAGGGCCGTCGGGGTCCACGTCCGGCGCCGGGCAGTTGTCCACGATAGCCTGGAACAGGGGTGTCATGTCCCCCTCGCGCACTTCGCTGTCTTCCGAGGCATAACCGTTGATGGCGGAGGCATAGATGATGGGAAAATCCAGTTGTTCATCCGTGGCTCCCAGGCGGTCGAACAGGTCGAAGACCTGGTCGATGGCCCAATCGGGACGGGCGCCATCCCGGTCCACCTTGTTCACCACCACAATGGGCTTGAGACCATGTTCAAAGGCCTTCTGGGTGACGAAACGGGTCTGGGGCATGGGGCCTTCCACGGCATCCACCAGCAGCAGCACCGAGTCCACCATGGACAGCACCCGCTCCACCTCGCCACCGAAATCGGCGTGCCCCGGGGTGTCCACGATGTTGATGCGATAGTCGCCCCACTTGATGGCCGTGTTCTTGGAAAGAATGGTGATGCCCCGCTCCTTTTCCAGATCGTTGGAGTCCATCACCCGCTCCACTTCACCAAAGCGCTCCCCCAGGGTACCGGACTGCTTCAGGAGTTCATCGACAAGGGTGGTCTTGCCATGGTCGACGTGGGCGATGATGGCGATATTTCTCAGATTTTCAATCACAACGATACTTTCGGAATCAATGGGGGAAGGCGGCGGATTATACGCCGGTTTGGCGCGGATCCGGGATTTTTCTGGATCCAGTTCCGGTGGACGGAAAGCGAAAAATCCAAATCAATGACTTACGCGTGCATCCACAGAAAACACTTGCAGCATGATCCACATTTCCTTGTCCCGTAACCATTCTGCAACACTATCCACAATTCCTGTGGATAACTTTGTGCATAAACTTTGGGAACAATATCCAAGTGCCGGGATTTACAGCCCGCCCCTTACATTGTACAAATTTTATACAAATGAATTATCCTTTGGTATCAAGGACTTATCGTTTTCCAAGCAAATCGCTCACAAATCCACAAAAAAACAGGGGAAAGCCGGCTTGCCGGCTTTCCCCGTGTGCATAAAACCGCTTGAAAAGACCTTATTTCGCGGCGGAAACCGCCCTGGAGCCCGTGCAGTCCCAGGCAAAGGTACAGTCCAGTTCAGACAAGACGGTCACCAGGCCTGTCTCACCCTGGTTGAGAATCATGGAGATGGGTGTGCGGCCGCCGAAACGGCGCTGGGGTTGATGAATCCATCGACCGGACATCTTGGGATTCATGGGATAGGCTGTGCGCAGGGCATCGGCAATACGCAACAGATACTGGGAACGGCGCAATACGTCGGGATCATTGGGAAATACCGCCTTGCCGTCACGAAAATGGGCAAAATTGCGCGTGCGCACCGATTTGGGCATGGCCAGGATCTGGTGCATGGTGCTGTAGTCCAGCCTCCAGTTGTCCAGGAGGTTCATCACCGCCCGGGTGATATCCGCCAGGGCCTGTTGCTGCTTGTCATCACTCATGTCTCTACTCCGGGAATACGCTTGTAATAATTTAGTATTTTACTAGGTTATTGTCCGGATGCCAACGACGATGACGCATCAGCCTCCGAACAGGCGCCGCCACCAGCGCTTGCGGTTGTTCGGCAAGGGACGATCCGCCTCCAGATCCACCGGGGGGATGCGGCTGAGCACCCATCCCGGCAGGGGCGGGTTCTCACTGTAGCCGCAAACCACCCCCAGGTTGTTGGGATCATAGATCTTAACCATGGCGGGCTCTCGCAGATCATCGGCATAAACGATACCGCAGTAATCTTCCTGGTGCTCTTCACGCAACAACTTGTCCACTTCCGCCAGAAAGGCGATGAATTCATCGGCGCCGAGAACGTCCCGGGGCACCGCCTCGCCGATAGCGTAAACATACCAGCCATCCGGTGATTCCCGCAGCCGTTGCCAAAGGTCATCCAGGTGATGCCAGCGCAGGGCGGAAGTGAAACTGCCCCGGAAGGCCGTCATATAGTCGCTGTGTGCCTGCTCATCCATAGGTATAATCTCTTTTTTGCCGTTTCCGCAATTACCATGACCGCCCTCTACCAGTCTGATCTTTCCGGCCTCGAACTCATCAACCGCGGCAAGGTGCGTGACATCTACGCCATCGACGACGAGCACATGCTCATCGTCACCAGTGACCGCCTGTCCGCCTTCGATGTCATCCTGCCCCAGCCCATTCCCGGCAAGGGGGAGGTGCTGACCCGGGTTTCCAACTTCTGGTTCCGGCGCATGGAACATATTCTTCCCAACCATCTCACCGACATTCCCCTGGCCGAGGTGGTGAAGGACGCGGACGAAAGAGCGGTTCTGGGCGACCGGGCCATTGTGGTACGCAAGCTCAAGCCCCTGCCCGTGGAAGCCATCGTGCGCGGCTACATCATCGGCTCGGGCTGGAAAGATTACCAGAAAACCGGGCAGGTTTGCGGTATCGAGCTTCCCCGGGGGCTACAACTGGCGGACAAGTTGCCCCGGGCCATCTACACGCCCTCCACCAAAGCGGAGCTGGGCGCCCACGATGAGAACGTGGATTTCGAGCACACGGTGAAGCTGCTGGGGAAAGAGCTGGCGGAGCAGGTGCGCGACGCCAGCCTGAAGATCTATACCGAGGCGGCAGCCCATGCCCTGGGAAAAGGCATCATCATCGCCGACACCAAGTTCGAATTCGGCCTGGATCAGGACGGCCGCCTGCACATCATCGACGAGGCCCTGACACCGGATTCCTCCCGTTTCTGGCCTGCCGACCAGTACCGCCCCGGCATCAGCCCCCCCAGTTTCGACAAGCAGTTCGTACGCGACTACCTGGAGACCCTGGACTGGGACAAGACGCCTCCCGGCCCGGAACTGCCCCAGGAAATCATCGACAGGACCGCGGAGAAATACCGCGAGGCGGAACAGCGCCTCACCGGCCGGTAGAAACGTGGGATGCGGGATACAGGATATAGCACAACGCGGGAGCAGTTGCCGAGGGCAGCGAATTGCACCAACGGCCATGGTGGGTTTCGTACCTCAACCCACCCTACAAATGGGTTCATGCCACGACAAACACAGAGAAATACCGTGAAGCCGCACATCGACTCACCGGCGTGTAAAGTGCAATGACAACTGCAGGGATGCAGGAGGTAAAGCAACGCAGGAGCAGTTCCGAGCGCTACGAATTGCACCACATACCGCCCCTGGCGCGTTTCGCTACGCTCAACACAGCCTACACATAATCCCGCCATGACAACCAAAACACCGCGCATCACCCTCTACTCCAGCCACGGTTGCAGCCACTGCCGTCAACTCAAGGCCTGGCTGAAGCAGCATGGCCTGCCCTTCCGGGAATTCGACATCCAACGCAATGCCCGCGCCTTCAAGGACTTCCAGCGCCTGGGTGGCCGGGGCGTGCCCCTGCTGCTGGTGGGTGAACAAAGAATTCAGGGCTTCAATGCCAAAACGCTTCCCGCCCGGTTGCGCAAGGCCGGTGTAAGCCTTTGAATCACCCCTGTTACCACCTAACTCCGGAACTCATCGTGGATACCCTGGCGCACAGGGTGTAATGAACGCAGTGAATCGCACCAACACCCATGGTGGGTTTCGTCTCTCAACCCACCCTACAATTGATTCGTACCATGACAAAGGAAGCTGAAATTCCGGATCACCCCTACGACCGCCTGTCCCCGGATCTCATTCTCGACGCCGTGGAAAGCGCCGGCTTCCAGGTGGACGGCACCCTGCTGCCCCTGAACAGCTACGAGAACCGGGTGTTGCAGGTGGGCCTGGACGAAAAACCTCCCCTCGTCGCCAAGTTCTACCGCCCCGGACGCTGGACGGACGAGGCCATACTGGAAGATCACGCCTTCAGCCTGGAACTGGCGGAGCAGGAAATCCCCGTGGTGCCACCCCTGGTGGACAGCGAGGGCCGCAGCCTGTTCGAGCACCAGGGTTTCCGTTTCGCCCTCTACCCTCGCCAGGGCGGGCGCAGCCCCAACCTGGAAGACCCGGACAACCTGGAATGGATAGGCCGCTTTATCGGCCGCATCCATGCCGTGGGGGCCAGCCGGGCATTCCGCCACCGGGAAACACTGGACGTGGACAGCCTGGGCTGGCAGTCCACCCAGTGGCTGCGCGGCTCCCCCCTGTTGCCGGCGGAAATCGCCACCAGCTACCTGTCCCTGGCCGAAGACCTCCTGACGTCCATCGACCAGATCTTCGACAACCTGGACTTCCGCCCTTTGCGCCTGCATGGCGACTGCCATCCCGGCAACATCCTGTGGACGGATCAGGGCCCTCACTTCGTGGACATGGATGACTGCCGCAATGGGCCGGCCATCCAGGACCTGTGGATGCTGTTATCCGGCGACCGCCAGGAGATGACCTGTCAGCTCGCCGAGCTGCTGGAAGGGTATCGCCAGTTCCACGACTTCGACACCCGGGAACTGGCGCTCATCGAGCCCCTGCGCAGCCTGCGTCTCATCCACTACAACGCCTGGTTGGCCCGGCGCTGGGACGACCCGGCCTTCCCCCGGGCCTTCCCCTGGTTCGGCACCCCCGCCTACTGGCAGGAACAACTAGGCTTGCTCCGGCAACAACAGCACTTGCTTCGGGAACCGCCCCTCATGCTATTCTGATCGTCCGTAACACGGCGGAGCAGCCCGGTGGATACCCACAGTTTTTTTCTCTATCTGCTCATCATCCTGGTGACGGCGCGCCTGTTCGCCGAAATCGCCGTGCGCCTGGGCGCTCCCGCCGTCATCGGCGAACTCACTGCGGGTATCGTGCTGGGCCCCAGTATGCTGGACTGGCTGCAGCCGGACGAAGTCATCAAGCTGCTGGCGGAAATCGGCATTCTGCTACTGCTTTTCGAGGTGGGACTGGAAACGGATATCCGCAAACTGGTACGCACCGGGCGCAGCTCTTCCCTGGTGGCCCTGGGCGGGTTCATCCTGCCTTTCTTGCTGGGCTTCCTTCTCGCCCGTTATCTGTTTCAACTGCCCGTGCTCGTATCCCTGTTCATCGGCGGGGCCCTCACCGCCACCAGCATCGGCATCACCATCCGCGTGCTCAGCGACCTGAAACAGCGCAATACCCGGGAGGGCCAGATCGTCCTCGGCGCTGCCGTGCTGGACGATGTCCTCGGCGTGGTGCTGCTGGCCCTGCTCTACGAGTTCTCCATCGCCGGCGGCATCACCCTGGCCAACACGGCAAAGGTGCTGGCCTTCATCAGCCTGTTCTTCGTGCTGGCCCCCATCGCTGCCAAGGCCATTTCCCTGCTCATCAAGCATTTCGACGACATCAGCGACATTCCCGGCCTGATTCCAACAGCCATGGTTTCCCTGGTGCTGCTGTTCGCCTGGCTGGCCCATGCCATGGGCGCGCCGGAACTGCTGGGTGGCTTCGCCGCCGGCCTGGCGCTTTCCCGGCGCTTCTTCCTTCCCTTCGGCATGGCCCTGCGCACGGAGCCCGAGTTCTCCCGACGTATCGAGGAACAGATGCTGCCCATCATCCAGTTGTTCACGCCCATCTTCTTCGTCATGGTGGGCCTGTCCCTGAACCTGAGGGAAATCGACTGGGGATCCGCTTTCATCTGGGCCTTTTCCTTCATGTTCCTGCTGGTGGCGGTCATCGGCAAGTTCGCCGGCGCCATGTTCATCGGCGAACCCTTGCGCCAGCGGGTCATCATCGGCGTGGCCATGATTCCCCGGGGGGAGGTAGGCCTGATCTTCGCCGAGCTGGGGCGCACCAGCGGCATCTTCGACAACGAGGTCTATGCGGGCATGATCATGGTCATCGCTCTCACCACCCTGTTGCCGCCCTTCCTGATGAAATATCTTTACCGCAATCAGGGATAAACGGAGATTGTCGGACACGCCGCGTTTTACCCGACAATTTACCCCGCCGGAACAGGCAACAAAAAAGGCGCCGAAGCGGCGCCTTTTCTGCTGCATTGACGATGGGTATCAGCCGACCTGGGGATCCAGGGAGCCGGACTCGTAACGCTTGTACATCTCCTCCAGGGAAATGGGCTTGATCTTGGAAGCATGACCGGCGGAGCCGAAGGCCTCGTAACGCGCCTTGCAGATTTCCTTCATGGCTTCGGTAGAGGCCTTGAGGAACTTGCGCGGATCGAAGTTGGAGGGGTTCTCGTGCAGGTGACGACGCACGGCACCGGTGGAAGCCATGCGCAGGTCGGTATCGATGTTCACCTTGCGCACGCCGTTCTTGATGCCTTCGACAATCTCTTCCACGGGCACGCCGTAGGTCTCGCCCATGTCGCCACCGAACTCATTAATGATCTTCAGCCACTCCTGGGGTACGGAAGAGGAACCGTGCATGACCAGATGGGTGTTGGGCAGACGCTCGTGAATTTCACGGATGCGGTCGATACGCAGCACTTCGCCGGTGGGCGGCTTGGTGAACTTGTAGGCGCCGTGGGAGGTGCCGATGGCAATGGCCAGCGCGTCAACACCAGTCTGCTTGACGAATTCCGCGGCTTCGTCGGGATCCGTGAGCAGCTGATCCATGTCCAGCTTGCCCTCGGCGCCGTGGCCGTCTTCCTCGCCCATCTCGCCGGTTTCCAGGGACCCCAGACAACCCAGTTCACCTTCCACGGACACCCCGCCGGCATGAGCCATGTCCACCACGGTCTTGGTGACCTGCACGTTGTACTCGAAGGTGGAAGGCGTCTTCATGTCCGCCATCAGGGAGCCGTCCATCATCACGGAGCTGAAACCGGACTGGATGGAACGCAGGCATACGGCCGGCTCGGAACCATGATCCTGGTGCATGACAATGGGAATGTGCGGGTACATTTCCACGGCAGCGGTAATCAGGTGGCGCAGGAAGGGCTCGCCGGCGTAGGAACGGGCGCCCGCACTGCCCTGCATGATGACGGGGCTGTCCAGTTCGTCCGCAGCCTGCATGATGGCATGCACCTGCTCCATGTTGTTGACGTTGAATGCGGGCATGCCGAAGTCGTGTTCCGCGGCATAATCCAGTAGTTGACGCATGGAAATCAGAGCCATGATTCTCTCCTTTTCAGGTTATTTCAAATTCATCGAAAGCAGCCAGCCTCGCTGGCAGCCGGGTATTCCTAGTCGCATTCGGGAACATAGACATCCCCGACGCGCACAATCTTCATAACGTTGGTGCCACCTTCCACGCCCGACAGGTCGCCCTTGGTGATGATCACCAGGTCGCCATCACGCACCGCGCCCCGGCGGCGCAACTCCTCGATGACCTCGACATTGGCCATCTGGGAATTGTAGCCGGTGACATCGAAGCTCACCGGATACACCCCGCGATAGAGGGTTACCTTGCGCCGGGTGGCCACATGGGAAGTCAGGGCGTAGATGGGAATGCCCGAGGAAATGCGCGACATCCATTTGGCGGTGGAGCCAGATTCGGTAAGAGCGGCAATGGCCTTCACGCCCAGGTGATTGGCGGTGTACATGGCGGCCATGGCGATGGATTCGTCGATGCGGCCGAACACGCTGTGCAGACGATGATCGGAAACCCGTGTTGCGGCCTGTTTCTCCGCCTCGGCGCAAACCCGCACCATGGCCTCCACGGCCCTGGCGGGATACTTGCCCGCTGCCGTCTCGGCGGACAGCATGACCGCGTCCGTGCCGTCGATGACCGCGTTGGCCACGTCGAACACTTCCGCCCGCGTGGGAATGGGGCTTTCAATCATGGACTGCATCATCTGGGTGGCAGTAATCACCACGCAGTTCATGGAGCGTGCCTTGCTGATGAGCATCTTCTGCACCGCGGGCAATTCCGCATCGCCGATCTCCACGCCCAGGTCGCCCCGCGCCACCATGATGGCGTCGGATGCGTCGATAATATCCTCGATGGCTTCCAGGGCTTCGGCCCGCTCGATCTTGGAGACGATGCCGCCTTTGCCCCCGGCCTCGGTGAGCAGCTTGCGCGCTGCTTCCACGTCGTCGGCGGAGCGCACGAAGGACACGGCCACGTAATCCGCTTCTATGCTGGCGGCGAACTTGATGTCTTCCTTGTCCTTCTTGGTCAGGGCCGGAGCGGACAGTCCGCCGCCCTGCTTGTTGATGCCCTTCTTGTCGGACAGGGTGCCCCCCACGGTCACCTTGCAACGCACCTCGGTTTCGATGACTTCCTCGACCCAGAGCACGATCTGCCCATCGTCCAGCAGCAGAGTGTCGCCGCGGGAGACTTCTTCGGGCAGAGCCTTGTAAGTGACGCTGACCCGCTCCTGGTTGCCACTCTTCTTGCCCAGGGCCGTATCCAGAATGAAGTGATCACCTTCTTCGAGCTGGATGGGCCCGTCCTTGAAGGAACCAATGCGGATCTTGGGCCCCTGCAGATCCAGCAGCACGCCCACCTGGCGGCCGGAAGCCCGGCAGCGGTTGCGTATGCGCTCGGCCCTTTCCGCATGCTCCGCATGGGAGCCGTGGGAAAGGTTCAGACGGACGACATCCACCCCTGCGGCAATGACCTCGTCCAGCACCTTCAGGTCATCGGTGGCAGGTCCCAGGGTGGCTACGATTTTCGTGCGTCTTGGCATGGATTGTCTCTATCGGTACTCGGGTATGGGCTCAGGACTGGGCGCGTTCTTCCAGCATGGCGACGGCGGGCAGCTTCTTGCCTTCCAGGAATTCCAGGAAAGCGCCACCACCGGTGGATATATAGGATATCTTATCGGCAATGCCATATTTGTCCACGGCGGCCAGGGTATCTCCGCCACCGGCAATGGAAAATGCATTGGATTCGGCAATGGCCAGGCCCAGGGTCTTGGTGCCTTCGCCAAACTGGTCGAACTCGAACACGCCAACGGGGCCGTTCCAGACGATTGTGCCGGCGGCCTTCATCATCTCGCCGAAGCGCGCCGCCGTCTCGGGACCGATATCGAAGATCATGTCGTCATCGGCCACGTCTTCCACCTTCTTTACAGTGGCTTCAGCATTCTCGGAGAATTCCTTGCCTACCACCACATCGGTGGGAACGGGAATCTCGCCTCCCTTGGCCCTGGCCGCTTCCATGAGACGCTTGGCCTCATCCACCAGATCTTCCTCGTACAGGGACTTGCCCACGTTATAGCCCGCCGCGGCAATGAAGGTATTGGCGATGCCGCCACCGGGAATGAGCTGGTCCACCACCTTGGACAGGCTCTCCAGCACGGTGAGCTTGGTGGATACCTTGGAGCCACCGACGATGGCCGCCATGGGACGCTCGGGGTTGTCCAGGGCCTTGCCCAGGGCATCCAGCTCGCCGGCCAGCAGAGGGCCCGCGCAGGCGACCGGAGCATATTTGCCCGCGCCATGCGTGGAAGCCTGTGCCCGATGTGCAGTGCCGAAGGCGTCCATGACATAGATATCGCACAGGGAAGCGTATTTTTTCGACAGTTCCTCGTCGTTGGCCTTCTCACCCTTGTTGAAGCGCACGTTCTCCAGCAGCACCACCTGGCCGTCGTCCAGCTCGGGGGCTTTTTCCAGGTAGTCCTTCACCAGAGCCACTTCCTGACCCAGGGCCTCGGTGAGATAGTCGGCCACGGGCTTGAGAGAAAATTCTTCAGCAGGCTCACCCTCCGTGGGACGTCCCAGGTGGGACATGAGCATGACCCTGGCGCCGGCATCGATACAGTGCTTGATGGTAGGCAGGGAGGCGCGGATACGCTTGTCGGAGGTCACCTTTCCATCCTTGACGGGCACATTGAGATCCTGGCGAATCAGTACACGCTTTCCGGAAAGATCGAGATCGGTCATCTTGATAACGGACATAATGCTGTCTCCTGCTGAAAATATTGAAACCTGAACGGAAGGTTCAGGACTGAAATTCAAAACGATTTGCAAAACCGGAAGTTTTGCAAAACATTCTGCGGGCGGTGAACGGAAGCAGGGCGGGAGATCCCGCCCTGCGCACTACGCTCAGTTGTTGGCTACGTGCTCAACAAAACGCATCATGTTGCAGGTATAACCATATTCGTTGTCATACCAGGAAACCACCTTCACGAAGGTGTCGTCCAGCATGATGCCGGCGCCAGCGTCGAAGATGGAAGAATGACCGATGCCGCGGAAGTCGGTGGATACCACTTTCTCGTCGGTGTAGGCCAGGGTGCGGCTCAGATCACCGCTCTCGGAAGCAGCCTTCATGGCGGCGCAGATATCGTCATAGGAAGCAGGCTTTTCCAGTTCGGCGGTCAGATCGACAACGGAAACGTCGGAGGTGGGCACGCGGAAGGCCATGCCGGTCAGCTTGCCATTCAGCTCGGGCAGTACCACGCCAACGGCCTTGGCGGCGCCGGTGGAGGAAGGAATGATGTTCTCCAGGATGCCGCGGCCACCGCGCCAGTCCTTCATGGAAGGACCGTCAACGGTCTTCTGGGTGGCGGTGGCGGCGTGAACGGTGGTCATCAGGCCGCGCTTCAGGCCCCAGTTGTCGTTCAGAACCTTGGCCACGGGCGCCAGGCAGTTGGTGGTGCAGGAAGCGGCGGATACGATGGCCTGACCATCATAGCTGTTGTGGTTGACGCCATACACGAACATGGGGGTGCCGTCCTTGGAAGGAGCGGACATGACCACTTTCTTGGCGCCGGCGGAAATATGCTTCTGACAGCCTTCCTCGGTGAGGAAGAAGCCGGTGCAGTCGATAACGATGTCGGCGCCCACTTCGTCCCACTTCAGATCGGCGGGATCACGCTCGGCGGTCAGGCGGATCTTCTTGCCGTCAACGACGAAGCTGTTGCCATCAACGGATACATCCTTGGGGAAACGGCCGTGTACGGAATCGTACTTGAGCATGTAGGCCAGGTAATCGGCGTCCAGCAGATCGTTGATGCCGACGATCTCGATACCGGGGAAATCGTTGGTTACTGCGCGGAACACCATGCGGCCGATGCGGCCAAAACCGTTAATACCGACTTTGATAGTCATAAGTTTTCTCCAATTTCTTCAAGAACAAAAAACGAACTGGCGCCTTCCCGCGAGGGAAGACGCCGGGGAATCACATTACACCCTTGACCGCGCCAACTACGTTGTCCACGGTGAAGCCGAAGTGCGGGAACAATTCGCCAGCGGGAGCGGACTCGCCGAAGCGGTCGATGCCGATCACCCGACCACCGGTGCCCACGTACTTGTACCAGAAGTCGGTAACGCCGGCTTCCACGGCCACCCGGGCGGTAACGGAAGAAGGCAGCACGGACTCCTTGTATTCCTCGTCCTGCTCATCGAACACTTCGGTACAGGGCATGGAAACCACGCGGATCTTCTTGCCTTCGTCACTGAGCTGCTTGGCGGCATCCATGGCCAGGGCGACTTCCGAGCCGGTGGCGATGATGATGGCATCGGGCGTACCGTCGCAGTCCTGCAGGATATAACCGCCATGGGCGATGAGGGACAACTGGTCGTCGGAACGTGTCTGGTGAGGCAGTCCCTGACGGGAGAAGATCAGGCAGGAAGGCCCGCTCTTCTTCTCGATGGCGCACTTCCAGGCCACGGCGGTCTCCACGGCGTCGCAGGGGCGCCAGGTGTTCATGTTGGGAATCAGGCGCAGGGTGGAAATCTGCTCGATGGGCTGGTGGGTGGGCCCGTCCTCGCCCAGTCCGATGGAGTCATGGGTGTACACGAACAGGCTGCGGATGCCCATGAGAGCCGCCATGCGCAAGGCATTGCGGGCGTACTCGGAGAACATCAGGAAGGTGCCGCCGAAGGGAATGAAACCACCGTGCAGGGCCACGCCATTCATGATGGCGGACATGCCGAACTCGCGCACACCGTAGGAGATGTAATTGCCATCGGCCACGGTGTCGGTGATGGTCTTGGAATCCGGCCAGGAGGTCAGATTGGAAGGTGTCAGATCGGCGGAACCGCCCAGGAACTCGGGCAGGGCCGCAGCATAGGCGATGATCGCCTTCTGCGAAGCCTGGCGGGTGGCGGGGCTGGCCGCCGCTTCGTCGGTGGCCTTGATGTAGTCGTCTGCCACCTGCTGCCAGTTGTCCGGCAGATCACCGTTCATGCGGCGTTCGAACTCGGCCGCCAGCTCGGGATAGGCAGCCTTGTAGGCAGCAAACTTCTCGGCCCAGGCATCTTCCGCCGCCTTGCCTTTTTCCTTCGCATCCCAGCCGGCATAGATTTCATCGGGAATCTCGAACGGACCGTAAGGCCAGCCCAGGTTCTCGCCGGTTGCCTTGATCTCCTCGTCACCCAGAGGCGCGCCGTGGCAATCGTGGGATCCACACAGGTTGGGAGCGCCATAACCGATGACGGTCTTGCAGCAGATCAGGGTCGGCTTATTGTTCACGGACTTGGCCTCGTGAA
>CAZWRE010000084.1:0-8983 GCA_964636335.1 uncultured Sedimenticola sp. | reverse complement strand
AGCCAGGAAAACATCATCGATCTGGTGGGCATGCTTTTCGAGCGCATGCTGGACGATCCACGCATCCCGGATATCGCCAAGGCGCTGCTGGGGCATCTGCACACCCCCTACATCAAGATCGGCATCCTGGACAAGGACTTCCTGTCATCAAAAGTCCATCCAGCCCGCCGTTTTCTGGACGAAGCAGTGGAGGCCTCCGCCCTGTGGATGAACCAGGAAGACCCCAATGAAGGGGTATATCCCTTCCTCAAGGACATTGTGTTCCAGATCGTCCGACTGAAACAGCAGGAGAATGAAGACTTCGAGAAATACTCGAACCTCCTCAAGGAAGAAACCGCCCGGCTCAATGAAAAATTCAGCATCCTGGAAAAACACAGCCGCGAAGCGGAAAAAGGCAAGGAGCTCATGTCCCGGGCCAAGGAGACCGCGAGAAAGGCAACCCGGAAGACATTTTCGGGGCATACCGTTCCCGATTATGTGGAAGGATTCATCAATCAGGTCTGGATCGATTACCTGACACTGCTCCGCCTGCGTGAAGGGGTGGACAATGATGACAGCCCTGCCTGGAACGAGGCACAGGAACTGGGGCAGTATATTCTCAGTGTTTCCACGGAAATTCTCGACGGATCCGTGCGCAAACCCCAACTGGACACCCTTTCCGAACAGATCTGGACCCAGGTTGGCGCCCTGTTGCCACACAAGGGAAAGGAAATCGAATATTTCGTGCATTCCCTGGAAAAAAAGGTGGAAGGCCGCGTCACCCTGGATTTTTCAGGAACAGTGCACAAATTGGAACCCAAAGTCAGCCAAGAAATGTTGGAGATGTACAATAAGCTCAGGGACCTGCCAGAGGACACGTTGTTCGAATTCAATAAAGACGGAAAACAGCAGAGAGCCCGGCTGTCATGGTATAACCCTTTTTCCGACCGTTTCCTGTTCGTGAACTTTCGGGGAAGAAAAGTTGCTCTCATGGACATCAAGGAACTGGTGGAAGGCATCAGGCGAGGAACCATTGTCTATTTTGAGGATGTCAATACGTCCTTCTGGAGCCGGGCCATGACAGCAATCAGAAATATGCTTGAAAAAAGCGTGATAACAACAGGTTGAACCCGGGAGTATAGTGTGCACAAGAGAGCATATGATCGCTTTTCGCCACAATCGACAATACAGATCATCGACAGGCTCGACGGCTCAGTCCTAGGGGTTCTGATCAATGTCTCCAAGGGGGGCTTCATGATGCTTTCGGAAGGCATTTGTCCGGAAGCTGGTGAAATCCACCAGATCCAAATCATCAACCAGGAAAGCGGAACCCCCGACATATCGTTGGGCGCGATCTGCCTGTGGCACGAAGAAGCCAACGCCAGGCACAGTTACTGGTCCGGTTTTCAGATCATCGACATATCTCCGGAAGACCAGGACAAACTGGACGACTACATCAGGCTCCTGGAGGAATCCAACCAGCAGCAATAACCCCCCCGCCCACCCCGCTCGAATTCAGTATTTGACCTGCCGCAAGTTTTTTTGTACTTTTGAGCAACAGATGAGCTGCTCGCACAGTAGCGGCCATAAAAAAACAAGAATTATTTTCAACACCGGAGGAACGTAGGAGGAGCAACATGCCCAGTGGTGTAGTCAAGTGGTTCAACAATGCAAAGGGTTATGGTTTCGTCACCCCGCATGATGGAGAAGAAGACGTATTCGTCCACTTCTCGGCAATCGAGATGGACGGTTACAAGACACTGAAGGAGGGCCAGGCTGTAGAATTCGATATCGAGCAGGGCCCCAAGGGTCTGCATGCACAGAACCTGAAGTACGCTGCAGAATAACCTTATCACCAGCTATACGAACAAAAAAGCCTGCCGGGAATTTCCCCGGCAGGCTTTTTTTGCCATTCGGCTTGTTGAACAGATGTTCTACATCTGGGCAATCATGGCATCGCCAAAGGCGGAACAGCTGAGCAATTGCGCGCCTTCCATGAGCCGCTCGAAGTCGTAGGTCACGGTCTTGGCCTGAATGGCGCCGCCCATGGCCTTTATGATGAGATCCGCCGCTTCCGTCCAGCCCATGTGGCGCAGCATCATTTCCGCGGACAGAATCAGGGAACCCGGGTTCACCTTGTCCTGCCCCGCATACTTGGGCGCCGTGCCATGGGTTGCTTCGAACATGGCCACGGTATCGGACAGATTGGCCCCCGGCGCAATGCCGATACCGCCCACCTGGGCCGCCAACGCGTCGGAGATGTAGTCGCCATTTAGATTCAGAGTGGCGATCACATCGTACTCCCTGGGCCGCAGCAGGATCTGCTGCAGGAAGGCGTCGGCAATCACATCCTTGACAATGATCTCCTTGCCCGTGTTCGGATTGCTGAAGGAACACCAGGGTCCACCGTCGATCTCCACGGCGCCGAATTCCTCCTTCGCCAGCTCGTAGCCCCATTCCTTGAAGGCGCCCTCGGTAAATTTCATGATGTTGCCCTTGTGCACCAGGGTCACGGAATCCCGGTCGTTGTCGATGGCGTACTGGATGGCCTTGCGCACCAGGCGCTTCGTCCCCTCGCTGGACACGGGCTTGACGCCGATACCGGAAGTCTCCGGAAATCGAATCTTGGTCACGCCCATTTCATTGCGCAGAAAATCGATGACCTTCTTCACTTCATCACTGCCTGCCGCCCATTCCACGCCAGCGTAGATGTCTTCGGAGTTCTCACGGAAGATCACCATGTCCGTGTATTCCGGGTGGCACAGGGGGCTGGGCGTCCCGGAGAAATAACGCACGGGACGCAGACAAACGTACAGGTCCAGCACCTGGCGCAGGGTCACATTGAGAGAACGGATGCCGCCACCCACGGGGGTGGTCAGGGGCCCCTTGATGGACACGACATAGTCCTTGACCGCATCAAAGGTTTCATCCGGCAGCCAGTTATCACCGCCATAGACCTTGACCGCCTTTTCACCGGCATAGACTTCCATCCAGGCAATGGCCCGGTCACCGCCATAAGCCTTGTCCACCGCCGCATCCACCACCTTCTTCATCACCGGGGTGATATCCACGCCGATGCCATCACCCTCGATGAAGGGAATGATGGGCCGATTCGGCACGTTCAGACTGTTGTCCGCGTTCACGGTGATCTTCTCACCACCCGCCGGAATTTCGATTTTTTCATAAGACATCTACAGATACCCTTGTTTTGCTATAGTTCGGGGCGCATTCTACCATCATTGCCATCCATACATGAGCCAGCTCATCCTCTTCAACAAGCCCTGGGGCGTTCTCACCCAGTTCACCGACCGGGAAGGGCGGCCGGTACTGGCGGACTACATTCCCCTGAAAGGCGTTTATCCCGCCGGCCGTCTGGACAGGGACAGCGAGGGCCTGTTGCTGCTCACGGACGATGGCAAACTGGCCCATCGTCTCACCCACCCGAAAAAACGCAGCTGGAAGACCTACTGGGTACAGGTGGAAGGCGACCCATCGGATCAGGATCTACAGCCCCTGCGACAGGGGCTGAAACTCAAGGATGGCCTTACCCTCCCCGCCCAGGCCCGGCTGCTGGCAGAACCGGATATCTGGCCCCGGGATCCCCCGGTGCGCTACCGCAAGTCCGTGCCCGACCGCTGGCTGGAAATCCGCATCCAGGAAGGCCGTAACCGCCAGGTGCGGCGCATGACCGCCGCCATCGGCTTTCCTACCCTGCGCCTGGTGCGCGTGGCCATCGGCCCCTACCACCTTGGTGAACTCCAGCCCGGGCAATGGAAGCGCATCCCCGGTAAAATGAGCAGATGACCTGGAAACCGCATGTAACCGTGGCCGCCGTGGTGGAAAAGGATCAGCGTTTTCTGCTGGTGGAAGAAGACATCCATGGCCGCCGGGTGTTCAACCAGCCCGCCGGCCACCTGGAAGCCGGGGAAGACCTGATTCAGGCCGTGCAGCGGGAGATGCTGGAGGAAACCGCGCGCATCTTCACTCCCGAAGCCCTGGTCGGCATTTACCTGTACGAGGTACCTGGCCGGGAACGCAGTTACCTGCGTTTCTGTTTCTGCGGCGCGGCAGGCGAGATCCTCGCCGGCCACAGCCTGGACAGGGAGATCATTGCCACCCACTGGCTGACCCCGGACCAGATCCGGGAACGCTCCGCCCGGTTGCGCAGTCCCATGGTGCTGGACTGCATCCGGGATTACCGCCAAGGCAGACGCATCCCCCTGGATCAACTGCACTACCTGCCCTCATGAGCCAGGGCAAAGTCATTCTCGGCCTCTCCGGCGGCGTGGACTCCGCTGTCGCCGCCCTGCTGCTCAAGGAACAGGGCTGGCAGGTGGAAGCCCTGTTCATGAAGAACTGGGAAGAGGACGATGACGCCGAATACTGCTCCGCTGCCGAAGACCTGGCCGACGCCCGGGCCGTGGCTGACCGTCTGGACATTCCCCTGCATACCATGAACTTCTCGGCGGAATACTGGGATCGGGTATTCAGCCATTTCCTCGCCGAGTACCAGGCCGGGCGCACCCCCAACCCGGACGTGCTGTGCAACCGGGAGATCAAGTTCAAGGCCTTTCTGGATCACGCCCTGGACATGGGCGCAGACTACATCGCCACGGGCCACTACGCCCGACTGGCCCGCGACGACCGCTGCCATCTTCTCCAGGCCGAGGATGAAAACAAGGATCAGACCTATTTTCTGTACATGCTGGGTCAGCACGCCCTGGGTCACAGCCTGTTTCCCCTGGGCGACTACAACAAACCCCGGGTGCGGGAAATGGCCCGCCAGGCCGGTTTTGCAAACTACCGCAAGAAGGACAGTACCGGCATCTGCTTCATCGGCGAGCGGCGCTTCCGGGATTTCCTGGCCAATTACCTGCCGGCCAGTCCCGGCGAGATTCGCACACCCGAGGGACAGCTCATCGGTGAACACCAGGGACTCATGTACTACACCATCGGCCAACGCCAGGGACTGGGCATAGGCGGGGTGAAAGGCAGCAGTGAAGCCCCCTGGTTCGTGGCGGCAAAGGACCTGGAGAACAACGTGCTCATTGCCGTCCAGGGCCATGACCATCCCCTGCTGTTTTCCTCGCGACTGGAAGCGGAACAGCTACACTGGACCGCCGGACAGGCCCCGGATTCTCCTCTGCGCTGCCAGGCCCGCTGCCGCCACCGCCAGCCCCTGCAGGATTGCGAAGCGCATATCCACGGCGACGAAATGACCGTGGTCTTCGATCAACCCCAACGGGCCATCACGCCGGGACAATCCGTGGTTCTCTACCAGGGACAGGAATGCCTGGGCGGGGGTATCATTCGCTCATGAGCAGAACCTACACGGACAGAGACCATGCCTTGATTCTGGGCGGCGTCTTTCAGGCCGCCAGGCTGACCTTCGAGCTGGCCCGTTACGGACGCACGGACGAGGAAGCCCTGGAAGCCAGTATCGGCAGCCTGTTCCAGACACACCCGGAATCCGTGGCCGCCGTATTCGGTGGGACAAGAGGCGTGGCACTGGGGCTGCGCCATTTCATCACCCAGTTGGAATCCCCGGCAGACCGCAACCCGGAACTCACCCAGTACAGCATCCGGCTGCTGCAACTGGGCCGCAAACTGATTTCCGATCCGCAACGGCTTGCCGCCCTGGGCCGGGATCTGGAAGACTTCCAGTCCCGGGCAGACGCCTTCGAGTTCGAACCCAGCACCCGATACACCCAATTGGCCAACATCTACCAGAACCACATCAGCCCCATGTCACCACGCATCATGGTTCAGGGAGAACCGGAACTGCTCAACACCCCGGATGTCGCAGCCCGGATTCGCTGCGCGCTGCTGGCCGGGGTGCGTGCCGCGCACCTGTGGTATCAGTGCGGAGGCAAACGCTGGCACTTGCTTACCCGACAAAAACGGCTACTGAAAGCAGCCCATGAACTTCTGGAGGAAGAAACATGAACATCCGTCACCCTGTCATTGCCATCACCACCGTCGCCCTGCTCCTCGGGGCCTGTTCGGACGAAGCCAAGCAGGAAATCAAGGAAGCCGCCAAGGAAACCAAGGAGGCGGCCGTCGCCGTGGGCAAGGACATCAAACACGGTGCCGAAATCGCGAAGGAAAAAACCGTGGAAGCCTATAACGAAGTCAAAGAGGACGCCGCGGAAGCCGCACAGGTTGTGGCGGCGAAAAGTGGTGAATACTACGAAACCGCCAAGCAGAAGACCGGCGAATATTATGAGGTGGCCAAACAGAAAACCGGAGAAGTCTACGAGGCGGCAAAAAAAGAAGCGGGCAACTTCATTCAGGACGAAGAATACAAGACCCCCAATCAAGCACCAGTGCCTCGGAACAACCCGGAAGGAACGCCCTGACAAACAACTTTTAGCCCCTTCCGGGGTCAAATCAGGATAAAATCTCCGGCATTTCACGCGATTTGACGGAGTTTTTATCCCATGAGCAACAGCTTCAACGCCCGGGACAGCCTGGAAGCCGGCGGCAAGACCTATGAAATCTACCGCCTGGACGCCATCGACGGCAGCGCCCGCCTGCCCTTCGCCACCAAGATCCTGCTGGAAAACCTGCTGCGCAACGAAGACGGCGTGACCGTCACCAAAGCCGACATCGAGGCCCTGGCCAACTGGGACAGCCAGGCCGAACCCAGCCAGGAGATCCAGTACCGCCCCGCCCGGGTGCTGATGCAGGACTTCACCGGCGTACCCGCCGTGGTCGATCTGGCCGCCATGCGCGACGCCATCGCCGAACTGGGGGGTGATCCCGAGAAGATCAACCCCCTGCAACCGGCCGAGCTGGTCATCGACCATTCGGTGCAGGTGGACACGTTCGGCGTGCCTGACGCCGCCGAACGGAACGCCCAAATCGAGTTCGAGCGCAACCGCGAGCGTTACCAGTTCCTCAAGTGGGGTCAGCAGGCCTTCAACAACTTCAAGGTGGTGCCACCAGACACGGGCATCGTGCATCAGGTGAACGTGGAGTTTCTTTCCCGGGTGGTCTTCGCCCAGGAGAACAACGGCGTGCTCCAGGCCTACCCGGACACGGTGGTGGGCACCGACTCCCACACCACCATGGTCAACGGCCTGGGCGTGCTGGGCTGGGGCGTGGGCGGCATCGAGGCCGAGGCCGCCATGCTGGGCCAGCCCATTTCCATGCTGGTGCCCAAGGTGGTGGGCATGAAGCTCACCGGCCGCCTGCCCGAAGGCGCCACCGCCACCGATCTGGTACTGACCATTGTGCAGAAACTGCGCGAGCACGGCGTGGTGGGCAAGTTCGTGGAATTCTATGGCGACGCCCTCAGCCATCTGCCCATGGGCGACCGCGCCACCATCGCCAACATGGGCCCGGAATACGGCGCCACCTGCGGCCTGTTCCCCATCGACGAGGAAACCCTGGACTACATGCGCCTGACCGGCCGCCCGGAAGAACATATCGCCTTGACGGAAGCCTACGCCAAAGCGCAGGGAATGTGGAGAAATGACTCGCAATTTGCGGATTATTCAGAAAAACTCGAACTGGATATTTCCACCATCGTGCCCAGCATCTCCGGCCCCAAGCGGCCTCAGGACCGTATCGAACTGCGCGAATCCAAACCGGTTTTCCAGCGCGACCTGGACAGCCTCAAGTCCCAGGCCGGCATAGAAGGCAAGGGACCGGTCAAGACCGTCATCGACGGCACGGAAGTGGAAATGAAGGACGGAAACGTGGTCATCGCCGCCATCACCTCCTGCACCAACACCTCCAACCCCTCGGTGATGATCGCCGCCGGCCTGGTTGCCAAAAAGGCCGTGGAAAAAGGGCTGAACACCCAACCCTGGGTGAAGACTTCGCTGGCCCCCGGCTCCCTGGCGGCCACGGATTACCTGCGCAATGCCGGTCTGCTCGCACCCCTGGAAAAACTGCGCTTCGACATCGTGGGTTACGGCTGCACCACCTGCATCGGCAATTCCGGCCCCCTGCCCGAAGCGGTGTCGAAAGCCATTGCCGAGGGCGACCTGACGGTCACCGCCGTGCTCTCCGGCAATCGCAATTTCGAAGGGCGGGTACATGCCGAAGTACGTATGAACTACCTGGCCTCTCCGCCCCTGGTGGTGGCCTACGCCCTGGCCGGCACCATGGACATCGACCTGTACAAGGACCCCCTGGGCACGGACAACGACGGCAATCCCGTGTTCCTCAAGGACATCTGGCCCAGCCAGCGGGAAGTCAACGAGGCCATGGCCGCCAATGTCACCCAGGAAGGGTTCCACAAGGCCTACGAGAATGTATTCGAAGGCGATGCCAACTGGAACGGCCTGTCAGGCGCCGAAGGCCAGCGTTTTGCCTGGAACGAAGATTCCACCTATATCCGCAACCCGCCCTATTTCAGCGGCATGAGCATGGAAGCCGGTGAAATCCGCGATATCCATGGCGCCCGGGTGCTGGCCCTGCTGGGCGATTCGGTGACCACGGATCACATCTCTCCCGCCGGCGCCATCAAGGCGGACTCCCCCGCGGGCAAATACCTGCGGGAGAACGGCGTGGAACCCAGGGACTTCAACTCCTACGGCTCCCGCCGGGGCAACCACGAAGTGATGATGCGCGGCACCTTCGCCAATATCCGTCTGCGCAACCTGCTGGCCCCCGGCACCGAGGGCGGAGTGACCCTGCACCTGCCGGACGGTGAGCAGATGTCCATCTACGATGCCGCCATGAAGTACCAGGCCTCGGACACCCCCGCCATCGTCATCGCCGGCAGGGAATACGGTTCCGGCTCCTCCCGTGACTGGGCCGCCAAGGGCCCCAAGCTGCTGGGCGTGCGCGCGGTCATCGCCGAATCCTACGAACGCATCCACCGCACCAACCTGGTGTGCATGGGCATTCTGCCGCTCCAGTTCCGGGAAGGTGAAACGCCGAAAACCCTGGGCCTGTCCGGCAAGGAGCTCTACTCCATCACCGGCCTGGCCGACGGCAACCCGAAGGAAGTGGTGGTCACCGCCACGGCGGAAGGCGGTCACCAGACCAT
>CAZWRE010000083.1:0-7116 GCA_964636335.1 uncultured Sedimenticola sp. | reverse complement strand
CCTACAGGGGATGTAGGAGCGGCGCCCTCGCCGCGACCCCCGCACAAGGACGTGCGGCGCGAAGTGGAGGCATGGGGAAACCACGTTTTCCGATGCCGATGAGGAAACGGGCAGGGAAAGCCCGGTTCCGGTTCAAACAAGCAGCGGCGCTCCGCCACGACCAATCGGCCCGGGGGCGGGCCTCCTACGGGAGCTGTAGGAGCGGCGCCCTCGCCGCGACCCCCGCACAAGGACGTGCGGCGCGAAGCGGAGGCATGGGGAAACCACGTTTTCCGATGCCGATGAGGAAACGGGCAGGGAAAGCCCGTTTCCGGTCCAAATAGGCAGGGGCGCTCCGCCACGACCCATCGGCCCGGGGGCGGGCCTCCTACGGGGGATTGTAGGAGCGGCGCCTCGCCGCGACCCCCGCACAAGGACGTGCGGTGCGAAGTGGAGGCATGGGGAAACCGCGTTTTCCGATGCCGATGAGGAAACGGGCAGGGAAAGCCCGTTTCCGGTTCAAACAGGCAGCGGCGCCCTCGCCGCGACCCCGCACAGGGACGTGCGGCGCGAAGCGGAGGCATGGGGAAACCGCGTTTTCCGATGCCGAGGAGGAAACGGGCAGGGAAAGCCCGGTCCCGGTTCAAACAGCAGCGCCTCACCACACCCCATCGGCCCGAGGCGGGCCTCCCACAGGGAGATACCGCAGACAAGCCCGGATGAGTTGCAAGAATACGGAGTTTCGGGGGGACATTCCGGTAAGCGGTAGATTTTGGCGTTCCTGGGAAAATACGGACTAGAAATCATCAACAGGGCGCCGCCTTCCCGGCGGCACTCCCAGGTTCGTCGCTGATTGGTGTAGGGGAGCCAACTGCTTCTCCAGCAATCCGCCATAGACATCCAGCAACCCCTGCTTGAGTTGGGCCTGCTGTTCATCGATGGCCATATGGATATCCGCCTCGAACTGCTCACGGTTGAGGGCCTCATCCAGCTCGATGGCCACTTTGTCCACCACCAGCCAGGCAATCAATCCGCCCACGACGCCGCAGACCACGGCACCTGGTCCCGTGGCTGAACACAGGGCTGCCCCGCTCCCCGCGCCGGCGAGCACGCCACCGCCTTTCACCGCGGACTTGGCCGCCAGCTTGCCCAGCAGGCCGGCGGCAAGATGGAAGCTCTTGGTGGCGGCCACCTTGGCCAGGGTCTTCTTCATCACCACCGCCCCAAGGCCCTTGGCCACGGCCACCCCGGTGCCCGTGGCCGCGAGGGCGCTGATGAGCTGACGGTTGATATCCTTGCGGGAGATGGTCAGGCTGTCTGCCAGCAGGGCATCCAGATCCAGGGCATCACCCAGCAGGGGTTCACCGGCCCCCAGGGGGCGGGCGTAGTCCCTGAACAACAGCTCCAGGTTCCCTGCCAGCCGACTGCCGGCCCGCTCGAGCCGGCTGGCCGCGTCGGCATTCAGCGCCTCGAACATGTTGTCCAGATTGGCATCCAGGGCCGAGGGAACGAATACCATGGCTTCGAGTTTTTCCTGCAGATACCCGCCCATGTCGCCACCGATGGCATGGGCATACCGCAGGTATTCCCCGGTAAGGGAGTAATACCAGTCGGCAAAATCTCCCACCCGGTCATGCACGGGAGCGAAGGCTGCATCAACGGCTCTGTCGATGCGTTCTTCCAGCCATTGCTGCTGATCCCGCTGTTCAGCCCCGAAATGCTCCTGCAACGCCAGGGACAGCTCCACGCGGCTGGCTTCGGGAACCACGTAGTGGCGGCCATTCAGCACCAGGTACAACAGCTTCTGCACCTGCGGAGGCGCCTGGGGCAGTTGTTTTTCCGCGAGCTGGCGGCCGCCCTTCAACAGGGCGAAACCCGCCGCCAGGGCAAGCAGCAGAATCACCGAGACAAAACCAAGCCAGAAACCGCGGCCCACCTTTCCGGCATGTTCAGTCACAACGCCTGTCCTCCAGGAAATCCAGGGAATCCCTCACCCCCAGGCCACCGAGGATCAAACGGGTCCAGGCCCAGAACACCAGCCCCGACCAGAGAAAATAGGCCAGCCATGTCCCCATCATGATCCAGGTATTGCCAGGCATGCGTTGTATCAGACGTTCCGCCAGGGCATCACGCATGGCCGCCAGGCGTGCTACCGGGGCAATGAACCCGCATTGCACCCCCACCTGCCCAGCGGCATGCGCGGCGGTTGCTTCCCAGTCCATGCGGGAATAGTCCGGCCGGGGCGCGAGCATCTGCCCCACGGCGATAGCCAGCACCAACAGGCCGGTGTTCACCGGCAGCAACAGACGCCGGGCCATGATGTTCCGGCGTCCCGCCCGCACCTGGGATTCCAGCCAGATACGGACGCGCCAATACAGCGGCAACAGCAGCAACAGGTCAATGCCCAACACCAGCCACAACCAGGCCGGCCAGCGCGGCGCTTCCGTGAACAGCACCAGGCCCAGCATCACGGCCTTGATCACCTGCCAGGCAACCAGGACGAACCTGCGGCACAACAGCCGCGCCGCCAGACTTTCCGGCTTCAGGTACATGCCAACCAGGGCCCGGCGGCGCATGAGGGCGGTTTCCAGCATATTCAGGGTCATGAAGCCCGTTACCGGCAGCAGGAGGGAAAAGGGCAGCCAGCAGTCCCCCCTGTCATGCCACCCCCACCAGGCGGCCAGGGGCAAGGCAGACAGGGCGGAAGAGAGGAGACTGGCGATATGGAGGTTCAATGCAATGTGGGCAACTGTTTCATGGGTTCGATGAGATATTCCAGGCCGTTGGTCTTGATTTCGAGAGCCAACTGCATGAGCTGACCCAACTTGCCTTCGGGAAAGCCCCGGCTGGAAAACCATAACAGATAGGACTCGGGGAGGTCGATAATCACCCTGCCCTTGTACCTGCCGAAAGGCATGGGCGTCTTGGCCAGCTTGAGCAGGTCTTCCTTGTCGAACACGGTCAATCCTTTTCTTCCAGCCCACCAAACAGGTCGAACAGGGCCGGCAGGAAGCGGGAGAACTCCCCGGTCATGAGCGCGAAATCCGCATCGAAACGCTGGGCATGGGTTTCCGCCCCGCTTTCCCCGGCTTCGTCCAGCACCACATCCTCGAAACGCAGCCGGCGCAGGATGAGATGCTCATCCAGCACGAAGGAGACCCGCTCCCGCCAGGTCAGGGCCAGTTTCATCACCCGTTTGCCCGCCCGCACATGGGCCTGGATTTCATCAGAGAACAGGTCTTCCCTGCGCACGCGCACGATCCCACCATCTTCCACAAGGTCACGCAGCTCGCACTCGTCACCGATCTCCAGCTTCGACGGGGCTGCGCCATCCTTGAGCCACTGGGTCATGGCATCCACCGGCGCCTCTTCCGTGGCCAGGGGCACCACGGGAAAACTGCCCAGGCATTCCCGCAACAGGCTGATCACTTCCTCGGCCCGGGTGGCGGAGGCCGTATCCACCACCAGCCAGCCGTGCTTGTGGTCGATATAGGCATACTGGCGGCTGCTCTTGCTGAAGGCCCGGGGCATCATTTCGAAGATGATGTTTTCCTTCAGCTCCCGTCGGGCTTTCGCACCCGGCCGGCGGCCTTCCTTTTCCTCGATTTGGGCAAGTCTTTCTTCCAGCAATTCCCTCACCGCGGCCGCCGGAAGAATCTTTTCTTCCTTGCGGGCACATACCATCATGCAGTTTCCCGACGCATGCACCAGTTGCGCACCTTCTTCTCCCAGTGGTTCAGTCCAGCCCGTGAAGGCCGGCTCCAGATCGCCCAGGGGACGGGAGGGCCGGGCGGCCAACTGCTCCTCCAGTTCCTCGGGCGTGAGTTCAAAGGGCTTGGTGAAACGATAGAGGCTGAGATTTCTGAACCACATGGGGGGCACTTCCTGAAACGAAAAGGGGAGCGATTATAGCGACTGCTGCAACAGCCTGCGCGTCATGTGCAGGCGCATGTCCGCATCCTGGGTAATGACATGGAACAGGTGATGAGGACCTGTGGCCTTTTCGATCCGTTCCCGCAGATCGTCCCTTTTTTCCGCGTAGAAATCCAGCAGCCGACGGTCGAAGTCCGCCAGGGCCTGGCTCAGGGGGTCCCGGGCCTGGCGGGCCAGCACCTTGTCCGCACCTTCTTCATAGACATTTCCCAGGCAGACATGCACTGCAGAAAACAGGGTGGCCCAGCCGTTGAACCAAAACATGAGATCCGTATCAAACCCCTGCCCCGGTGATTTTTCCCGCCCCAGCACCTGGGCCAGAAATTCCTTCTCGCGCACGGCCTCCCCCGGTTCCAGCAGCTCCGCCCGGCCGTAGGCGTCGATGGTGGAGCTGGTGAGGAGAATGGGGCTGTCGGGATAACGCTCCAGAACAAAACTGGCGTCCTTCACCAGCGGCCCCCGCTGACCGGTGAGCGGATTGATCTTGAGCCGCTCGGAAGGGGCCGTGGACAACACCCGCACCTGGTGGCCCCGCCGCCCCAGCTCCGCCACCAGACGGCCGAACACGCCCTTGCGGAACAGGTCCATGGAGAAATTCAGCGGGTTCTGCTTGTGCAACAAGGCAAGCTGAATATCCGGATACCTTGGCGCCTGTTCGACGATGTTGGCAATCTTTGCCACAGGGATGCGTTCCTTCAACCGTCCTTTCTTGTCCGGGATCACTTCCTGGTGGAACTCGTCGAAACTGATCTGCAACAGCACCCGGGCCCTGGGCCAGCCGGCGGGCCGCCCCCTGACGGCCTTTTCCATTTCGCCCAGCATGTCGCGCACCGCCTGCCGGTCATCGGCAAAATCCCCATTGAGGAGAATGGCAAAGGTACGTACATGGCGCATGCGGCGCATGCCTTCGTGGAAATGCTCCATATGACGGGTAAGATCGCCGCCGGTGAACAGCACGCTGTCCGTGTGCGCATCCACCAGATCATAGAGCTGGCCGGCCTGTTCCCGCCCTTTCACGAAAGGCCGCCAGATGAACATGCAGTGGCGGCATGTCTGGGGGCAGCCCATGTGGGGTATCATGCCGAGTTTGGAAAATTTCGCAGATTTTCCTGCCTTATCCGGTAATTTATCTACCAGTTCCAACCTTTTTCTATCTGCTTCATCGAGTATTTCCCCATAGCGGCTGCGTTCGTCCGCGGCAATCCGAGCATACACCCTCGCATCCGGTTCCCCGAACAGTCCAAAACCCTTCCACAACGCCATCACCTGTTCCACCAGGGCATGTTCATCATCTTCCCGGGCCGCCAGCAGCCTCAGCAACTGTTCCCGCTGGGCGGGTCCCGGTCCGGGCGTGGCAAGCCAGTGGCGGACATAGCCCCGAACAAAAGCCTCAGCCGATTCGGAACACTCCAGCAGGTCCATGAGAAATGCTCTGCTACCGCCCTTGAAGGCCGCCAGCAGGGGCGCCCGGTAGGCATCAGGCACATGCTGGCGCAGCCAGTGCCAGGCATAGACATAGGTCATCAGGAAGGCCAGGTCTGCCGCCTGGGGCTCAGCTTCCAGCATTCTTGCCATATCGCCCCCTGTCAGCCGGTTGATTTCCGACTTGAAGCGCTGGCGCATGTTTTCCAGGTAGATGGGAAGCAGCGCCTGTTCCTGCCCGGCGGCCCGGGTTTGTACACTCATGTCATGGGGAGAAACGGGTTGACGATGAGCGAAGTGTAGCAGTTCTGCCTTCAGAGGCCGAAAAGCAGCCAGAGCACGGCGCTCATGGCCAGCCCCATGGCGGTGATTCCCATGAGAATCTCGTCAAGATCAATACTTTGCATGTTCACCTCCAGTAAGTCAGACTTCCATTGTCACACCGGCGGTGGCTCAGGAGATGAGGCGGCAGGGTATTGATCTGGATTAACCACACGGCGGCAATCTCGGAAAACCCGAGACAGAAGCCATGGACATTTGTCCGTCGCACTCTTATGCTCCACGAATACATCCATCAGTTATTCAGCATAAGGTAATACACATGGATCTTTCAGCACTGTTGACCGTTCCGGTCATAGCCATCATTGTCATACTGGTGATCGCCAGCGCCTGGACAGGCTACGCCATGGGAAAATCGGGAGAACGCAAGCGCAAGGAGCAGGCCCTGGAAGAAGCCGCCGCGGCCTCGGAAGAAGCCCTGGAAAAGATTCGCAAGGAACAGGCGGAAAAGATTGATGTCCTCCACCGCACGATGTCGGACGAGATCAAGAAACTCAAGTCCACCCACGCCGAACAGACCGAGCGCCTGCGCAACGAACACAACACCCTCATCGACAAGCTCAACGCCGACAACCTGGACAATCTCAACGAACTGAAGAAATCCCACGAGGAACAGATTGCCAAGCTGACCGAACACCACAACAGCCTGCTCGGCGAACAGGAAGAGCGCCGCGTCAGCGAGATCAGGGAAATCAAATCCGAAGCCGCGGAATTCATCACCACCCTGAAAAAGGAACACCAGGACGCCCTCTCCACCCTGCGCGAGGATCTGGAACAGAACAGGGAACAGCGCATTCACGAACTGCAGGAACGTCATGCGGAGGAAGTGGCGCGCCTGCAGGCACAACTTGAGACACTGACTGAAGAACGCGACGACCTCAGGGTCGGCGTGGAGGAGCTGCAGGAATCTCTCACCCAGCTTCAACTGGAAATCCGCGAAACAAAACTCAACAACATGTTCTCGGTATCGAAATCCGGTGAAAAGCTCATCCGCGTGGTGCGCAGCGTGCAGGAACTGGCCAGTGAGCTGGACGAAACCTCCCGCACGGTAACAGACGGCGAATATTCCTTCTTCGAAGCCATCAAGGACAAGCGGGACAGGGAAACCGTGCTGGGACTGGCCAATGCCAGCACCTATACCCAGGTGGAATCGGAGCCGGAAGACACTGCGGAAGACCGGCAGCCCCCCGGCGAGGAAGAAGCGGAAAAAGACGAGCCCGCCTGAGTGCCACCCCTGCGGGGCGCCGGCCGATGCCGGCGTCCAGAAGGGCTTTCCTGCCCTTCTGTCGAACCTGAAGAGGCTCAAATCGGCCCCCGGGCATACCACATTGAAAAGCCCGCTCAAGGCGGGCTTTTCAATGTGGCCCGCCCGAGAGGATTCGAACCTCTGACCTCAGCCTCCGGAGGGCTGCGCTCTATCCAGCTGAGCTACGGGCGGAAAGG
>CAZWRE010000082.1:0-30073 GCA_964636335.1 uncultured Sedimenticola sp. | reverse complement strand
CCCTGCGCCCGCGGCATACCGTACATCCTGTACATAAAAAACCCCGCTCACAGGGCGGGGTTCTTGCAGCTTGATCAAGGAAACTTACTTGATCTTGGCTTCCTTGTACATTACGTGTTTGCGCGCCTTGGGATCGTATTTCTTGATCTCCATCTTGCCGGTCTGGGTGCGCTTGTTCTTGGTGGTGGTGTAGAAATGTCCGGTACCTTCGCTGGATACCAGGCGAATCTTTTCACGAACTGCCTTTGCCATGATCTTCTCCCTTAAACCTTTTCGCCACGGGCGCGGATTTCCGCGAGAACGGCGTCGATACCCTTCTTGTCGATGGTGCGCATGCCTGCGGCAGTGACGCGCAGACGAACCCAGCGCTGCTCGCTCTCCACCCAGAAACGATGGTAATGGAGGTTGGGCAGGAAACGACGACGGGTCTTCCTGTGGGAGTGGGAAACATTGTTTCCGGTAACCGGGCGCTTGCCTGTGACCTGGCACACTTTGGACATGGTTCTAGCCTCGAATCAACTGGTTCAACACGCCCAAGGAATCACCTTGGGCCGTAAAAGACGCGAATTTATACCAGAGGCACGGCGGAATGGCAAATTTCTTTTGCGTGAAAGCGGCGTTTGGCCGGTTCAGTATCCGGAAGGAGCAATGAAGCGAGGGCAAGAATTGGTCTATGATTGGCGTCATTCAAGTGGAAGATGTGCTGGCGTGGCCTGAAATGGCCTGTACCGCCATCACGGGCGGGTGTGTGCATGGGTGACCTCGGAGTGTTGGGAACAACTGCTGGCGAATGGCGTATTTCCGGTCTTGAAGATTTGCGCCGGCATGGCTGCGCCATGGGCGAGGGTTGCCGGCGCAGGTTGCTGGTCTATTCCCACCGTCTGAACCCGGAGATCTACAATCAGGCCTGTTTCGTGGAGGCGGTGAGGCGGCTCATCATCCGTCATGCCAATACCCGCATCCGGCTCCTGGTTGCCGATACCACGGAGCTGGGAAGAGGCGGGCACCGCCTGGTGCGGTTTGCCCAGGACATGGCCAGCAGCGTGGAGATTCGCCGGCGCGCCCCGGAGTTCGATGGTGATCTGCGCAGCTTTCTTCTGGCGGACGAAAGCGGCTACATCCTGCGCAATCTCTGGCATGACCTGAACAATGCCCGGGGCAGCTATTACGATCCGCCACGGGTGCGCAATCTCGCCGAGGAGTTCATGCAGGCCTGGGAACAGAGCGAGCCCGATCCCGCTCTGCGCCGTCTTTCCATATAGATCAGAGCTACAGCATTCCCCGCTCCGCCAGGGAAACACACTGGTCATGGCCGATGACGATGTGATCCAGTACCCGGATGTCCACCAGGGACAGGGCTTCCCTAAGCCGCCGGGTGATATGCGCGTCGGCCCTGCTGGGTTCCGCCACGCCTGACGGGTGGTTGTGCGCGAAGATAACCGCGGCGGCGTTGTGATGCAGGCAGCGCCGCAACACCTCCCTGGGATAGACGCTGGCGCCGTCTATGGTTCCCTGGAACAGCTCCTCGAAAGCAATCACCCGGTGGCGGTTGTCCAGGAAGAGACAGGCGAAGACCTCGTGGGGATAGGATTGCAGTCGGGTACGCAGGTAGCGCCGGGTGGCTTCGGGTGATGTCAGCACATCGTTTCTTGCCAGTGATTCCCCGAGGTGGCGATGGGCCATCTCCAGTACAGCCTGAAGCTGACAGAACTTCGCGTCTCCCAGGCCGGGCATGGCGCAGAAGTTCTCGCGGTCCGCCGCCAGCAATGGCTGCAGGCCGCCGAATTCCTTCAACAGGTCGCGGGCGAGATCCAGGGCACTTCTGCCCCGGGTGCCGGTTCTGAGAAAGATCGCCAGGAGTTCCGCGTCGGAAAGCGACTTTGCTCCCGAACGCAGCAGTTTTTCCCTTGGCCGCTCCTGCGCCGGCCAGTCCGTGATCGCCATTTCTTCAAATCCCTGAAGTATCGAAATTCCGGTTGTTCAGATGCCTTGCCCCGCAGGCTGTCACAGTATACTCCAGTGGCCGGATGGGCTGGCAAGCCTGGATCGGGAACCCCGTCTTTGCACAGCTCCCGGCATACAGGTACCCTATGTCCCAATCGTTTTGTCACACAGTTCTTGGTGATACGTGAAGGGCATTGAAGCCGGAAACAATCTGTTGCTGGGAGTAACCGGTGGTATCGCCGCCTACAAGAGCGTCGAGCTGGCCAGGTTGTTTCGCAAGGCGGGAGTCAATGTCCGCGTGGTCATGACCGAAGCGGCGACGCGGTTCGTGGGGCCCATGAGCTTCCAGGCGGTGACGGGGCAGCCGGTGCGCGTCCGCCTGTTCGATGAGGAACATGAAGCCGCCATGGGGCACATCGAACTGGCGCGCTGGGCGGACCACCTGCTCATCGCGCCCGCCAGTGCGGACTTTCTCGCGCGTATGGCCCATGGATTGGGTGACGACCTGTTGTCTACTCTCTGCCTGGCGACGCCTGCGCCGGTGATGGTGGCGCCGGCCATGAACATCAATATGTGGCAGCATCCGGCAACCCGGGCCAATATGTCCCTGCTGACGGAGCGGGGTGTGCAGGTGCTTGGTCCGGCCTCCGGTGAACAGGCCTGCGGAGATACAGGGCCCGGGCGCATGCTGGAAGCGGCTGAAATTGTTTCCATGTTGATGTACCCTCGGAAAATCCGGCTTTTTGCCGGAAAGAGGGTGCTGGTTACCGCGGGTCCGACTCGTGAACCCGTGGATCCTGTGCGTTTTATCAGCAACAGGAGTTCCGGGAAAATGGGTTTTGCACTGGCGGAAGCCTTTGCCGAGCAGGGTGCTGAAGTGCTCCTGGTGGCCGGCCCGGTAAAGCTGGATACGCCGGCCGGGGTGCGGCGCATCGATGTTCAGTCCGCCCGGCAGATGCACGAGGCTGTGTTCGACAACCTGCGGGGAGTGGATGTGTTTGCCGCTTGTGCCGCGGTTGCGGATTACCGCCCCGCGAATCCGGCGGATCAGAAAATCAAGAAGAGCGCGGAGCGCATGGAACTGACGCTGGTGAAGAACCCGGACATTCTCGCCGACGTGGCCGCCATGGAGAATGGCCCCTTTACCCTGGGGTTCGCGGCGGAGACCGGCGCACTGGCTGACAATGCCGGAACCAAGCTGGCGGAAAAGGGGCTGGACATGATTGCGGCCAACCTGGTCGGAGAGGAGCTGGGATTTGACGTGGAGCAGAATGCCTTGCTGGTTCTCTGGCCGGGTGGAGAAGCGACACTGCCGGTGCAGGACAAGAAAAGCCTTGCTCGGGAGTTGATTGGTATCCTGGCCGAACAATACCAACAACGGTGATTATGGAAGAAACAGGGGGGAACTGCGTGAAAGGGGAGAAAGGAAAATGCTAGGAAAGAAAAAGAAGGACGAGGTGTCGGATCCCGTGGGCAATTTGCCGTCCACAACTGGCACTCCGCGCACCATATTCCATTACTTTATTCCCGTACTGGTTATCGCGGTTTTTGCGGTTTCCGGGCTGGTGGCGGGACAGAGCTGGCTGAGCGAGCGCAATGCCGCCGACAAGTTGCGGGAAGCGGCGGGATTCGTGGCAAAAACTTTTCAGCAGTACGTATCCGCCGTGGTGACCGGGAAAACGGATATGGTCAGGGTTGTTGCTGACAGTGAATATGTTCGCAAGGCCTCATCCGGCGGTGACGGCGTCATGAACAAGGTCGGGGTGACACTGCAGAAGAAACTGCCCGATGCCCTGTGGGTTCGACTGCTTCCCGCCAGGGGCTGGGACGATGAGAAGGTTCAGAAAACCCTGCATGGGAGTTTCGCGGCAGCCGAAATGTATCAGCAGGTTCGCAGCCTGGAGAAAATGGTGCCCGTTGAAGCGTTGAAGGATGCAAAGGGAGAGAGTTATTTCCTGCTTGCGGTTCCCGTCACCAACGGCGGCAAGCTCGGAGGCGTCCTGTTTGCGGCATTTCCCATGAAACTGATGTCGGCAAGGTTCAAGGGATTCAGTTCGGAGAATATCGGCCTGGTGCTGGAACAGGACAAGAACCTGCCTCTGCTCAGTGCCGGAAAATCGGGGGGCAGCCAGCTCGGAAGCCTGCCGGTAAAGGGTACGCTGTGGAAAATCCGTTATTTCACGGGCGGCATTGCGGGCTTGCCCATTCCTGTTCTCGCGGGTCTTGCCGGGGGAAGTATCGTCCTGCTTCTGCTGGCCATCTACTGGGCTTACCAGCGCCTGGGGCGTGATTACAAGGCGGACATGGGCATGATGGTGGCGCTCGTGGACGCGACCCTCAAGAGAAAGGGGAGCGTTACCCAGATTCCGCGACTGGTTGAATCCCAGCCTGCGGTGGAAATCCTCACGCGTTACGCCCAGGCGACGCGCGCCGCGGCTATTGCCGCGGAGCACAAGGAGAACAAGGCGGGGCAGCCCAGCCTGGTGGCCAGTGATCTGGAGGAGACCTCCTCCGAGGAGCCGGTGCGCATTTCCGAAGAGAATGTGCCGGAGTTCCTGTTCCGCTCCAGCCTGATCCGCGGTCGCAGTGGCATGGATATCAATGAAGAGATGTCCCAGGCAATTGGCCTGGTGCTGGGCAGCATGGTGCAGGAAGCGGGTGGCAGCAGCATCTATGTCGGGCGTGACAACCGACCCGGAAGCGACGCCTATGCTGCTTCCCTGATTGCCGGCATCCTTGCTTCCGGTTGTGACGTGATAGATGCGGAGATGGCTCCCATGCCGTTGCTGTCCTTTGCATCCAGCGTATCCGCCACGACGTCCGCGGTTCTGGTTACCGGTGGACATAATGCACCGGATTTCAACGGTTTCAAGATTGTCCTGGAAGGCAGGCCGATTTCCGATGAACAACTTCGGGAACTTCGCGGACGCATGGTGAACGGGGAATCACGGCGTGGCGTGGGGCAGTTGGACAGCCGGGAGCTGAGTGGTGAATACCTGCGCGCGATTTCGGAAGACGTTCAGCTCATAGAAGGCATGAAAGTGGTGCTGGACTGCGGTAATGGCATCACGGGCGCCCTGGCCACCCGCATGCTGGAGGCTCTGGGCTGTGAAGTGATCCCCCTGTTCTGCGAGTCGGATGGCAGTTATCCCAACCATCCCGCGGACCCTTCGGATCCGGATAACCTGAGCGCGTTGAGTGCGGAGGTACTGGCAGTGGGGGCTGACATGGGGCTGGCCCTGGACGCGGATGGGGATGCGCTGGCCATCGTGGATGAAAAGGGGCAGGTGATAACCACGGATCAGCTCATCATGATGCTTGCGGTGGATATCATTCGCCGTCATCCCGGGGCCGATATCATCTATGATGTTGCCAGCAGCGCCAGCCTGGCTGCGACGATCCTGGCCAATGGCGGGCGCCCCATCATGTGGAAAACCGGACATGGACACATAAGGGACAAGCTGGAGGAAACCGGCGGACTGCTGGCGGGTGAACAGAGTGGTCATATCTATATCAAGGAGCGCTGGCATGGCTTCGATGATGGTCTGTATGCCGCAGCGCGTCTTATGGAGATTCTTTCCATCGAGTCGGTGCCGGTTTCCAGTGCGTTTGCCGAGTATTCTCCCGCACTGGCCACGCCGCTGATTCGGCTGGAAACGCCGCAGGGAAAGGCCGGGCAGATCGTCGACTACTTCCGCGGCAAGGGTGATTTCGCCGATGCTGATATCATGGACATGGACGGCCTGCGCGTGGAGTATTCCGAAGCATGGGGGCTGGTGCGTCCCTCCAACACGGAATCGGCCCTGGTGTTCCGCTTCGAAGCAAGCAGCGATGAGGCACTGGAACGTATCAAGAACCAGTTCAGGGGCTTGCTCAAGGAAGCGGCCCCGGAGTTGGCCGCGCCGTTTTGACGCCTGGTTCCCAACAGGATATTGAAAAAGTTCTTCCACGGACTTTTTCAATTCGGAAAGGCAGGAATGCAATTTTGTCTTTCCTTCATTTTCAATGACCAGGTGTTATTGAAAATGGCCGCGTATTCCCGTGTGGTGGCAGGCTGTTGAATAACAGGTGTTTTTCAGCAACCTGTCAATTATCAATTCATTCACGAGTAGCTGTTTGACATGAGCCTGACACCAGATGCCGCCACCAACGTGGCCCGTGTACTTGCGGAAGCACTGCCCTATATTCGCCGTTTCCGTGGCAAGACCATCGTTATCAAGTACGGTGGCAATGCCATGGTGGATGAGGAACTCAAGAACAGTTTTGCCCGGGATGTTGTGCTCATGAAGACCGTGGGCATCAATCCGGTGGTGGTGCATGGCGGGGGGCCGCAGATCGGTAATTTGCTGGAGCGCCTGGGCAAGGAGAGTCAGTTCATCAGCGGCATGCGGGTCACGGATTCAGAGACCATGGATGTGGTGGAAATGGTCCTCGGTGGCCTGGTCAACAAGGATATCGTCAATCTCATCAACCGCCATGGCGGCGCGGCGGTCGGCCTTACCGGCAAGGATGGCGACCTGATTCGTGCGCGCAAGCTCAAGGTATCGCCTGCACCGGGGGATGGAACTTCTCCGGATGTGGATATCGGTCAGGTCGGGGAAGTGGAAAGTATCGACGCCTCGGTTGTGGATCTGCTCGTACAGGGAAACTTCATTCCCGTCATTGCCCCCATCGGGGTGGGAGATGATGGCCACTCCTACAATATCAACGCGGACCTGGTGGCCGGCAAGGTGGCGGAAGTGCTTCGGGCAGAGAAACTCATGCTCCTCACCAATACCAAGGGGTTGCTGAGCAAGGATGGGGAACTGCTCACCGGCCTCTCTCCGATGCGGGTAGACGAGCTAATTGCCGATGGCACCATTCATGGCGGCATGCTGCCCAAGATACGCTGTGCCCTGGAGGCGGTGCGTGGCGGTGTCACCACCTCTCATATCATCGATGGAAGGGTGAAACACGCTGTCATGGTGGAACTGTTCACCGATGAGGGGATTGGAACCCTCATTGGCTGACCATGGCAGGTGAACGCAAGCAGGCCATCCTGGAAGCGCTGGCCAGGGAACTGGAAGAGCGCCCCGGCAGCAGGATCACCACTGCCGGACTCGCGCGAGCCGTGGGTGTGTCGGAAGCAGCGCTCTACCGCCATTTTCCCAGCAAGGCCCGCATGTATGAGGGCCTGATCAGCTTTGCGGAAGACGGCATCTTTTCGCGCATCAACCAGATCATGGAAGAAGACAGGGAAACCCGCCAACGTTGCGCCAGGGTGCTGTACCTGTTGCTGGGCTTTGCCGAGCGCAACCCCGGAATCGTGCGTGTGTTGCTGGGCGACGCCCTGGTGGGGGAGCACGAACGGCTCCATGAGCGTATCCAGGCGTTCTTCGAGCGGCTGCAGATGCAGTTCCGGCAAATTCTGCGTGAGGCCCGTCTGCGCGAGGACGCGGTGCTGTCGGTGTCTTCGGAAGCGGCCGCCGAGATCCTGGTGGTCTATGTCGAAGGGCGCATGCAGCAGTTCCTGCGCACCCGCTTCGATGTCTCCCCGCTGTCCGGCTGGGAGGCAGACTGGAGCATTATCGACAGGGGCATATTTTCCTGAACCGGGGACGGACATCTGCCGCCATGGCGGCTACTTTCCTGTTTTGCCGGCAACCTCCTTCAGTATGCTGGGCCGGAAGCTTTCCCTGAGGCGCAGGGCGTCCTTGCGCGTGCACCAGGTATCCGTGGCCACTTCCTTCTTGCACTGGATATCCAGGAAGATGATTTCCGCGTTGGGCTCCTTGGCCTTCAGTCGCGAGACGGTAAGGCTCAGATCCTTGTTGTCCCTTGGCGGTTGTGTGATGAAAATATGATCGGCGTCCACGTACACGGGGGTAGTGGCATGCTTCCTGGCGAATTTCTTGGCCTTTTCCCAAAGCTGGTCGCATTCGGCCTTGGTGTTGCAACGTAGCACCGTCTTGACGATGGCTTCATCTTTTGCGCTGGACGTGTCGGCAGTCGCCTTTGGTCGGATTTCTTCCTTCAGTTTGCTCAGCTCCCGGAACCGCTTGAGATCCAGGGTGTACTTGGCGCGGATTCGCTTCTTGCCATTTTCCTGGCGCAGAATGGAGGCGTAGTTCTCGTTGATTTCCCGGCGGGTGTTTTCGATACCCGTTTGCAGCTGCCGGGGAATGGGTTTTCCCTGGCGCTCCAGTGATGCCGCGCGCTTCTTCTGGTAGGACAGCCGGTCCTTCAGACGGGCGATGTTGTTGTAGGTGATGCGAATCTGCGCATCGTAGGTGGCCAGTTTTCCATCCCTGGCCAGGATGATATCGTCTTCGCTGCGGTAGGTACTGAGCAATACCCGATCCCGGGCGCGTTGTTCTTCCAGGCGACGCCGGGTTTCTTCCTGCAGCTTTCTGACCCGCTGTTCCTCGGCGATTTCTTCCGGGGTCTTGGCGCGTTCCTTCTTCTCGATGACCAGGCCGCGCTTGTCGAGCCGTTCGTGGGACTTCTTCACTGCGGCTGGCGGGATCTTGTCCGAATACTGGACATTGCCGTTTTCATCCACCCATTTGTACAACTTGGCCTCGGCGGACAGGCTGATGCCGGCAAGGAGAATACCTAGGAAAAGAACGCGCATGGGTTTTCTTGCCTGTAGGATAATTGTCATGATGCTAAAGAGAATAATCAATTTTTCCGGAAATTACATCTGAATGGATCAACTGCTGCTGTTTTTTGTGTCCCTGGTGGCAAACCTGTTTTCCGCCTTTTCGGGTGGGGGAGCCGGCCTGCTGCAGCTTCCCGTGCTCATATTCCTGGGTTTGCCGTTCGGGGTGGCGCTTGCCACCCACAAGGTGGCTTCCGTGGCTCTGGGGGCGGGAGCGACCCTGAGGCACATGCGTGAAAGCACCCTTGAGCGCGGCTTTACCCTGTTCGTGCTGGCCACGGGCCTGCCCGGCGTGATCCTGGGGGCGAATATCATCCTGCATGTGCCTGGCCGGATGGCGGAGGTTGCCCTGGGCTGCCTGACCCTGGGGCTGGGGCTCTATTCCGGCAGCAGGAACAGGCTGGGCCAGGATTACCGGCCGGGGAACCGGGACAGGCGGGGCATGACGCTGGGAGGGGTCGTACTTTTCTTCCTGGGCGTGCTCAATGGCTCGCTTACTTCCGGCACCGGCCTGTTCGTCACACTGTGGCTGGTTGGCTGGTTCGGGTTGGATTACAAGCGGGCCGTGGCCTATACCCTGGTATTGGTGGGCCTGTTCTGGAATGGAACCGGCGCGGTCACCCTGGGCTTGCTGGGTAGCATAAAATGGGACTGGCTGCCGGCACTGCTGGCCGGGTCCCTGATAGGTGGCTACGCCGGGGCGCACCTGGCCATACGCCAGGGCAACCGCTGGATCAAGCGGGCCTTCGAAATCATTTCCATTCTGGTGGGCGTCAAGCTGATTGTCGGCTGAAGAGTCACCGGCGGCGTGCATTTCGGGCTAGAATGAACACCTTCTTGTCCCGATGACATCCAAGTGAGAAAAAGCCATGAACCTGCATGAGTACCAATCCAAGGCCCTGTTCTTCGAGTATGGCATTCCCGTGCCTGAAGGACGCGTCGCCGAGAATGCGGAAGCGGCGGCAGCGGCGGCCCGGGAGCTGGGTGGAGATCTCTGGGTGGTCAAGGCCCAGGCCCACACGGGGGGACGCGGCAAGGCTGGTGGCGTGAAACTGGCCCACAGCCCGGAAGAAGTGGCACAAGCGGCAGGAGAAATGCTGGGCATGCGCCTGGTTACCCGCCAGACCGGTCCAGAGGGTCTGCCCGTGAACCAGGTGCTGGTGGAGCAGGGCAGTGACATCGCACGTGAGCTCTATCTGGGAGCGCTGCTGGACAGGGCCAGCTCCCGCATCACCTTCATGGCTTCCGCGGCTGGAGGAATGAACATCGAGGAAGTTGCCGAGCAGACGCCGGAAAAGATCGTAACCACAGCGGTGGATCCGGCTGCCGGGCTGCAACCCTGGCAAGGACGGCACCTGGCATTTTCCCTGGGGCTGTCAGGTGAACAACTGAAGGCCTTTTCCCGCATCCTGGCAGCGCTGTACCGGCTGTACCTGGACAAGGATGTCAGTCTCATCGAAATCAACCCTCTTATCGTGACCGGAGAGGGTGAGCTGGTGGCGCTGGATGCCAAGATCAACCTGGATGACAACGCCCTGTACCGGCACCCCGATATCCAGGCCTTGCGGGATGTTTCCCAGGAAGACAGCCGGGAGGCGGCCGCGGCGGAACATGACCTCAACTATATTTCCCTGGACGGGAATATCGGCTGCATGGTAAATGGCGCGGGGCTGGCCATGGCGACCATGGACCTGGTCAAGCTGGAAGGTGGTGAACCGGCCAACTTCCTGGATGTGGGTGGCGGGACGACGGCGGAAAGGGTGACCGAGGCGTTCAAGCTGATTCTTTCCGATCCCAAGGTCCGGGTGGTGCTGGTGAACATCTTCGGCGGCATCGTGCGCTGTGACCTGATCGCCGAGGGTATCATTACCGCCGCCCGCAGCCTGGGCATGGAGGTGCCTGTGGTGGTGCGCCTTCAGGGCACCAATGCGCCACAGGGTCTGGCCATGTTGGAGGAAAGCGGGCTGGATTTCATCACCGCCGAAGATTTTACCGATGCCGCGCGCAAGGCTGTGGCCGCGGCGGCTGGGGGGGCAAATAAATGAGCATACTCGTGGACAGCGGTACCCGTGTCATCTGCCAGGGTTTTACCGGCAGGCAGGGCACATTCCATTCCGAGCAGGCCATCGCCTACGGCACTGACCTGGTAGGCGGCGTGACCCCGGGAAAGGGGGGGCAGACACATCTGGACAGGCCCGTGTTCAATACGGTGCATGAGGCTGTCAGGGAAACCGGCGCCGATGCTACCATGATCTATGTCCCGCCGCCTTTTGCCGCCGACGCCATACTCGAGGCGGCGGATGCGGGTATCCGGGTGATTGCCTGCATTACCGAGGGTATTCCCGTGCTGGATATGCTGAAGGTGAAGGCTGCCCTGACCACCACTGATGCGCGGCTCATCGGCCCCAACTGCCCGGGCATCATCACGCCTGGCGCCTGCAAGATCGGCATCATGCCCGGGAGCATCCATCAGCCGGGGCGCATCGGCATCATTTCCCGTTCCGGAACTCTCACCTATGAAGCTGTGCACCAGACCACGGTGGCGGGGCTGGGGCAAAGCACCTGTGTGGGCCTGGGTGGAGATCCGGTGAATGGCACCAGCTTCGTGGATTGCCTGGAGCTGTTCGAGCAGGACGAACAGACGGAAGGAGTGATCATGGTGGGCGAGATCGGCGGTTCGGCGGAAGAGGAGGCCGCGGACTACATCCGGGATCATGTGAGTAAACCCGTGGTGGCCTACATTGCCGGCGTCACTGCCCCTCCGGGGAAGCGCATGGGACATGCCGGCGCCATCATCAGTGGTGGAAAGGGAACCGCGGAGGCAAAATTCCAGGCGCTGGAGCAGGCGGGTGTGCACGTGGTGCATTCTCCCGCGCTCATGGGGCAGCGCATGGCCGAAGTGCTGGCCGACTGACCGGGAGTAACGCAAAAAGCCGGCGATTGCCGGCTTTCTTGCGCTTCCTGGAACAGGAAGAAGGGAATTACATTGCCTTGATGTGAGCGTTCAGTCGGCTCTTGTGGCGGGCTGCCTTGTTCTTGTGAATCAGTCCCTTGTTGACCGCGCGGTCGATAACGGGCACGGCTGCCTGGTAGGCCGCGCTGGCGGTTTCCTTGTCGCCGGCCTCGATGGCGTATACGACTTTCTTGATGTGGGTGCGCAGCATGCTGCGACGGCTCGCGTTATGGGCGCGGCGCTTTTCCGCCTGGCGGGCGCGCTTGCGTGCTTGCAGTGAATTGGCCACCTTGTACTCCTGAAATCTTGAGGTTGTTCAGTAAAAAGACGCGCGATTATGTCCCCGGGTCATGACTTTGTCAAGAGGAAATGCCGGGCGGCTTCCTTTCATTCCCTGTCGTCCTGAATGTTTTGGCTGGCCTGGCCGGTGCCGGAGAATACGTTCTTCATCCGTCCGAGAATGCGCTCGATCAAGGGCTTGGAGGTGTCTTCCAGGATGGCGGCCCGGCCCTCCCTCAAGTGCTTGGCCAGTTCCGAGTCCTTGAGCTGCAGCGCCTTGTTGCCATTGCCGTCGACGAATACCATGGTATGGGTGAACTGGCTGTGCCAAACGAGCTTGCATACCAGGGGTTGAGTGGCATCTTCGAGGTTCATTCGTATCCAGGTATTTTCCTCCAGGTTCCTAGCCATCTTGCCGAATATATCCTCGTCCGGCTTTTCCTCTGTTTCCCCGTCTTCAGGGGATGTTTCCCTGAGCGGGATTTCCTTCTGCTTCCGCTTCAGTCCCTCCTGGGAGATTTCATCGAAGGAGTCCAGAAGGTTTCCCAGTAATTCGCGGCTCCTGCTCTTGTTGATGGATACGTATTCCAGTCCGGACTGGAAAGCCTTCATGATGCTGGGAAGCATGCCCCGCAGCTTCCGGCGCTCGGCATCAGTCAGATCCGGATCGAAGTATTTCTCTACAATCCGGGTGACATGAAGGGCGTTCTTCCAGTTCTTTCCATTTTCACCCTCGCGCAGGAAAAGCAGGGTCAGGAAATTGGTCCACGGCCCCTGAATCACCTCCCTGACAGCTTCCGGGGCAATGGAAAAGGCCTGGGAATCCAGCATGTCACTTATCTTCTTCTGAGCGACGGCCAGCTGCTCCTTGCCCGATATGGACTGGGTGATGCGCTGCTCCATTGCCTTTCGGGCTTTTTCCCTGGCCCTGACATATTCCTTGAATTCGACCAGAGCTTCCTCGAACAGGGAGATGTCCTTGTCGTACTCGCGGATGATTCGCTCGACAATTTCCCTGACGTGCTTGAGCAGTGAGCGCTCGGAGGATTCGCCCGTGTCTCGCCAGCCAATGGAAGTAGAAGCGATGCTGTCCAGCAGGTGCCGGGCGGGGTGCTTCTCGTCGTCCACGAAGGAAGGGTCCTGGATGGCGGCCTTGAGTACCGGAATTTGCAGCCGCCCCAGAAGCGCCCGAATGGCATTGGGTATGGCTGCATCGTCCAGGATATGATCGAAAATGCGGAAGATGATTTCGATGATCTGCTGGTCGTTCCTGTCCAGCTGCTTTGCGGGCTTCCCTTGGTCGTCGAGACAAAGTGTCTGGTTGACCTGTCTGCGCAGGTTTTCCTGTACGGCAGCCCAGTCAATCCTGTCCGTATCGATATCCGAGAGAGCGGATATCTGCAGCTGGTTCAGGGTCTGGAACACTTCGTAGTGGGGCAGGACAGGCAGGTTCGGGTTGAGCGACGGCTGGATGACAGGAGGTCCGGGTTGCAGCTGGTACCAGGCTTTGGAAAGGCTGACCGCGCCATGTTCCTCTGAGGCGGAAGGTTGCAGTATTTCATCGCCACGTGGTTGCGCCTGATAGGCAATGTTGCGGATATGGTTGGTCTTCAGGTCGGGCAGCACCCCCCTGGAAATAAGATACTTGTTGGTGTCGCGGTACAGCTTCTTCAGGAATGTGGCGAAGACATGCCCCAGGCTCTGATAAATGGAGATGCGGGCGATGACCTCGTCATCCCATTCGTTCAGGATGTCCCGCAGCGAGTTGGCCAGCAATACTGGGCTAATGGGCATGGTGGCTGCTGATTTTACGGGCTTGTCCTGCAAATGGGCAAAGCGTTGCTCCAGTGCGTAGATCTCACGGGCAAAGGCCTGGTTGGCCTGGGTAATCGTGGTATTGAGGGCAACGTTTTCCTCGAGCTGCCTGTCATCCAGCAGGGACAGGCGGGCCTCGTCCTCCAACCGCTCTTCCTTTGAGGACCATGCAAAGGTGATTTCTTCATCATCGTTCTCATCGTCTTCCGGAAGGCTGATATCCTTGAGGTCGACGTGGTATTCGATGAAATACCAAAGTGGCGCGGTATGGATGTATTTCCGCTCGATCTCCTGGTGCCGTTCCTGGAAACTCCACATGGATTCGAACAACAGGGTGCGATGAGCCTCGCTGGTGCTGGTCTTGATCAGGCGGTAGAGATCCTGATCGATCTGCCGGAACAATGTCTCGCAGAAGCCAGGCAGTGCATCCAGCAATATTTTCTGGCATCCTTCGACTATGTCCCGGTGAGGACCCCAATCGATGGGGATTGCGGATATCTCGTTCCCCGTATCCGAAAAGGTGTTGAATCCTGATTCAAGCATTGTCTTTCCTGATCATCATGTCGCTGCCGATCCTTCTTTTATGATTGTTATATTCTCCCTTGGGAATACTAATGCAGATATTTGCCGAATGCCACCGGGATCCCGGCAAGATGGCGGGTTTTGTCAACATGAAGAGCCCTGACAAACCCGTTTCGAAACAGAACATGAGATTTGATGCCCCGGATGAGCAACGGACGAACTGAATCATCGAGAGGAACGACTTGGCTTCGATGCTGAAATCCCTGACCACCGTGGGCGGGAATACCATGGTGTCCCGGGTGCTGGGTTTTGTCCGGGATCTGGTGCTGGCCCGGGTATTTGGCGCGGATGCCGCCACGGATGCCTTTTTCGTGGCATTCAAGATTCCCAATTTTCTGCGCAGGCTGTTTGCCGAAGGGGCTTTTGCCACGGCTTTTGTTCCGGTGCTCATGGAATACAAGGAGCAACGTTCCCACGATGAATTGAAGGCGCTGGTGGATCATGTTGCCGGAACCCTGGGCCTGGTGCTGCTGGTGGTCTCCTTTCTCGGTGTTCTGGCTGCCCCTGTGCTGGTGTCCGTTTTCGCCTTTGGCTGGGTCATGGATGGTGCGACGGAAAAGCTGGATCTGGCGGCGCATATGCTGCGCCTCACCTTTCCCTACCTGCTGTTCATTTCCCTGACGGCCTTTGCCGGGGGCATCCTCAATGCCCATAACCGGTTTGCCGTGCCGGCTTTTACTCCCGTACTGCTCAACCTGTGCCTGATCGGTGCAGCCCTGTGGTTGTCTCCAATGTTCGATCAGCCGGTGGTGGCCCTGGCCTGGGGGGTGCTGATCGCGGGGGTGGTGCAGTTCACCTTTCAGTTGCCGTTTCTTCATCGCCTGCGGCTGTTCCCGGGCTTCCGTCCGGCTCCCCGGCATGAAGGCGTCAGTCGCATCATGAAACTGATGGTGCCGGCCCTGTTCGCGGTGTCCGTGGTTCAGATCAACCTGCTGCTGGATACTGTGCTGGCTTCCTTCCTGCAGACCGGGAGCATCTCCTGGCTCTACTATTCCGACAGGCTGATGGAGTTTCCCCAGGGTGTGCTGGGCGTGGCCCTGGGCACCGTGATACTGCCGGGTCTTTCCCGGCGCCATGCCGACGGGGACCCCCGGGCGTTCAGTCAGACCCTGGACTGGGGGCTGCGTACCTCCTTGTTGCTGGGGGCCCCCGCGGCCACCGGCCTGGCGGTGCTTTCGGCTCCCATGATTGCCACCCTGTTCCTGTCGAACAATTTCGATGCAACGGATGTACACATGGCCAGTCTCAGCCTCATGGCCTACTCCGTCGGTTTGTTGGGGTTCATCTTCATCAAGGTACTGGCGCCGGGATACTACGCCCGGCAGGACACCCGTACGCCGGTGCGCATCGGATTGATCGCCATGGGCGTGAACATGATCTTCAATCTGGCGTTGATCTATCCCCTGCAGCATGCCGGCCTGGCGCTGGCAACCAGCCTGTCTGCCTTCGTGAATGCCGGGTTGCTGTTTCGTGGGTTGCGCAGGGGGAAGGTGTATCAACCCGGCAGTGAATGGAAAGCCCTGTGGTGGAAGGTGCCGGGCGCCTGCATGGTGATGGCCGGGGTACTGCTGTGGGGGGTGCCGGTGCTTGAAGCCTGGCTCTCCGCCGGCATCCTGGACCGGGCCGGATGGCTGGCTGCCTGGATCGGGGTCGGCATGGTGGTCTACTCGGGTTGCCTGTATGCCCTGGGTATCCGCCTGCGCCACCTGCGCAACGCCCGGCAAGCATAGACGCATGATTCATTGTAAACTACCGGGTTCGAAGTCATTGAACGGGTGTTTTCGGATATGTCGTTTTCCAGGAGCTTCACACTCCTTGCACTGTCGGCGTTTCTGGTGCTGGCGGGCATGCTGGCTGCTAATGCGGCCGAGCCCGCTGCGCCGATCAACGTGCTGGCCATGAAGAATGGCGGCGTGGTGCTTGCGCATACCAGTCAATACGACAAGGAGTTTCCGGTGAACGCCATGATCGATTCCAGCCTGGAGAACTACTGGGCCAGCGGCAAGCCTTCTCCCGGTGGCTGGTATCCGCAGAGTTTCGTGATCGAGATGGACCAGGTGTATGCCCTGGAGAAACTGGTTGTTGACAACCGCGAAACGGATGAAAGGGACTACCCCGGCGTGTCCGCGCGCAAGATACGTTTCTCCGTTTCCACCCAGTCTTCACGGGAGGGTTGGCAGCCGTTGGTGGTCACCGAAGCCCTGCAGTTCGATCGCAAGGAAATCCCGTTGCTCTATCCCGTGAATGCCCGCTGGTTGAAAGTGGAAGTATTGTCCAATTACGGCGATCCACAGTTTGTCGAGATCAACGAGCTGGAAGCCTATGGCAAGCCCGTGGGCAGGAAGGAGCCGTTTCTTGATCCGGATGGCGTGTACCAGACCAATTACAACCTGTTGATGTTGAAAGTGGATGGCAGTGAGGTCACCGGCTGCTACGAAATGGACAAGGGCTATGTGTATGGCAAAACCAATGGCAGGGTGTTTGATATTCACTGGATAGAACACAAGGGAGAAGAATCCGGGACCGCGTTGCTGGTGCTTTCCTCCGGGGGCTTTCTGAACGGCCTCTGGTACGAGGATGGGGTGATGAAAGGGCCGTGGTTCGGCAACAAGCTGCCGGACCAAACCAGTATAGATTGCGACCCTGTCAGTGCCGCCATGGGGGTGGGGTTCAACGCCAGCACCCTGGTTGATCACGAATCCCCCCAACCCAATCGTTGATATGCAGCTCATTCGCGGTCAGCACAATCTGCGCCCGTCGCATCGGGGCTGTGTGGCTACCATCGGCAATTTCGATGGTGTACATCTGGGACACCAGGGCGTGTTTCGTGCCCTGCGGGAAAAGGCCCGGGAACATGGTCTGCCGTCCACGGTGATCCTGTTCGAGCCACAGCCCATGGAATTCTTTCGTCCCGACCAGGCGCCGGCGCGTCTGACCCGACTGCGGGAAAAACTCATCCACATCCGCGCCTGCGGCATTGACCGGGTGCTGCTGCTGGAGTTCAATCACCAGTTGGCCAATCAGGATGCGCGGGATTTCATCCAGCAGGTGTTGGTGAATGGGCTGGATATCCATCATCTGTATGTGGGTGATGATTTCCGTTTCGGCCGGGAACGCAAGGGAGATTACACGCTGCTGGAACGAAAGGGCAGGGAACTGGGTTTCAGAGTGGAGAGCATGGATACCGTCTGTCACGAGGATTGCCGTATCAGCAGCACGCGCATACGACAGGCGCTGGAAACCGGTGACTTCGCTACCGCCGAGGCCTGCCTGGGGCGCGCCTACCAGATCTGTGGCCGGGTGGGGCATGGCAACAAGCGCGGGCGCACCATAGGCTTTCCCACCCTGAATATCAATCTGCACCGGCGCGTCAGCCCTTTGACCGGCGTGTTTGCCGTGCAGGTGCAGGGGCTGGCGGAGAAAGACCTTCCCGGGGTGGCCAACATCGGCACCCGCCCCACGGTGGACGGCGAAGGGCGGCCCCTGCTGGAAGTGCATCTGTTCGATTTCGATGAACAGGTTTATGGTCGCCAGGTCGGGGTGACCTTTGTTTCCCGCATTCGCGAGGAGCGCAGGTTCCCGTCCTTCGACGACCTGAAACAGCAGATACTCAAGGATGCGGCGGATGCCCGGCGCATTCTCGGCATCGCCTGAAAACTTTTCGGGCTCCCATCAACCATGAAGCAGGAATGACAAGTCCGTGAGCGAATACAAGGACACACTCAATCTTCCCAAGACCGATTTCCCCATGCGCGGCAATCTCGCCCAGCGCGAGCCGCAGATGTTGAAGGAGTGGGAGAGCCAGAATCTCTACCAGAAGATTCGCCAGATCTGTGCGGGGCGGCCCAAATCCGTGCTGCACGACGGCCCTCCCTACGCCAACGGGGACATTCACATTGGCCACGCGGTGAACAAGATTCTCAAGGACATCATCAACAAGAGCCGCACTCTGGATGGCTTCGATGCGCCCTACGTGCCGGGCTGGGACTGCCATGGCCTGCCCATCGAATTACAGGTGGAGAAGAAGGTGGGCAAGCCCGGCCGCAAGGTCAGCGCCGCCGAGTTTCGCGAGGCCTGCCGCGCCTATGCGCAAAAACAGGTGGACGGCCAGCGTGAAGACTTCAAGCGACTGGGGGTGCTGGGTGACTGGGAGAATCCCTATCTCACCATGAATTTCCAGCAGGAGGCGGATATCATCCGCGCCCTGGGGCGTATTGTCGAAGCAGGACATGTGCACAAGGGCTCCAAGCCCGTGAACTGGTGCACCGACTGCGGTTCCGCCCTGGCCGAGGCCGAGGTGGATTACATGGACAAGACGTCCCTGGCCATCGACGTGGCCTTCGAGGTGCTGGACGACGAAGCGGCCATGTACCGTTGTCATTCCGTGCCTGGCGATCATGGTCAGGGCCCCCTGTTCGTGGTCATCTGGACCACTACCCCCTGGACCCTGCCGGCCAACCAGGCCGTGGCCCTGAATCCCGAGCTGGACTATGCCATCGTACAGGCCGGCGAGCGCCGCTTCCTGGTGGCCGAGGGTCTGATGAAGGAAGCCCTGGGCCGCTGGGGCCTGAACGATTACCGGGTCATTGGTTACGGCAAAGGCGAGGCCTTTGAAGGACTGATGCTCAAACACCCCTTTTATGACCGGGAAGTGCCCATCATTCTGGGCGAGCACGTCACTCTGGATGCGGGTACCGGCGCCGTGCATACCGCCCCCGGCCATGGCCTGGAAGACTACGTGGTTGGTCAGAAGTATCACCTGAAGGTGGACAACCCCGTGCTGGGCAATGGCTGCTTCAATGAGGACACGCCCTTGTTTGCCGGCGAGCATGTGTTCTCCGCCAACGACAAGGTCATCGACGTGCTCAAGGCCCGCGGCGCCCTGCTGCACGAGGAACGCCTCACCCACAGTTATCCTCACTGCTGGCGGCACAAGACCCCCATCATTTTCCGCGCCACCCCGCAGTGGTTCATCAGCATGGACCAGAACGGTCTGCGCGAGGCAGCCCTGAAAGAGATCGACAACGTGGAGTGGTTGCCTGAGTGGGGCAAGGAGCGCATCCGTGGCATGGTGGAAAACCGTCCGGACTGGTGCATCTCCCGCCAGCGCACCTGGGGGGTGCCCATCACCCTGTTCGTCCATGGCAAGACGGGCAAGCTGCATCCCGACAGTGCCGACCTGTTCGAGAAAGTGGCGCAGCGGGTGGAAAAGGAAGGCATCGAGGCCTGGTTCCGGCTCCAGCCCGAAGACCTGCTGGGAGAAGAGGCGGCGGAGTACGAAAAGGTCACCGACACCCTGGATGTATGGTTCGATTCCGGTGTCACCCATGCCTGCGTGCTGGACCGCCGCGAAGAGCTGCACCGCCCGGCGGAACTGTATTTGGAAGGCTCCGACCAGCATCGCGGCTGGTTCCAGTCCTCCCTGCTCACCTCCGTGGCCATGACCGGCAAGGCGCCTTACAAGGCCTGTCTCACCCACGGTTTTACCGTGGATGCGGATGGCAGGAAGATGTCCAAATCTCTGGGCAATGTCATCCAGCCCCAGAAGGTGACAAAAAACCTGGGCGCGGACATCATTCGCCTGTGGGTGGCGGCCACGGACTACCGGGCCGAAATGAGCGTATCCGACGAGATTCTCAAACGCATGGCCGACGCCTACCGGCGCATCCGCAACACCACCCGCTTCCTGCTGGCCAACCTGTTCGATTTCGACCCGGCGCGAAATGCCGTGGCGCCGGACGATATGGTGGAGCTGGATCGCTGGGCCGTGGCCCGTGCCCGGGGCCTGCAGGAGGAAATCAAAGCGGCTTATCGTGACTACAACTTTCATCTGATCTACCAGAAAGTGTTGCAGTTCTGCGTGGTGGACATGGGCGGTTTCTACCTGGACGTAATCAAGGATCGCCAGTACACCACCCGCACCGACAGCCTGCCCCGGCGTTCCTGTCAGACCGCCATCCATCATATCGTCGAGGCCATGGTACGCTGGCTGGCGCCCATACTCAGCTTTACCGCTCATGAGGCCTGGCGGCATATTCCCGGCGAACGCAGCGAGTCCGTGTTCCTTGAGACCTGGTATGACGGCCTGTTCGGCCTGGAAGGGCAGGGGGAGCTCACCGAGGCGGACTGGCAACGCATCCTGGAAGCGCGTGGCGCCGTGAGCCAGCAGCTCGAAGGCATGCGCAAGGCAGGTGATATCGGCTCGTCTCTGGATGCCGAGGTTACCCTGTATTGTGACGGTGAGCTACACGCCTCCCTGGCCAAGCTGGGGGACGAGCTGCGTTTTGTGCTCATCACTTCCTACGCCAGCCTCAGGCCCCTGGCCGACAGGACGGACGGGGCCATGGACAGCGAGCTGGAGGGGCTGGCCATCGAAGCCGTGGCCAGCCGGCATGCCAAGTGCGTGCGCTGCTGGCATCACCGGGAAGATGTGGGCAGCCACCCCGATCACCCGGAACTGTGCGGCCGTTGCGTGGAGAACGTGGACGGTGAGGGCGAAACCCGGCGCTATGGCTGAACGTCTGCATCCCGCCATCTATCTGCTGCTGGCTCTGGTGATATTGGTGCTGGATCAGTTGAGCAAGGCCTGGGTGCTGTCGGTGTTCCAGCCCCACGAGGTGATGCCGTTGCTGCCGGTATTCAACCTGACCCTGGTGTTCAACGAGGGGGCGGCCTTCAGCTTTCTCAGCGATGCCGGAGGGTGGCAGCGCTGGTTTTTTGTCGGCCTTGCCAGCGTGATTTCTCTGGGGCTGCTGGTTTGGCTGCTGCGGCTCAAGGCGAATGAGCGCCTTACCGGTGTAGCCCTGGCCATGATTCTGGGAGGTGCCCTGGGCAACCTGGTAGACCGGGTGCGCATGGGGAAGGTGGTGGATTTTCTCGATTTCTACTGGCAGAGCTGGCACTGGCCCGCATTCAACCTGGCGGACAGCGCCATCACCATTGGGGTGATATTGATGTTTTGGGCCTCCTGGAAATCGTCAGACGCCTGAGCCGGTTACTGTAGGAGGCCCTCCCCGGGCCGATGGTCGCGGTAGGGCAACCATCTGTAGGAGGCCCGCCCTCGGGCCGATGGATCGTGGAGAGGCGCCGCTGCCTGTTTGGACCGGAACCGGGCTTTCCCTGCCCGTTTCCTTATCGGCATGGAAAAACGCGGTTTCCCCATGCCTCCGCTTCGCACCGCCCATCCCTGTGCGGAAGTCGCGGCGGGGGCGCCGCTCCTACAACCCCCTGTAGGAGGCCCGCCCCGGGCCGATGGGTCGCGGCGGGGCGCCGCTCCTACGTCCCCTGTAGGAGGCCCGCCCTCGGGCCGATTTGTCGTGGCGGGGCGCCACTGCTCTCACATCCTTGTAGAAGGTCCGTACATCCTGTACATAAAAAAACCCCGGCCACGTCCTGTGTGGTCGGGGTTGTCGCCGGGCTTGGTCGTTTCAGTCCTTGATTCTTCCTTGATCGTCCTTCCTTGTACTGTGTCATCCCTGTGCTTCTATGCGGTGGCGACGGCTAAAGTATCTCAATCCGCTTATGCCTTGTCTGTAGGGGAGTATGGAAAACCCGTGTAGGGATATTCCTACATTTGTGCGCAAAGGGTTTTCAATCCGGTTGTGAGAAGGGGGCCCGGGCGTCCCAGTTCCGGGCTGGCCTTCAATATTCGCGCGCCTTTGATGGGGCGGGGGGCGTCGGATTGACTGGTGACGATTGCCTGGATGTCTCTTGCCATGAGACTTTCCGGGTTGACCGTGAATACACCGCGAGGCACATCGGTGAAGACATTGTGCAGGCCGGCCCGCTCGAGGATTTCGTTGAGCCAGTGATTGGCGCCGATGGTCATGGGGGGATTCGCCCAGATCTCGAAGTAGGCCGGGATATGCGCGGCAGCCTGCCTGGCGGTGCATGCCGAGTCCAGGCCCTGAATGAAGGCTCTCGCGGCCTTTTTGCCGGCTGCTGTCCTGCCGGTGAGCCTGCCCAGCTTTTCCAGGGATATGGCGACATCTGCGAGAGAAGTGGGCTCGCTCATGAATACGGGAATGCCTGTGCGGGCCAGCCACTGAAGATCCGCTGGACGGTTTCCGGAACTCCAGGCAATGACCAGGTCGGGGTTCATGTCCAGCAGATACTCCCGGTCCAGGCTGCCCAGGGTGTTGATACGGGGTATGTGGTCAAGGCTGCTTGGGTAGCCGAAAAACCGAGCCACGGCAACCAGCTTCGTTTCCGCCCCCAGGGCGAGAATCATCTCCGTGGCATGGGGCGCCAGGGTAACGATGCGGGTTGCGGGGGCGGCAAGCCGGACATCCCTTCCCAGGTCATCCTTTACCCGGACATCCGCCTGAGCCGGTGCGGCAAGGGCAAGGAGCAGCAGGAGACGGGGCAGGGAAATCATTGACCGCCCAGGGAAGCGAGATAGCGATTCCAGTCAAAGGCGGGTCCCGGGTCGGTTTTTCGTCCGGGAGCGATATGTTCGTGCCCTGTAATGCGTTCTGGAACAATGGCAGGATAGAAATGCATGATTTCCCGCGTGATGCGGGTCAGACTATGGTATTGGGCGTCTGTGTAAGCCCTCTGGTCGCTGCCCTCCAGTTCTATGCCGATGGAATAGTCGTTGCAGTTTTTCCGGTCGCCGAAACAGGATTCGCCGGCGTGCCAGGCACGCATGTCCAGGGAAACGAACTGCACCACTTCCCCGTTCCGTCGCACCAGCGCATGGGCGGATACCTTCAGCTGATGTATTTTCTCGAAATAGGGGTGAATGGAAGGATCCAGCCGGTTGAGAAACAGGTCGCTTATCCAAGGGCCACCGTATTCTCCCGGGGGCAGGCTGATGCAGTGGATCACCAGCAGGTCGGGCGTTGTGCCCGCCGGTCGCTCATCGCAATTTGGCGAGGGCAGGTACTTGGCTTGGGAAAGAGGGGTTTGGAAAGGAACGGACATGCAATAATTACTCACGTCGATGTCGCTTGTTGGTCTATAATGCTTTTAACTCAATGATTTGATGTCAACTTTTAACAAAGGGCTTTAAATTGGATGCGGTGCGGGGAAGGGGGTGGACGCGTGAACAGGGTACATTCCGGCCCCGCTTCCCTGTGATCGGGTTCATATAGCGTGCAAATCCTGTTGGCCTGAACGCTGGCAAACTGTCAAACTAACCATATCATTGTTCAAGGAAAGTTTCGCGTGATTCATTCTTGCCACAACCATTGCTAGGAACATGTTGAGTCCGGTTCGGAAACGGGAACTGCATGCAGCAATCAGCGGCCATCTTGAGGAATGGATGGAAAAGCTTTGGCCCGTATTCCTGGAACAGATGGATGATGAGTTCTTTCGCCTTGCGGAGCAATCGGCCAGTGACAGCATTCAGCGCGGCTACATAGACGCCATCCGCGAGCTGCGCCAGGGGAAAAAACGGCTGGTAAGGGAATGTGAGCAGGAATGCGCCAGGGCATCCCAGCTGTTCTTCCTGGATTTCAGAGCCTATCAGCAGCGTTTCCTGCGCACCCAGGTCCACATCGGGGCCAACCAGGAATCCCTGGAGCTCATCGACGAGGAAGTGCTGGAAGAGGATCTGGCTGCCATGCGTGTGGTGCACCATGCCGAGAGTCAGCATCTTTCCCGGTTGAAGCTGGTGGCCAGCCTGTGTGCCACCGCCATCGGCTCCTCGACCCTGAAATACGCGGATATCCCGCTTTCGCCTCGTATCATGACGGCCATACTGGAAGCCTCCCTCTCATCTTGGCAGGCAGGGTTGCAGAGCAAGCTGGTGTTCTATCGTGTATTCGGCAAGACTTTCCTGCGCAGGCTCAACGAACTCTATCCCCAGGTGATCGAGGAGCTGGAGAGAGCCGGGCTTGTTCCCCGGGAGGATCTCGTGGTTCGGCCCAGGGACATACCCAGGCCACCGAGCCCGGACCAGCGCCAACGTGCGCCCATGGAAGAAAGCACCCTGTTCGGCGTCGTTGCCATGGTCAGACAGTTGCAGCAGGGACAGCGGGAACAGCTGGGGTTGTTCAGCCAGGACATCGGGACGGGGGAGGAAGATTTGCCGGTGGCGCCACCGCAGATGATCAGCTGCGTCCTGCAGGATCTGCAGAAGGAAGTCCTGCAAAGCCCCTGCCCCATGGATATCCGGCAGGCGAGGGTAACTCACAATGCGTTCAGGGGACGCCTGGTGACCGAACTGGAGAAATCGGTCAAGGGCAAGCGTGTGCGGCTTCACCGGCTGGACCAGCACATCATCGACGTGGTCAGCATGCTCTTTGAATACATTCTGGACGATCCGGTGATTCCGGCACAGATGAAAGTATTGCTCGTGCGGCTGCAGATGCCGGTGTTGCGGGTAGCTGTGGAAGACAAGACCTTTCTCACCAACAGGAGTCACCCGGTGCGTGACCTGCTCAATTCCCTGGCAGCGGCTGCTTCGCGATGGGCTGACGAAGGTGATTATTCCGACAACAGCATCTACGGCCGGGTGGAACAGGCCGTGCAGCGCATTCTTGCCCATCCTGACCAGGGGATCGACCTGTGGGAACAGGTGAACGAGGATTTTTCCGCTTTCATGCTCAACGAGGAAAGGGGAGCCGTGGTGGCGGAGGAACGCCTGTCCCAGGTGGCGAAGGGACGGGAGCGGCTTTCCCTTGCCAGGCAAACGGTGGATGAACTGCTGGCGGAGCTGCTGCCCAGTTCCATACCGGCGCCGGTGTACCAGATCATCGATGAGGTCTGGCGGGATGTGATGACCCTGGCGTTGCTGCGTGAGGGTGAAGATAGCAAGCAGTGGAAGCAGGCGGTTAACGTGGTGAAAAGGCTGCTGGAGAGCACCGTGCCCATACCGGATCCCGAGGAACGGCGGCGTTACATAGCCACCGTGCCCAGGTTGTACGCGGATCTGCGCCGTGGTTTTGCATCCATCGCCTACGACAGTGCCCGTACCGCGCTGCTGTTCAAGCAATTGCAGCATTGCCATGTGACCAGTCTGCGCGGCCTGCAGCCCGCTACCATGAAGTTCACGCCGGGAGAGCAGTACGCTTTGGACGAAGATGACGTGGAACCGATTCTGGACGATGAACATATCCAGGCTGTCAATGACCTGAAGGAAGGTCAATGGGTTTCCTGGACCACCAGTGACGGCAAGCAGTTGCGGGGCAAGTTTTCATGGCGTAGCGAGGTGGCGGATCTGCTCATGTTCGTGGATCTGCGGGGCAGAAAACTGGCGGAAATGTCCAGTTCGGAACTGGCGGACCTGCTGCGCCTGGGCCGGGCCAGGATCCTGGCCGAGATCGACCGGCCATTCATGGACCGGGCCCTGGCAAGCATCCAGGCTGTTCTTGCGCGGCAGTTGCCGCCCCAGGCATTGCCGGCCTGAACTCGCCGTCTGCCGGACATCCGGAGCAGCATGATGGTGCTGGAAGGAATACTCCTGTACCTGCTTGCCACGTCAGCCGACGAAATACCTTCATCTCCCCCTTACTGGTACCTGACCCATCGCGTCAGCCATTCCCCCGAGTATGCCAGCGGCTGGGATAAGGGAGCAGTGTGGATGACACGAATATCGGGAACAGCTTTCCTGAAACCGGCAGACTGCTAAAATGCCTTTTCTTCGCGCTCGATGGAGCGCTTTGCTTAATGGAGAAAGACATGGCAGAAAAGATGACGGATTCCGGGCTCAAGTACGATGATCTGGAAGAGGGTACGGGTGCGGAAGCAGTTGCGGGAACCCAGGTGACCGTGCATTACACCGGCTGGCTGGAAGACGGCACCAAGTTTGATTCCAGTCTGGATCGCAATCAGCCCTTCCAGTTCGGGCTGGGGCGTGGGCAGGTGATCCGCGGTTGGGACGAGGGCGTACAGGGCATGAAGGTGGGAGGCAGGCGCAAACTGGTGATTCCTCCCCAGCTGGGCTATGGCGCGGCCGGCGCCGGTGGCGTGATTCCCCCCAATGCCACGCTGGTGTTCGAAGTGGAACTGCTGGAAGTCGGCTGATGTTGCCCTCCGCCGCGCGGATTGCCGCGGATGTCCGGATCGCCCTGCAAGAGGATGTGGGCAGTGGCGACCTGACGGCAAGACTGGTGCCGCCTGGAACGGTGCGGGCGCGCATCGTTTGCCGAGAGCAGGCGGTGCTTGCCGGCATTCCCTGGGCGACGGAGGTATTCGCCCAGGTGGACGAGGCCGTGAGCCTGTCCTGGCAGTTGTCCGATGGTGACGCCATGGCCACGAACCAGGTGATCTGTGAAATCCATGGTGAAGCGGCAAGTATACTGACGGCTGAACGGGCCGCCCTGAATTTTCTGCAAACCCTGTCGGGAACGGCCACGGCGACGGCAGCCTATGTGAAAGCCGTGGCGGGCACGGGGGTGAATATCCTGGATACGCGCAAGACCCTCCCGGGTCTGCGCCTGGCCCAGAAGTACGCGGTTACCTGCGGCGGCGGGGTCAACCATCGCATTGGGCTGCACGACATGGTGCTCATCAAGGAAAACCATATCGCGGCGGCGGGTTCCATCACGGCGGTGCTGAAGAAGGCGGCCGCTCTTTTTGATGGAATACCCGTTGAAATCGAGGTGGAGAGCCTGGAAGAACTGGAGGAAGCGCTGAAGGCGGGGGCCAGCCGGGTATTGCTGGACAATTTCAGCCTGGATCAGTTGCGGCAGGCGGTAAAGATGAATGGCGGTCGTGCCCGCCTGGAAGCATCCGGCGGTGTGAGTTTCGAGACCGTGGCCGCCATCGCCGCGACAGGTGTGGACGACATTTCCGTGGGTGCCCTGACCAAGGATCTGAAAGCAGTGGATTTTTCGCTGCTTTTTTCCTGATGTCAGAACTAATTGATGAAAATCTGTCAAACTTGTGGCAACAGGTCCTGCCCTGTAACGGGTGGGACGCAATGGCAATAATATTCGAGGAAAAGATCAGATGAAGAAAAGACGTATTGTGTTGATGCTGGCCGCCGCCGTCCTGGCGGGCCAGGCTCAGGCCACAGAGCTGAAGACCTTCGATCAGCGCTTCAGCTACACGCTGGGCGTGCGCATGGCCAAGATGCTCACCGCCCAGGGAATCGGTGAGCTGGACGGCCCTGCCTTCGGTGCCGCGGTGGCCGATGTCATCAATGGCAAGGAGTTGCAGATGACACAGGAACAGATGACCGAGACCCTCAAGGAGCGTTCTGAACGCATCCAGAAGGAACGTCAGGCCAAGGCGGCTGAAGCGCTGGAGAGGGGCAAGAAGTTTCTTGCCGACAATGCGAAGAAAGATGGTGTGAAGGTCACGGATTCCGGGTTGCAGTACCAGGTCATCACGGAAGGGAAGGGGGAATCACCAAAGAAGACTGACCGGGTCAAGGTGCACTATGAAGGTCACACCATCGACGGCAAGAAGTTCGACAGCTCCTATGACAGGGGCAAGCCGGCCGAATTTGGTGTAAGTGGCGTGGTAAAGGGTTTCTCCGAAGCCTTGCAGCTGATGAAACCGGGCGCCAAGTACAAGGTGTTCATCCCGCCCGAGCTGGGATATGGTGAACGGGGTGCAGGCAGGGTTATTGGCCCCAACGAGGTGCTGATCTTCGATCTGGAACTGTTGGAGATACTGCCCGAAAAGCCCAAGCCGGCCGCGGCTGAGGCTGCCGAAAAGAAATAGGCCTTCCGCCAACCACAAAAAACGCCGCTGGATAGCGGCGTTTTTTGTGGTCGGAACAGCCTCAGTTCTTGTCCATTTCCAGGTATTCCCAGATTTTTTCCGTGAGGGTCTTGTCCGTGTCCCGCAGGCTGGGAAAGTTCCCTTTGGCCTCGTTCAGGGCAAGCACCCGGAGCGCATCCCGGTACAGGTCGTCCATGCCCATCTTTTCGTAGGCAACTATCATGATGGTCAGGCCGTCCTTCACGGAAGGCGTGTACTGGGAGTGTTCGACCACGTACCGGGCGCGGTTGGCGGCGGCCAGCCATGCTCCCCTGTCCAGGTAGTAGCGGGCCACGTGAATCTCGTGGCGGGCCAGTTGGTTGCGCAGGTAGAGCATGCGCAGCCTGGCGTCTTCGGCATACTCGGTATCCGGGAAGCGGCGCACCAGCTCGGCAAAGATATCGTAGGCCTCCTGGGTGGACCCCGGGTCACGCTGGGAATTGTCCGTAGGCAGGAAACGGGAGAAGAAACCCATGTTGCGGGTAAAATGCACCACGCCCTTCAAGTAGAGAGCGTAGGCCACGGCAGGGTGATCCGGGTGCAGTTTTTCGAAGCGTTCCAGGGCTGCCAGTGCCGCGTCCGGCTCATCGGCCTGGTAGTGTGCATAGGCGATGTTGAGCTGTGACTGCAAGGCATACCTGCCGAACGGGTAACGGGATTCCAGCTTCTGGTAGTATTCGATGGCCTTCGCGTAGTTGCCGCCGTGCATGCTTGCAGTGGCTTCCGAGTAGAGTTTCTGGGCGGACCAGCCCGCGGTCTTGTCCTTCTGTTCGGGCAAAAGGCTACAACCACCCAGCAACAGTGAGACAATGAAAAGTGGCCAGATGATTCTAGGCATGGATTCGGATACCCCGGTAGCAATGTGCGGCAGATTATAGCGCAGATTGTGGAAGGGCAGAAAAATGGGGGAGCGCCTGGTTTGGCAAGAGAGACATCATTGAAAGAGATTCATCATCAGGGCGTCGTCAGCCCGGAGCTGTCGGGCAAGCGTCTGGACCAGGTGCTTGCCCGGCTGTTCTCCGACTATTCCCGCAGCCGCCTGCAGGGTTGGATACGGGAAGGCCGGGTGCAGGTGGATGGCCGGTTGCGCAAGGCCAAGGAGAAGGTCTGGGCCGGAGAGCAGATTACCCTGCGGGCCTTGCTGGAGGACAGGGACGGTTGTGAAGCGGAGGATATCCCCCTGGATCTGCTGTACGAGGACGAACACCTGCTGGTGGTGAACAAGCCTGCGGGCCTGGTGGTGCATCCGGCAGCGGGGAACTGGAGCGGGACCTTGCAGAATGCCCTGCTTCACCATGATCCGGAACTGGTGAAACTGCCCAGGGCAGGCATTGTGCATCGGCTGGACAAGGATACCACCGGGCTCATGGTGGTGGCGCGCAGCTTGCCGGCGCACAAACGCCTGGTGGAAGCCCTGCAGGCCCGGGAGATCAAGCGTGAATACATGGCGGTGGTCAATGGCCTGCCCACGGCGGGAGGCACGGTGGATGCGCCCATTGGGCGGCACCCGGTCAACCGCGTGCGCATGGCCGTGGTGGCTGGCGGCAAGCCGGCCCGCACCCATTTCCGCATCAGTGAGAGATTCCGCGCCCATACCTTGCTGGATGTGCGGCTGGAGTCCGGCCGCACCCATCAGATACGAGTACACATGGCTTATGTCCGGCATCCTCTGGTTGGTGATCCGGTCTATGGCGGGCGCCTGAAGCTGCCCCCGGCTGCCAGCGAGGAACTCCGTTCCCTGCTGCGGGGGTTCGGGCGCCAGGCCCTGCATGCGCGGCGCCTGAGCCTGGTGCACCCCTTGTCAGGGGAAGGGATGAGCTGGGTGAGTCCGGTGCCGGAAGATCTGGCGGCGCTGCTGGAAGGATTGCGTCGGGATGTGCGAACAGATGGAGCCTGAGTTCATCATTCCCGACTGGCCTGCGCCGCTCCGCGTCAGGGCGTTGAGTACCACGCGTGCCGGGGGAATCAGCGCTGTTCCCTGGAACGGCTTCAACCTGGGGGATCATGTGGGGGATGACCCGGACAGCGTACAGACGAACCGCAGGATACTGCGTGATACGGGTGGACTGCCCGTGGAACCACGGTGGCTGGAGCAGGTGCATGGTTGCGACGTGAGCACACCGGTACTTCCCCGCCGCCGGGCCGACGCCTGTTTCAGTGACCGCGCCGACGAAGTGTGCGCGGTGTTGACAGCGGATTGCCTG
>CAZWRE010000081.1:0-13029 GCA_964636335.1 uncultured Sedimenticola sp. | reverse complement strand
CAGGCGCTCCGCGTACAGGGTGCGGGTGGTGGGGTGCATGCGGATCTTCTGGTACATGAGAGGCTGGGTGACGGCGGGTTCGTCGGCCTCGTTGTGTCCCTGTCGGCGGTAGCAGACCAGGTCGATGACCACGTCCTTGTGGAAGTGGTTGCGGTAGTCCAGGGCCAGGCGGGTGACGAAGATCACCGCTTCGGGGTCGTCGCCGTTGACGTGGAAGATGGGCGCCTGCACCATCTTTGCCACGTCGGAGCAGTAGGTGGTGGAACGGCTGTCGAAGGGATCCGAAGTGGTGAAACCGATCTGGTTGTTGATGACGATGTGCACGGTGCCGCCGGTGCGGAATCCCCGGGTCTGGGACAGGTTCAGGGTTTCCATGACCACGCCCTGACCGGCAAAGGCGGCATCGCCGTGAAGCACAATGGGCAGCACCTTTTCGCCCTGTTCATCCCGGCGGCGCTTCTGCCGGGCGCGCACTGAACCCTCGATGACCGGGCCGATGATCTCCAGGTGGGAAGGGTTGAAACCCAGGGCCACGTGAATCAGGCCGCCGGCGGTTTCGATGCTGCTGGAAAAACCCTTGTGATATTTCACGTCGCCGGAGGTCATCACGCCGTGCTTCTTGCGCGTGCCCTGGAACTCGTCGTAGATCTCCGCCGGGGGCTTGCCGATGATGTTGGTGAGCACATTCAGGCGGCCCCGGTGGGCCATGCCGATGACGGCCTCCTCGATACCGTCACGCCCCGCCCGCTGAATGAGTTCGTCCAGCAGGGGAATCAGGGATTCGCCGCCTTCCAGGGAGAAACGCTTTTGGCCCACGTAGCGGGTATGCAGGTATTTCTCCAGGCCCTCGGCGGCGGTGAGCATGCGCAGTATCCAGCGCTTGTCCCCCGCGGACAGTTCCGGACGGGTACGGTAGGTCTCCAGGCGTTGCTGAATCCAGCGCTTTTCCCCCGTGTCGGTGATGTGCATGTATTCCGAGCCCACGGTGCCCGTGTACACTTTCTTCACCAAGTCCAGTATCTCTTTAAGGGGCAGGCGTTCCGGCGCGAACAGGGAACCGGTGTTGAATACCCGCTCCAGGTCATCTTCCGTGAGATTGTGGTAGGTGAGGGTGAGCTCCGCCAGAGGGGGCGGCTGGCGCAGGCGCAGGGGATCGAGATCCGCCAGCTGGTGGCCGCGCACCCGGTAGGCGTTGATGAGGCGCAGCACCGAAGCCTGCTTGGCGGCGGCCTGGGCGGCCAGGGTTTCATCGCAACTGGATATGGCGGCCGGTTTTTCCCGGGCCATGCGGCGGAAGTCCCGGATGATGCGCTGGTGGGAAACATCGTCTCCTTCCCAGCCATCCACCTTGGGCAGGGTTTCGAAATGCCGGCGCCAGTTTTCCGCTACACTGGAAGGATCCTGAAGCCAGGCTTCGTACAGGCTCTCGATGAAGGGTGCGTTTCCGTCGTAGAAAGGCGAAGACTCTTTCAGGCGTTTCAGAAATTCCGACATTTTTTGGATAGTTGCCCTAATTGCTCATTGAAGGAGAGTCGATCACCTTGGGGGTGTTATGAGAAGTCTAGCACAAGATATTGGAAGAACAATAAAAAACCTTATGGTTAGTATGATCGTCCTATATTTGGGATTATTTGACCGGCGGCGGGAAAACATGAAAACATGTCTGCCGGAAAAAACGAGGAGTGTCCATGATTCCGAGAACCACGTGCCTGTTGCTCATCCTTGCCCTGTCCATTCCGGTTTTGGCCGAAGCGCCGAATCCCTTTGTCGCGGTGCCCAGGGGGAATTGTGACCAGCCCTTGCCCAATACCGATCTGCGTCACTGTTCATTCGCCGGAAAGCACCTGAAGGGACTGGATCTGAGCGGCTCGCTGCTCAATGGCGTCGATTTCTCCAATGCCCGGCTGCCGGACTGCAACCTGTCCCGCGCCAGTCTCAAGGAAGCCGATTTCAAGTGGGCCAGCCTCACCAACTGCGCCATCCTTGGCGCGGACTTTCTCGATGCCCAGTTGTTCCACACGGTCTTTGACGGCAGCGTGCTCGACGGCAGCCGGTTCGTGGGGGCCGATATGTTCGGCGCCAATCTCATCGAGGTTCAGGGGAGGGGGGTCAATTTCCAGGATGCCTACATGAAGGACATCATCATGGAAGAGGGTGATTTCAGCCACAGCAGTTTTATCGGCTGTTTCATGCAGCGCGCGGTGCTCATCGACAGCAGCCTGGTGGGCAGTTTCTTCCATGATACGGTGCTCACCGGCGCTTCTCTGGAAGGCGCGGACTTCAGCCGCGCCACGGTCACCCACTCCCTGGTCAATGGCGCGCATCTGGACGGCACCAGCTTCAGGGAAGCGGACCTGCACAATTCCCGTTTCGTCAACGCCAGGGGCAAGGCGGATTTCTCCGGCGCAAGAAACCTTCCGGCCCATCTCCAGGCCATGCTGGACAAGCAGGCCGGACATTGAAGCAAGGCCTTTTCCGAACCCTGTTCTTTCCCCCGGCGGACAGTGTGTCGCTGGGAGAAAAGGCCCTGTCCGGCCTGGCGGCCCTCGGTGGCATCGGCCTGGTGATGCTGGCCAGCAGCCTGGTTCTGGCGCCGCGGGATCTGCCCTGGGTAGTGGCTTCCATGGGGGCGTCGGCGGTGCTGCTCTTTGCCGTGCCCCTAGGGCCGCTTTCCCAGCCCTGGCCCTTCGTGGGCGGGCACCTGATCTCCGGCTTTATCGGTGTGACAGTCGCTGCCCTGATCCCGGAGCCGGTAACGGCCGCGGCCGTGGCTGTTTCCCTGGCCATCTTCGTCATGTACCTGACTCGCTGCCTGCATCCGCCAGGTGGGGCCACGGCCCTGACGGTGGTGGTCGGCGGTGATGCCGTGCACGCCCTGGGCTACCAATACCTGTTCACGCCCGTGTTGCTGAACCTGGTAGTGATGCTGGGCTGGGCCCTGCTCATCAACAATCTGTTGCCGAATCGCTATTACCCCAACACCCTCAAGAAACTGCGCGAGCAGCCCGAACTGGGCGAGGATCGTGTGGATACGGAACTGAGTATTCGCCGGGAAGACCTGGAATATGCCCTGCGGGAGATGAACGAATACGTGGATGTTTCCCGGGAGGATCTGTCGCGCATCTTCAACCTGTCCGCCACCCATGCCCGTCGCAGGCGCATGGGAGAGATACTCTGTGGTGAGATCATGACTCCGAAGGTGGTGAGCGCCGAGTATGGCGACAAGGTGGAAGATCTGTGGAAACTCATGTGGCAGCACAAGATCCGCAGTATTCCCGTGGTGGATCATCGTCGCCAGGTCATCGGCATCGTCACCATCGCGGATTTTCTCAATCAGGTGAAGGAAGAGGACGGGCGCCCCCTGGCGCGGCGCCTGCGGTCTTTCCTCAAGCCTTCCGCCGGCCTTCATGCGGACAAGCCGGAGTATGCCGGTCATGTGATGACCAGTCCCGTGGTCACCGTTCGTGAAGACCAGCATATCCTGGACCTGTTTCCCGTGTTCTATGAAAAGGGCATTCATCACCTGCCGGTGGTGAATGAGGCAGGGGAACTGGTGGGCATGCTCACTCCCAAGAACCTGCTGGCCGCCCTGCATGCGGACATGCTGTCTTCCGGCTGACGCCATCTGTCGGCAAAATGGCACCGGTTGTGCCGCGATCCTCAAACCCGTGGCCGAACTCTTGTATGATAGGAACAAACCAGACCGTGGATGCTCCGGTTTATCCAGACAGCTTATGGAAGCGAGAAAAATTCCCCTGCCCGCGCGATTCAAGGCCAGGATCTCCGAACTGGAGGCCGATCTGGCCTTTTGTGACGCCTTGATCACCTTTGCCGGGCAGATTCCGGAAACCGTTTACCAGCGTGCGGAAATCCAGGTTTACAAGTCCCTGGAAACCGAATTGCGGCGGCGCCTGAAGATCGCGGAAAAGGAAGCCCTGGAGCGTTCCCGCAAGCTCACCGCCTGATTGCCCATGAAACTTCTCGCCCTGGACACCACCGAAGAAAGCTGTTCCGTTGCCCTGTGCATCGACGATGAAATGCGCTGGCGTTTCGAGGTCGCGCCGCGGCGGCACAGTGAACGGATCCTTCCCATGATGGAATCCCTGCTTGCCGAGGCCGGGGTCAGCATCCGGCAACTTGATGCCCTGGCGTTCAGCCGGGGGCCGGGATCCTTTACCGGAATCCGTATTGCCACGGGGGTTGCCCAGGGCGTTGCCCTGGGCGCGGATCTTCCCGTGGTTCCCGTGTCCACCCTTGCCGCCCTTGCCCAGGCCGTATTGCGCAAGCATGGAGCCACCCGGGTGCTCAGTGCGCTGGACGCCCGCATGGGGGAGGTGTACTGGGCCTGGTGTGAATATGGTGAAGCTGTCATGCGGGTGAGCGCGTCCGGTGAGCATGTCGGTCCGCCCTCCAGGGTGATGCCCGGCCCGGCAGGCGATTCCTGGGGTGTAGGCAGTGGCTGGTTGGCCCATGGCGACTCCCTGCGCCGTGGCGCGGGCATTGCTTCCTCGCGCATCCTCGGGGAGCAGGCCGTGAATGCCCGGGATGTCGCCAGTCTTGGCCTGGCGGCCCTGGCGGCGGGAAATATCCTGGCGCCGGAGAAAGCCTTGCCTGTGTATATCCGGGACAATGTCGCGGCCAAGCCCCGCCAGGGCGGTTCCTCTCCGGGCTGAGCCCGCCGGCCGGAGGCGCCGGTTGCCCGGCGTCCCCCATTTCCGGCTTGCTCGTCAGCCGTCCAGACGCTCCAGCAGCGCCGCTGTCAGGTCTGCCTGATCGGCGGGGTCTTCCAGGGCGCGGCCGTTGTGGTCGGTGATGGTGAACACGTCGTCCGCCAGGGCGCCAACCGTGGTGACCTTGGCGCTGAGCACTTGCAGGTTCTGCTCCGCCAGCACCCAGGCAATGAGAGACAGTAGCCCGGGTCTGTCCATGCTCTTGATGCGCAGCAGGCTGTGGCGGTTGGCTTCGTCCTGGGTGATGCTGATCTCGCTCTTGCTGGTGAATTGCCGCAGGCGCCGGGGCAGGGGTCTGGCGTTGGGCACGACGCTGAGTGTTTCCTTCAAGCCGTTTTCCAGGGCGTGCTGGATGTCTTCGGCGCGGTCCGGCTCGATGTGACTGCCGTCCACTTCCAGTACGAAGAAACTGTTCAGGGCGATGCCGCCATCCGTTGTCTTGATACGGGCTTCCAGGATGTTCAGATGCAACTGGTCGATGAGCGCCGTGCACTGGGCAAAGAGATTCTTCCTGTCTTTCCGCACGATGAAGATTTCGTTGCAACCCCGGCTTATGGACTTGCGCAGGGCTACCCTGGGCTGGTCGAAGTTGCCGCCGGACAGCACGATGTTGCCGTGCCAGGCGATTTCTTCCGGATCGTTCTGCAGGAAATACCCGAGTGACAGCTCACTCCAGAGCTGGTTGATGCTGTCCAGAGCGAAGCCCTTGGCGACCAGCAGGCGGCGGGCCTCGGTCTGCTTGGCCTGGATGAGCTCATCCTGTCCCAAGGGGGATTCCAGGCCGCGCACCAGGGCCTGGTGCGCGCTCTGGTACAGGCGGTTGAGCAGGGAGGATTTCCAGGAAGTCCAGCGCTTGGGATTGGTGGCGCGGATATCGGCCACGGTGAGCAGGTAGAGATAGTCCAGCCGCGAACGATCCCCCACTTCCGTGGCGAACTGCTGTACCACCAGAGGATCCTCGATATCCTTGCGCTGGGCGGTGACGGACATGAGCAGGTGCTTGCGCACCAGCCAGGCTACCAGGTCGGCGTCGTAGTCCGACAGATCGTGCCGTTTGCAGAAATCCCGGGCGTCTACCGCGCCCAGCTCGGCGTGGTCGCCGCCGCGTCCCTTGGCGATGTCGTGGAACAGTCCGGCGATGTACAGCAGCTCCGGTTTTACCAACTGACCAAAGACCCGGGAGCAAAGGGGAAACTCATGTTCGAACTCGGGCACGGAAAAACGCCGCAGGTTGCGCAGCAGCATCAGGGTGTGTTCGTCCACGGTGTACACGTGAAACAGATCGAACTGCATGCGTCCGGTGATGTTGGCGAAAGCCGGGATATAGGCGGCGAGCACGCCGTAACGATGCATGCGGCGTAACACCTTGGTGATGCCTGTGGGCTGGCGCAGGATCTCCAGGAACAGGCTGCGGGCGCGGATGTCGCGGCGGTAACGGTCGTCGACAAGATGCAGGTGAGCGCGAATCAGGCGGATGGTGCTGGCGCGCACGCCTTCCAGTTCCGGGTGCTCCTGGAGGATGAGGAACAGCTCCAGGATGGCAATGGGATAGCGGGCGAAGATGGCGTTGTTGCGCACTTCCAGATAGCCGTTGCAGGACTGGAAACGGTTGTTGATCTTCACCGTGTCGCAGGGCTGGTTCTGGTAGAGGATGGCCTCCTGGAAGAGTTGCAGCAGCATCTCGTTGAGGCGGTTCAGCTCCATCACCGTGCGGTAGTAGTCCTGCATGAACTGTTCCACGGCCAGATTGCTGTTTTCATCGCAGTAACCGAATTGGCGGGCGATGGCCCGCTGGTGCTCGAACAGCAGGCGGTCTTCGTGGCGCCCGGTGAGCAGGTGCAGGGCGAAGCGGATCTTCCACAGGTGCTTCTGTCCGGTCTTCAGGGCGTGGTATTCCGCGTCCGTGAGAAAGCCCTGGTGCAGCAGTTCGGACAGGCGTTCGGCGCGGAAATGGCGCTTCACCACCCAGCCAATCATCTGGATGTCGCGCAGACCGCCGGGATTGGACTTGATATTGGGCTCCAGGTTGTAGGCCGTGTCGCCGTAGCGGGCGTGGCGGGCCTTCTGTTCCTCGCATTTGGCGGAGAAGAACTCGTCGCTGGGCCAGATGCGGTCTGGTCCCGTGGCTTCACGCATGGCGTGGAACAGCCGCTCCCGGCCCGCCAGGAAGCGCGATTCCATCAGGTTGGTGACGATGGTTACATCGCTCTTCGCCGCGTCCACGCATTGTTCCAGGGTGCGCACGCTGTGGCCGATCTCCAGGCCGATGTCCCACAGGAAGGTGACCAGCCGTTCCAGCCTCCCGGCGGATTCGTCCCTGGGCGTTTCCTCCACCAGGATGAGCACGTCCACGTCCGAGGCGGGATGCAGCTCGCCGCGGCCATAGCCGCCCACGGCCACCAGGGTGGCCGATTCATCCTCGTCGAAGAAGTGTTGCCAGACACGGATCAGGATCTGGTCGATGAAATGCGAGCGGGCGTGCACCAGCACTTCCACGTCTTCACCGGCGGCGAAACGTTCCATCAGGTGCGTCTTGCTGGCCCGGATGGCGTCGCGGAAGTTTTCCAGGGGCGTGCCGGTGGCGCCCGCCAGTTGTTCGTCCAGGCCGGGAATCAGGGAAAGGGGCATGTCAGCCGGTCTCTTCTTCCTTGCGCAGGGTCAGGACTTCATGGCCCTGGTCCGTTACCAGTATGGTGTGTTCCCACTGGGCGGAAAGCTTGCGGTCCCGGGTGACCACGGTCCAGCCATCACCCAGTTGTTTCACGTCCTTCCTGCCGGCATTCACCATGGGCTCAATGGTGAAGATCATGCCGGGCAGCATTTCCGCGCCGGTTCCTTTCCTGCCGTAATGCAGTACCTGGGGCTCTTCGTGGAAACCCCGGCCGATCCCATGACCGCAGTATTCGCGCACCACCGAGTAGTGATTGGCCTCCACGAAGCGCTGGATGGCATGGCCGATATCGCCGAAATGAGCGCCGGGGCGGACCACCTCTATGCCTTTCCACATGGCCTGACGGGTGATGTCGCACAGGCGTTTCGCCAGTACGCTGGGTTTTCCGATGCAAAACATCTTGCTGGTATCCCCGTGCCAGCCGTCCTTGATGACGGTGATGTCGATGTTGATGATGTCGCCGTTCTTCAGAACCTTGTCGCCGGGAATGCCGTGGCAGACCTGGTGATTCACCGAGGTGCAGATGGATCTGGGAAAACCGTGGTAATTGAGCGGGGCCGGCACGGCTTTCTGCACGTTGACGATGTAATCATGGCAGATACGATCCAGTTCACCCGTGGTGACGCCGGCCTGAACATGGGGTTCGATCATTTCCAGCACTTCCGCCGCCAGGCGTCCGGCCACGCGCATTTTTTCGATTTCCTCGGGCGTTTTTACGATGATGGCCATGGGATTCCTGGATTCTTGGGCTGGAAACGCCCGGAAACTTGGTGAATTGAGCCGGGTATGGTATAAAACGCGCCGCCAAACGGCAAATACACACGCAGTCCCGGCATGACGCACGCTATGGGTGTCGCCTGAATTCAGGTGATTTGGCGTGCCAGGGATTGCGGAGGCTTAACCCTTAGACAATTGAAGGTATGACACATGAGTAATGTATCCATGCGCCAGATGCTGGAAGCAGGCGTGCACTTTGGTCACCAGACCCGTTACTGGAACCCGAAGATGGCTCCCTACATCTTCGGACAGCGTAACAAGATTCACATCATCAACCTGGAAAAATCTCTTCCCCTGTACAACGATGCCATGAACTTCATCGGCAAGCTGGCCTCCAATGGCGGCCGCGTGTTGTTCGTGGGCACCAAGCGCGCTGCCAGCAGCGTGATCAAGGAAGAGGCCGAGCGTTGCGGCATGCCCTACGTCAATCACCGCTGGTTGGGCGGCATGCTCACCAACTACAAGACCATCAAGCTGTCCATCAACCGGCTCAAGGAACTGGAAGCCATGGCCGCCGATGGTTCCATGGAACAGAAGTTCAACAAGAAGGAAGCCCTGGGCCTGAAGCGTCAGCTGGAGAAACTGGAACGCAGCGTGGGCGGCATCAAGGACATGCGCGGCATTCCCGACGCCCTGTTCGTGGTGGATACCGGTCACGAGGATATCGCCGTTGCCGAAGCCCGCAAGCTGGGCATCCCCGTCGTCGGCGTGGTGGACACCAACAACGACCCCGACCTGGTGGATTACGTCATTCCCGGCAATGATGACGCCATTCGCGCCATCCAGCTTTACGTGCAGGGCGCGTCCGCGGCGATCCTGGAAGGCCGGGCCGTTGCCGCCCAGGCCGTCGTTGCCGAAGAGGCGCCTGAAGAAGAAGCCGCGACCGAGGGCTGATTCCGGGTGGAAGAATTCCCCTGCCTGGTCAGCCGGGCAGGGGTGTTGTATTTTTTGGCGGGCGGATATTTTCCGTCCGCACGAGACATAGAGCGAGGAACACCATGGCAATTACAGCAGCTTTGGTAAAAGAACTGCGCGAGCGCACTGGCGCAGGCATGATGGAGTGCAAGAAGGCACTGGTTGAAACCGATGGCGATATCGAACTGGCTATCGAGAACATGCGCAAGTCCGGCCAGGCGAAGGCCGCCAAGAAGGCCGGCCGTATCGCCGCTGAAGGCGTCATCGTCATCAAGGCCAGCGACGACGGCAAGAAGGTCGCCATGGCCGAGGTCAACTGCGAGACCGATTTCGTGGCCAAGGACGACAACTTCCTGTCCTTCGCGAACGCCGTTGTCGAGCGCGTGCTGGGCAGTGACGTGGCCGACGTGGAGGCCCTGAACGCCCTGCCGCTGCATGAAGGCGAGGACACCACCGTCGAGGAGGCCCGCCAGGCGCTGGTTTCCAAGATCGGCGAGAACATGAGCGTGCGCCGCTTCGTGCGCCTGGAGACCGACGGGCGGATCGCCAGCTACCGTCACGGTGTGCGTATCGGCGTGCTGGTGGAAATGACCGGCGGTGACGAGGAGCTGGGCCGCGACCTGGCCATGCACATTGCCGCCAGCAACCCCGTCTGTGTGGAAGAGAAGGATGTGCCCGAGGATCTGCTGGCCAAGGAAAAGGAGATCATCGAAGCCCAGGCCAAGGAAAGCGGCAAGCCCGAGAACATCATCGAGAAGATGGTGGAAGGCCGCCTGCGCAAGTACCTGTCCGAAGTGACCCTGGTGGGTCAGCCCTTCGTCAAGGATCCCGATACCACCGTGGGCAAGCTGCTCAAGAGCAAGGATGCCGGCGTGAACCGGTTTGTGCGTTTCGAAGTGGGCGAGGGCATCGAGAAGAAGCAGGAAAACTTTGCCGAGGAAGTGGCGGCGCAGATGCGCGGCCAGTAAGAAACCCGGCAAATCGGAAAATGGCGTGGGCGGCTTGGCCGTCTGCGCCATTTTTTTGTGCGTATGGCGGGAATGAAACCGTTTTTTTGCTACACAAGCCCCATGCCTGTTGATACTATTCGTGTCCTGTTGTTTCCTCACAAATTCCGAGAGTTTGAAAAATCATGCCAGATGGTGAGCCAGCCTATCGCAGAGTGTTGCTGAAACTCAGCGGCGAAGCCCTCATGGGAAGCGGGGATTTCGGTATCGACCCCGGGGTTATGGAACGCATGGCCAGAGAGATTGCCGCGCTGGCGGAAAGTGGATACCAACTGGCCCTGGTCATCGGTGGCGGCAATATCTTCCGCGGTGCCGGTCTGGCCGGCGGCGGCATGGATCGGGTGACCGGCGATCACATGGGCATGCTGGCCACGGTGATCAATTCCCTGGCCATGGGCGATGCCCTGCGCAAGCAGGGGGTGGATGCCCGGGTGCTGTCATCCCTGGACATGGATCAGGTCTGCGAACCCTACGCCCGTTACCGGGCCCTGGAACACCTGGACCGGGGGCGGGTGGTGATTCTCTCCGCCGGCACCGGCAATCCCTTCTTCACCACGGATTCGGCCGCAAGCCTGCGCGCCATCGAGATTCGCGCGGATCTGCTCATCAAGGCCACCAAGGTGGATGGCGTATATTCCGCCGATCCCATGAAGAATGACGATGCTGTCTTCTATTCCCGCCTCAGCTATGACAAGGCCCTGGCCGACAAGCTGGGGGTGATGGATGCCACGGCCCTGATCCTGTGCCGGGATCACGATCTGCCCCTGAGGGTGATGAACATCAACCAGGAAGGCGCTTTGGCGCGCCTGCTTGCTGGTGAAGATATTGGAACACTGGTTAGTACCGGAGAACACGAATGATTGACGATATCAAACAGGATGCCGCCGGGCGCATGGACAAGACGGTCAAGGCGCTGCAGGATTCCCTGGCGAAGATCCGCACCGGTCGCGCCCATCCCAGCCTGCTGGATCATCTCAACGTGTCCTATTATGGTGCGGACACGCCTCTGAAGCAGGTGGCCAACATCAATGTCGAAGATGCGCGCACCCTGGCCATCCAGCCTTTCGAGCAGTCCATGGTCAAGACTGTGGAAAAGGCCATCATGGAATCCGACCTGGGGTTGAATCCCAACACCGCCGGCACCGTGATCCGGGTACCCATGCCGCCCCTCACCGAGGAACGCCGCCGTGACCTCACCCGCGTGGTGCGCCAGGAAGGTGAACAGGCCAAGGTGGCCATACGCAACATCCGCCGGGACGCCAACAGCGATCTCAAGGAACTGGTGAAGGAAAAACTCATCACCGAGGATGATGAGCGCCGGGGCCAGGAAATCATCCAGAAACTGACCGATCAGCACGTGAAGGAAATCGATGAATTGCTGGAGGCCAAGGAAAAGGATCTGATGGCAGTTTAGGACATGCCATCAAGAAAAACATCCAGGGAAAGGATTCCCGAGCACCTGGCCATCATCATGGATGGTAATGGCCGTTGGGCGCAGAACCGGGGGAAACCGCGTCATGCCGGGCATCGCGCCGGCGTGGAGACCGTCCGCGAAGTGATGGAGGTCTGCGGCCAGCGGGGCGTGCGTATCCTTACCCTGTTTGCCTTTTCCAGCGAGAACTGGCGCCGCCCCAAGACCGAGGTGAAGATGCTCATGGAGCTGTTCTTCACTGCGCTCAATCGTGAGGTGCGGCGCATGAAGAAACGTAACGTGCGTCTGCGCATCATCGGCGATATCAGCGCCTTTTCAGACAAGTTGCAGAAGCTCATTCGTGACAGTGAGCGCGACACGGCGGACAATGACGGCCTGCTGTTGCAGGTTGCCGCCAATTACGGCGGGCGCTGGGATATCACCCAGGCGGCGCGCAAGCTGGCGGTCCGGGTGGCCGCCGGTGAACTCCGGCCCGAGGACATCACCGAGGAGGAGGTGGCGGCAAGCCTGTCCTTTCCGGATGTTCCCGATCCCGACCTGTTCATTCGCACCGGTGGGGAGATGCGTATCAGCAACTTCCTGCTCTGGCAATGCGCCTACACGGAACTGTGGTTCTGCGACACCCTGTGGCCGGATTTTGGCGAGCGGGAGCTGTTGGCGGCGTTTCAGGACTTTGCCGGGCGCCAGCGGCGTTTTGGCCGCATCGCGGAGCAGGTGGAGGAACAATGCTGAAGACACGGCTGCTCACGGCGCTGGTGCTCGTGCCCCTGGTCTTCTGGGGCGTCCTCGGATTGCCCAATGATTGGTTTGCCCTGGTGCTCGCCGCGGTCGTGCTGGGGGGTGCATGGGAGCTGGCCAATCTGTGTGGACTGCGCGGCATCCCGGCACGCCTGGCGGCGGTGGTGGTCATGGCCGGTGCGCTGTGGACGCTCTTTGACGTCAGGCATTCCCCCTGGGTGACCTATTTCATCGAGGCGCTGGCCGTGGGCTGGCTGCTGAATATCCTGCTGTTGCTGTCGGGAATGGTTGTTCCACGGCGGAAGAATGTTGTTCGCCCCCTGTTCCTGTTTACCGGGCTGACGGCGCTGGCCGGGGTCTGGCTGGCCATGGTGCGCCTGCATGGCATGGATGCCCATGGTCCCGGCCTGATGATGTTCTTCCTGCTGCTCATCTGGGTGGCGGATTCCGGCGCCTATTTTGCTGGCAGGAAATTCGGTCGGCGCAAGCTGGCGCCGCATATCAGTCCGGGCAAGACCGTCGAAGGCGTATTCGGCGCCCTGGTCGGCGGACTGGTCTGCGCGCTGGTGCTTGCCTGGTTGCAGTGGCTACCCCTGTCTCCCTGGATGTTGGTGCTGGTCTGCGTGAGCACGGTGCTGGTGTCCGTGGGGGGCGACCTCTGGGAGAGCGTACTCAAGCGTGAACGGGGCATGAAGGACAGTGGCGCCATACTGCCTGGACATGGTGGCGTGCTGGATCGTATCGACAGCCAGATCGCCG
>CAZWRE010000080.1:0-4003 GCA_964636335.1 uncultured Sedimenticola sp. | reverse complement strand
AAGGTGCTGCTGGGCCTGTCCGGCGGGGTGGACTCCTCCGTGGTGGCGGCGCTTCTGCACCGCGCCATCGGCGACCGCCTCACCTGTATCTTCGTTGACAACGGCCTGCTGCGTCTGCATGAAGGGGATCAGGTCATGGCCACCTTCGCCCGGCACATGGGAGTGAAGGTCATTCGCGTGGATGCCGAGGACCGGTTCCTGGAGGCCCTGAAGGGGGAAACCGATCCGGAGAAGAAGCGCAAGATCATCGGCAACCTGTTCATCGACATCTTCGAGGAAGAGGCGGCCAAGATCACGGACGTGGACTTCCTGGCCCAGGGCACTATCTACCCCGACGTCATCGAGTCCGCTGGAGCCAAGTCAGGCAAGGCCCATGTCATCAAATCTCATCACAACGTGGGCGGCCTGCCGGACTACATGAAACTGCGGCTGGTGGAGCCCCTCAAGGAGCTGTTCAAGGACGAGGTGCGCGAGATCGGCGTCAAGCTGGGCCTGCCCTCTGAAATGGTCTACCGCCATCCTTTTCCCGGCCCCGGCCTGGGGGTGCGCATCCTCGGGGAGGTGAAGAAGGAATACGCCGACATCCTGCGCCAGGCGGATCATATCTACATCGAGGAGCTGTACAACTTCAAGCTCTACGATGAAGTCAGCCAGGCCTTTGCCGTGTTCCTGCCGGTAAAATCCGTGGGTGTGGTGGGCGATGCGCGGCGCTATGAATACGTTATCACCCTGCGCGCGGTGAAGACCGTGGACTTCATGACCGCCCATATCGGCCACCTGCCCTGGGAATTTCTGGAAAGAGTATCCAGCCGCATCATCAACGAGGTGAGTGGCGTGTCCCGGGTGGCTTATGATATTTCCTCCAAACCACCGGCCACCATCGAGTGGGAGTAACGGGATATTGCGTCGATAATGCCGATTGGCTATTTCAGCCATGTTATCCATGGTGTGAGGCACCGTTCTTTATCGGTTCATACTCAATAATCACGAGGAGGGCCGTTTTGAGGCGGTAGTGACGACGGTTGCTTTATGGCTCTGCAAGGTGTTAATCCCGGGCATCGATTGCTGTGCGCGCGTTTTGATTTCGCTGACGATCCCGGCTGGCCCAAGTACTGTGCGGCCGGCCCCCGTTGCCATCTGGCAATTCTGGGCTGCCAACATTCGGTGCCATCGGTGGAGGCCGGAATGCCTCCCAAGGTGGTGGATGTTCTGGCCGAGGCCCTTACCGCCACGGGTTGGGTGATCTTTCCTTCGTCGGCCCCCGTGTTCCAAAGCCGGGAACGCGTCTGGCAGCCATCGGAAAAAGGCTGGTACTGCCGCTTGCGCCCATCCTGGGCGGCGTATTTGAGAGGCGAACGAACGCTGTTCCTGCGTGCCACGCGATCCACGCGGGAGGCACGCATGGCCTTCGACGACAGCCGCCATCCCTGGGCGCTTGAGGCACAACGTGTGCTCTCCTTGCCGGCAGATCTTCCTCTGCCCCGGTTAGACCACAGATTCATGGCAGCGCTTTTCGCGCCTTCCGTGGCGCGGGAGCCTCTTGATGCCCTCGGGGAGCTTGGGGTTCAGGGCGTGTTGGCGCCGGGGCCAGACGGCGATTTTGTCCAATGTGTGGGCTTGAACCCTCGATGGTTGGAAGAGATGGAGCAACAGCTCGCTCGTGCCAGTGAAAAGCAGGGCGTGACATGGGCGATGGTGGATGCCGCAACGTTCAACACCACCCAGTGGGCGGCTCTACCGGCTTCAAGTTAAAAGGCTCGGTTCATGTATTTTTCCCTCCCGTCACGCCCTCAATCGAAGCGGGCGAACCATTCCTGGCTCTTTTCCTTGCAGCGCGCCGTGTCGGGCGCGCCAATGTAACAGAAGGTGCGGATCTCCTTGGCGCGAATCGGCGCCAGTAGCTCACCCAGCTTCTTGTAATGCATCGGTATCCGGTTTCGGTTCACGTCACCCAGTTGGGGTACCGGGCCGGCCCGCACCACGATTCCTCCCGGAAAGGTTTCGATGCCGAAGGCGTCGTCGAGGTGCGACAGAACCTGGTCCCGCCCCCCCAGGCGCTCGAGCTGGGCGTCGGTGAGAATGGTGAGCCAATGGGCTCCCTTGATGTCTTCCTTGAGGTTCCAACTCAGTACCGCGGGAAGATCCAGGTCGAGGCCGGGAAAGCGCATCAGCAGCGGATAGGCCAACCCTTTCACCTGGTCCGCCCTCGAGGAATCCGTGGGCAGGATGATGCTGAACCCGGCATACCCCGATACCGGTTCGAGGGCTCGCGCCAGGGCCACGAAGCGCGTCTGGAAGCCGGCCTCGGCTTGGGAGTCGAGCCATTCCAGGGGGTAGGTGAGGCTGGCGTAGGCATAATCGTACGGGTCGCCGGCGACGTCGTGGCGGGATGAGGCCAGCGCCTTGAAGGTGTAGCCATCGGCCAACTGGTGCCGCGCCGCGCTGGAGAGGGTGATCTCGAAGCTCTCCTCGTCGGTGTAGTACTGGTCGAGAAAGGCCACGAACGACTGGTCGGCGGGACGCCGCCACTTGCCGTGCAGGGTCCGCTCGATCCGCAACCGCTCCCGGTTCTCTTCCAGGTAGTCATCGGCGAGACGAGCCAGGCGGCGGCGGGTCTCCAGACCGGCCGGATCCCGCAGGTAGAACGTCATGCGCAGGCCGATCCGCACGCTCACCTCGCCATCTTCGTTTTCGATGGTCAGCGCGTCCAATTGCTCGGGGATGGCGTCGATGTTTTCCTGTTTCAGGGCCTTCTCCTTGGGGATCCGTCATCCGTTGGTGAGCAGCGGGCGTGCGTTCATGGAGCACCTCGATGGATTGGATGGGCACAGTGGATCCACGGCGGCGGAATCACCAGCATGGCTCCCACCCTGGGGGTTTGACCTCGCGCCAGGCATAGGGTGGATCCGGAGGAAACTTGACGCCTTTGGCTTCCATGATGGCCTTGACTTCGAGGGCCTCCTTCCGCGCCCAGTCGGCGTACAGTTCATTGTCCAGGTCGTGCTGAATTTGCCATGCGGCCGTTCCGCCATCCTTGTCCACGTGATGCACATCGGCGCCTTGCTCGATCAACCATTTGGCGACATCGAAGGCGCGAAGGCCCACGGCGGCCTCCAACAGACTCTCGCCACAAGGCGTGGTGGCGTTGATATCGCCGCCATGGGCCGCCACCAGTTGGACCTTTTCAAGCCGCGGCGCGCCTAACAAGGCGGTCATGATGACCGGCTCCTCCCGACGGCTCAGACGGTTGACGTCCGCCCCGCCTTCGAGCAGCACCCGGGCCAATTCCACGGTAAAGGGCTTATCCCCCTTCAGGGCGAACTCGAGCATGGTGCCTCCCACGCCCGGTGGGATGTAGTCGGGATCCGCCCCGGCATCGAGCAACGCCTTCATCCCCTTCGGATTGTGCGCGGCAAAGGCGAACCACAACGGGCTCATGTCCTCTTTTCCCACCGTGTTGGGGTCCACGCCCTCGGCGACGAGCCGCTCGACTTCGGCTACGTCTCCTTCGGCCGCCGCCTTGGCCAATGCGGCCACCTTGGCATCAGAAAAAAACTGTGAAGCTTGCATGGAAGAGGGTCCGTTTGCCGGCTGGCAGCCTGTAATAAGTAAATATGCTATCAATAACAACAAATGCCTCACATGGCAGATACCCGTCTTCATGTTTACATCAATAATCGTTTACCGTGGCCTAAAGGTTTTTCTCCTGAATGATTGGATAGTTTACTGTGGATTCCATTGGAGAGACAGGCCAACACGCCAGAGAATAATGGGCATTCATCTTCTTTCGTGGATATTGGCGCCATGGTCAAGTCTGGTGTTTGCCATGACAGGTGGCGCACATGCCCGGCTTGTGGATCATTGCCAGCATGGTGATAAGTAGGCCGTGGATTCAGGGTTGGCTTTTTCTTAGCTTGGCAGGCGTATAGCCATATCTGCGCTGGAACGCCTTGCTCAGTGAGCGGGCGCTGCTGAAGCCGACCTGTTCGGCGATTTCCTCGAA
>CAZWRE010000079.1:0-17590 GCA_964636335.1 uncultured Sedimenticola sp. | reverse complement strand
TTTATCCTCCCTCCATAGCTTGATATAAACCTTCTGACCATGGTAATAAAAAAAGGCAGGATACTCTTCCTCGTCGCATGCCCTTATGTGGTTCACCAGCTCCAACAGGGGCTTACTTGGATCCAGAACCGAATCCTCCGGGGTTCTGCCATGAGGATAACTGCTTGCCCTGGATTCGTCCTGGGGTACGGGCAATTTTCCTTTCCTTGCGTTGTCCAGGGCCTCCATGATCAAATCGGGCTCAATCGCATATACTTTTCTTTGCATCGAACGTATGGTGTCGAAAGGTGAGAGGGGAACGGACTTTTGCGCCACAATGGCCCCCGAATCCATTTCTCTCTCCATCACGTGCACCGTCGAACCGGAATACTCTTCGCCATTGATCAGGATATAGGCTCCACTAGTTGGGCCGCGATAGGCAGGAAGCAATGTCGGATGAATATTCCATGCTACTCTGAACCTGGAAAACACGGTTTCCGGAATGATGTAAGGAAACCCGACCGATAACAGGCATACACGCTCTAGGCCATCTTCACCAATCTCGCGAGGAATATCGGCAACGCCGGACCTGGACACCTCCATTATCGGTACGCCAGATTGCCTCAGCCTGTCAATGCTGTCGTTCAGCTTCTCGGACTTGCGCGCTGGGACTATTACCCGATCAACGGCCACCCCTTCTTGCAGCATTCTGAGAACGATTCCTTCACGCCCAGCGCCCCCAAAAAGAATGACCCAGCGGCAATCACACATGGCGCCCCCTTTCCCGTAGAGCGAAAAATGGGACGACATAAAAATTTTTATAACATTCCTCCAGCCGTTCTGGATTTTCCCTAAGGATTTCCTCGTTGTTAAGCTTTATATAGTATCTATACACTAAGTCTCTTGCACCCCATTTTTTCTTAAACCTATACACCCCTTCCTGGGACGTCCACGTTCCGCCCCAATTCCATATTCTGTAACCCATACTACTGGCATCACGCATCGCGCGCCAAAGTATGGCGGCCATCGGTTGCTGTTCCCTGTATGAATGAACCGTTGCGGGAATAAAATACTCAACGGTGTTCCTGAAGTAGAAAACCAGCAAGGCCGCTACCGGCTTTCCACCCTCACCGCTACAGGCAACATACACCCTGTAATCTTCGCCTGCCACGAAGATCTTCTGAACGAGATCGAAAAAGAGACTCGATTTCGACTTACCCCCAATGGTTGTCATATTATCCACATGAACACGATACAGAAAATCCATCGCCGTGTTGTCCACCGACACCTTGATACCGCACCGTTCAGCCTTTTTTATATTTCTCCTTGCGGCGCCATTCATGATTTTGAGGATTGCATCCGACACCGCCTCTTCATTTCCACATGGCAACTTGGTTACCTGTCCAATCCTCGTGTCAATCAAGTCGTGAGCAATCATCCCGGAGTAGGTCTGGTCGAAAGGATTGGATACCATTGTGGCAGAACCCACCCCTTTCTCATGGACAATATCCTTATACTTTCGGCAAAGCACTTCCCCAGCGACCCTGTTTCCAGCCAGGATCGCGCCAATGCTTCCGTAAAAAGGCAAGGAGTTTATGACCGTTCCGTATGGTCCCCGGATCATCATCAATGGAAGGACACCTTCTACCTTACCCTTGTTTACCGCTAGCCAATACTGGCTATCGCACCCAAGAAGCTGTTCAAGAAGCGTTTTGTACTTTCTCGTATGATACAGGAGCGCAGCGTCCGTTCGCTCCAGAAAGTCGTCATAAGCCTCGTTGTAACAGTCGCTCATTGGAACAATTTTCATTGTTCCCATCCCAGTCCTGCGGAAGACCTGATCCATTCCTCAACGCTAAGCAATGACCATATCAGCAGACGATGGTTTTTCTTTCCAGATACATGCGCTTCTATCATTCGCCTCACAGCATCTCTGTCCAGAAATTGGTAAAGCAATACATGTTCACCTCCCAATCTTTCCCTCACGAACCTGATACTCTCCCCTCTGAACCAACTTGCATCGGGAGCCGAAAATCCCTGTTTTATTCCACTAGTAACCTCTCGGGGCACATGACAGTTCATCATGTCCCGAAGAATCTGCTTTCCATCCCGTGTTCTCTTATAGTACTCCTCTTTTTTATTGCCGGCCCTGTTTTCACTTATCCGCACGACCTCGTTGAGATTGTTCAGCTTCAGACTCACCGGGCATCGCATCGCAAAATCAACCAGATCATTGTCCAGAAACGGAACGCGTACCTCCAGGCCATGCGCCATCGCCAGTTTGTCCTCCACCACAAGCAAACCATGCAAGAAGGTCTTCGCCTCGAAATAGAGCGAATGATTGATATAATCTTCCGGGCGCTCTAGAAGATTGTCGTGGGTCAGAAACACATTCCGAAAGATGTCTCTTGTTGATATATGCTTGACCTCGTTCCAGATCGGGGAAAAGATCTTTTCCATCATCTCTGCAGGAACCAGGCGCTGCCAAAACTGATAGTACTGATCTATATAATGCTCGAAGTCATCACACACCGTGGCACGGTAATACCTCCATGGATACCCCCCAAAAAGCTCATCTCCTCCGCTGCCCGCCAGCACCACTTTCACAAACTTGCTCGCGAGCTGTGCGACATAGTAATTGGGATAGCTCTGGCCGACCCGTGGCTCCTCCAGGTGCCATGCCAGTTTCGGCAGGCAGCGTTCCATGTCGCCGGCCTTGAGCACCATCTCGTAGTGTTCGGTCTTGAAGAGGGCCGACATCGCCTCGGCCTTTTGCCGCTCGTCGAAACCAAGCTCCAAGCCAGAAGCCGAGGTGAGATCGAATCCACAGGTGAAGGTCTTGAGATACGGATAGGTTTGCGCCGCGATCGCCGTGATGGAGCCGCTGTCCATGCCGCCGCTTAGATAGGCCCCCACTTCCACATCACTGACAAGCTGACGATTGACTGCCTGCCGGAACAATCTGCCCAACTCTTCCAGGTATTCCTCCTTGCTTACGGGATGCTCCGGGTCGCGGAATTGGTAGTCCCAGTATTGGCGCAGGCGTAGTTCGCCTTCGTCTTCGCGCAAAACACCATAATATCCTGCGGGAAGTATGCAAATGTCCTCCAGCAGGGTCTGGTCGGTGAAAATGTTCTGGAAAGTGAAATATTCGAGCAAGGCCGGCAGGTTGACTTCGCGCCGAAATTCCGGAAGAGCGAGAATCGCCTTCTGCTCGGAAGCGAAGGAGAACCGATCGCCCTGACGGGCATAATACAGGGGCTTGATGCCATAGCGATCACGAGCGAGAAGCAACTGGCGCTCCTGCCGGTCCCAAAAGGCCAGGGCGAACATCCCATTGAACCGCAGCAGCGCACCCGTCCCCCAATGCACCAGGGCATAAAGCGCCACCTCGCTGTCGGTCTCCGAACGGAACCGGTAGCCTTCGGCTTCCAATTCCGCACGCAGTTCCCGATAGTTGTAGATTTCTCCGTTGTAGCTAAGAACATAACGGTGGTCGGCGCTGATCATCGGCTGCCGGCCAGCCGGCGACAGGTCGATGATGGCCAAGCGCCGATGCCCAAGGCCGACATGGCCTTCTATCCACTGCCCTTCGCCGTCCGGTCCCCGATGGGCGATGGCGTCCGTCATCCTTTTCAGAACAACGGGCGAGAGAGGCTCTCCGTTCAAATTGATGATCCCCGCAATTCCGCACATCTACAATGCCCTCAAGACTTTCACCACATATTGGTAATCGTCTTCGGTCATCCGGTTGTGGAGGGGAATCGCCATCGTGTTGCGGTCGCAATCCCGCGCAACGGGAAAATCATCCGCATGCAGGCCGAACCGTTTGCGATACAACCCGAGCATGTGCACCGCGTGGGTACCCGGACGGGAAGAGATGCCTTGTTGCTGAAGAAAATCCATCATCTCATTGCGCGGCATGGGAGCCTTGTCTCCATCCACCCAGGTTACGAACGCCTGCCAGGCATGCCGCCCCTCTTCCGGCTCCTCGGGGCAACGCAGCCAGCCCAGATCGGCCAGTTGTTCCCGGTACCATGCGGCCCATTTCGACCGTTCGGCAATGAACCGTTCCAGCTTCCCAAGCTGCACCAGGCCGACCGCACCCTGCAAATCCGTCATCCGGTAGTTGAAGCCGAGCAGGTTGAAATCCGGCAGCAAGTACGGGCGCGGCCCATGATGCCGCTGTTCCTCGGAAATGCTGGCGCCATGGTTGCGCATCATCACCATGCGCTCGGCCAGTTCGTCGTTATTGGTCGTCACCATGCCGCCTTCGCCCGTGGTGATGGGTTTGCGCGGATGGAAGGAAAAGACACCCGCATCGCCGAGCGATCCGGCCTTCCTGCCCTTGTATGCCGCTCCGGCTGCGCAGGCGGCATCCTCGAGAACCTTGACATGGGCGGGGAGCACATTCCGGATGACATCGATATCGGCGCACAACCCGAACAGATGCACCGGAATCACCGCCTTGGTCCGTCCGTTGACCCTGGCGGCCACTTCGGCAGGTCTCATGTTGAAGGTTTGGGGATCGACATCCACGAAAACCGGCGTCGCACCGCAATGGAGCACCACATTGGCGGTGGCCACCCAGGTGAATGCCGGCACGATTACCTCGTCCCCCGGCCCGATGCCCATCGCCGCCAGCGCCAAGTGCAATCCGGTTGTGCAACTGGTGGTGGCAATCGCATGACGCACCCCGTGCATTTCGGCAAAGCGCTTTTCGAATTCGGCCACCTTGGGCCCCTGGGTCAGCCAACCGCTCAGAATCGGCTCCCGCACCGCTTGCCATTCGTCCTCGCCAGTACTTGGAAGCGAAATGGGAATGTCGCGTTCACTCATTGACGATCCCTGCTTCCCGCCTTCTCGCTTCCACCTCGGCCTTGTGCGCCGCCCGCCAGGCGATGAGTCTTTCCAACCCCTCCCGCAGGCCGATTTTCGCCTTGAATCCGATCTCCGCTTCGGCCCGCCTGGGGCAACCGATGCGGTTCTTTACCAGGGTGGCCTGGCTGCGGGGCGCATACCGGATGGGACGGTCGCAGCCGGTGAGATCCAGCAACATTTCGGCCAGCTCCTTGAGGGAAGTACGAATACCGGTGCCCACGTTGTAGAAACGGTCGGTGGTATCGGCCTTCATGGCGCACACGTTGGCGCGACCGCAGTCCTCCACCGCCACGAAGTCGAAGGCCTCGCTGCCGTCACCCAGGATGGTGGGGCTCTCTCCCCGGTCGATGGCGTCGAGCATCTTCATGATCACCGCGATGTAGGCGCCGTTGTAGTCCTGCCGGGGGCCATAGACGTTCATGTAGCGCAGGCCGACGTAGTCGAAATGCTTGTCGGTTCCCTTGTAGCGGTGATGCAGCGACCGGCACATGTGTTCGCCGGCGATCTTGGTGGCGCCGTAGAAATTGAGATTGTTGTACGGGTGATCCTCGGTCATGGGCTCTTCCACCGCATCCCCATAGACGGAAGCCGAGGAGGAATAGACCAGCCGCCGTACGCCGTTGTTGAGCATGGCCTCCAGCACGTTGAAGGTGCCGCCGATGTTCACCTCGAAGGCCGAACGGGGAAAATCGTGGCAGTGTAACAGCCAGAGAGCCGCAAAGTGGAACACGCCGTCGATCCCCTTCATCGCCTCGTTCAGCAGGTCACGGTGCATCAGCTCGCCGCCCAGGGGAAAGATCTTCACCCGCGGATCCTTCAGCGCCTCGGCCAGATTCTCCTCACGGCCCCGGGAGAAGTTGTCGTAGATACGAATCTCGGCCACGTCCTCCTTGATGAGCTCGTCCACGCAGTGGGAGCCGATCAAACCGGCACCTCCGATCACCAGCAACCGCTTGCCTTTCAAATCCATCTCATAACCTCTCGTTGTCCAGAATGTATCCGGCAAAACTCATGGAGCTGGTGAATGCTGGAGAGATGGCATTGAGCACATGGGTGCTGCGTTCACCGCGCTCCACGAGAAAATCCATCACCAGCTCCCGCTTCTCCCGGTCCAGCAACTGGGCGCGGATGCCCACCTTGCCCGAAGGCAACAGGTCTCCCGAACGCAGGCCCGGCGTCAATGCCCGGGCCGCGTCGGCAAATCGGGAACGGAAAAAACGAAACGCCTCTTCGTGCACGAAACGCCGAAAGCCCTGTTTGTTCGCAAGATATTGACGCGCCAAGTGCAGCAGTATGCTCGCTCCTTCGGCCAAGTCCAACCCTTGAATTCCCTGGTAGTGCTCCCGCCCCAGCGCCGGAACCGCCGTGGGTCCAAGATAGACGGAACCATCCAGCTTGCGGGTGTAGTGCACGCCCAGAAAAGGGACGTTCAGATCCGGCACAGGATAGATCAGGCCGTTGCATCGCACCCTCGAATCCGGCGAAAGCCGGTAATAGATACCCTTGAAGGGAAGCAGGATATAGCGCCTGCCCACGCCGAACAGGTGCGCCACCTTGTCGGCGAACTGACCCGCGCAGTTGAACACCCAGCCGCAGGATATGGTCTCCCTGCCCGTCTTCACCAGATTGGATTCGGGCACCACCTGACGCACCTCTGCACCCAGCATGAGATCCACTCCGCTTGCACGTAGCTCCTCGGCCAAACTTCCCACCACCGCCGTGGGTTCAACCACCGCCGTATCAGGCGAAAAGAGCGCCCGGCCGGTAGCCGTATGTGCAGAAGGTTCCCGTTCCAGTAGCTGACGTTCATCGAGAATCTCTACACGGGCTCCATTGGCCTGCCCACGCCGTAGCAAAAGATCGAGCTGGGCATCGTCTTCTTCCCGCAAGGGAAGGATCACCTTGCCGAGCCGCGCCAGGGGCAGCCCACGCTCCTCGCAGTAGGACGCCATGGATTTCGCACCCGCGGAACACAGGCGGGCCTTGAGTGAACCCTCCGGATAATAGATGCCGGAATGCAGCACACCGCTATTCCGGCCACTGCCGTGGCAACCCAGGGACGATTCCTTTTCAAGCACGGCAATCCGCGCCCCCGGATGCCGCTTAGACAACTCGCGGGCCAGGGCCAGTCCGATGATGCCGCCACCGACCACAAGAAAGTCATAACAATGAGCCATCAGGCGGATTCGAACGGCACGACGTCCAGCCGCAAGCCGGTGCGCAACACCGGCTCGCCTCCCACGAACTCCTCCGTATCGACCACCTTGAACACGATCGACCTTGTGGCCAATGATCTCTCTCTTCCGCTTTCCAGGCTCACCAGCAGTTTGTAATATCCGCCACGCAGCAGCAGCGGATCCATGGCAAGGTACAACTCGCCATGCTGCTGGAGGAGATCATCTCCGAAAGACTCGTCAAGCGTCTGGTCCGCCACCAGTACCCCGTCCATCCTCTCGATACGAATCCGGACATCCGAGGCATCATGTGGCCGTGAAAACGACCATGCGAGGCGAATCCAGGCATCCTCCGCCGTGACCAGGAGGGAACGGGAAGAAGAGGCCATCCCGACCTCGAGCGCAGTAAACCTGCTCACTCCATCGTGGGAATGAGACGCAACGTCCCGGGAGAATCGTTCACGGGCATCCTCCTCGTCACGATCCCGTACCCACTTCCTGTAGGCCTCGGTGACTTGCACCGGATCGCCATCCATCATGATTCTTCCCTCATGCAGCCAAATGCACCGGTTGCAGAGTTCGACGATGCTTGCCAACCCATGGGAGACGATCAACACGATCTTCCCGCGTCTGCACAAGTCCTTGATCACCTTCGCCGCCTTGGCATTGAACTTGTGGTCGCCCGCACCGAGCGCCTCGTCTATCAAAAGGATTTCAGGTTCCACGAACACCAGGCTTGCGAAAGTTAGCCTGGCCTTCATGCCCGATGAATAGGTTCGTACCGGCCGGTCTATGAATTCGCCGATGTCCACAAATTCGATCATCTTGTCGATGATCGCGTCCAACTCGCTCCTGCTCTTCCCTTGCACCTCCCCATCCAAATAAAGATTCTCCCGGCCGGTGAGGTCTTCCCGCAGCCCCATTCCGAGTGTGAGCACGGCATGAACATGCCCCCGTACATCCAGATGGCCCGATGTCGGTTGGCTCACTCCAGCGATCATCTTCAACAGCGTGGACTTCCCCGCGCCGTTCTCTCCAATGAACCCAACGCGTTCTCCTTCCCGTATCTCGAAATCGACATCGTCTATTGCAACCTTCAAGGAGGCGCCATGCGCTTGATCGCCACTGTGCAATTTGTATACCTTGCGCAGGCCTCGCGCTACGATGTTACAGCACATGCTCGCGCCTTTTCAGCGGCAGAAACGCAACGGACTTTCTGCTCCTGCCCCTCACCGAAAGCTTCAATCCGTTGTCATATGTCCAGCTCCGACTATCGTAAATCTCTCCCCCTTCCGGCAGTCCCATGAGAAAGACATTGAGCACATACTCCCCCGCGGCCAGGGGCAGGCCTGGAACCACCATCCTTGCGCGATAACGCCCCGCCTGCTCGGAAATCTTCCTGCCCTTGGACATCAGCATGTTCTGCCACCCAAACCCGGGATGAAACGTCTCCACGGCAATGGATACGAAAACGGGCACGTCTTCCATGATCTCGACCGGGATCTCGATTTCGGCATCCTTCCCGCTGCACGCCTCGAAGCATGTTTCCTTCTCCAGCAATATCTTTGCCCGCGACGCCGGTGGAGCCTTCAACCCCAGGTAGCGATGCACCACTCCCTGAGGCTCTCCAGAATCGACGACTTTCCCCTTGTCCAGCACATAGGCATAACGACATAACCGAACTACCGCGGACCAGTCGTGCGTGGCAAAAAGCCCGGATCCTCCATTGGTGACAAGCCTCCGCATCCTCCGCCAGCACTTTGCCACGAAGTGTTCATCACCGACCGTCAAGGCCTCGTCTATCAGGAACACGCGCTCTGGCAATGCCGTCGCGACCGCGAAATACAATCGCACTTTCATGCCGGCCGAATAGGTCCTCATGGGCTGGTGAAAATATTCACCAAGCTCGGAAAACTCCTGGATCTCCCCAAGCAGCTTATCTTTCCTGCCACCACTCACTCCCTGAATCCGGAGCCACCGGTCAGCAAATTCGATACCCTTCAGGTGTTCATTTCCGGAAATGCCGAGTTCATATATTCCAGACACTTCGCCATCGATGCGGCTATGACCTTGCGTGGGCTCGTATATCCCTGCCAGCACGCGGAGGAGCGTACTTTTCCCTGCACCGTTCAAACCGAGCAACCCGACGAACCTGCCCTCGCACACATCAAGGGATACATCATCCAGCGCCTTGTATCCACCTGTTTTCGGGGCTCTCCCGGCGATCACCGCCCATAGGTCGAAACTCTCTTCCGGGTAGAACACCTTTGTGAGGCTCCGGCATGTGATCGTCGTTTTACAGCCGCACATCACCAGACGCCCTACAGCCTGGAATCGAAATACGGCTTCAGGCGACGGAATGCCTGAAGCCCGGCCAGGAACACGGCCAGGGAAACAAGAAAAACGTAGACAATGCTCCACAATGGCGGAATGGATCCATGCAACACAGGCTGACGATACATTTCACTAATGATGTAAAATGGATTGAGCATTGCGGGCCCTTGCAGTATAGAAGGAAAGGCAGAAACAGGATAGAAAATCGGAGAGAAGAAGAGAACGAGCAACAATACATTTGGCAGCACCGCCGAAATATCGCGAATAAAAACATTTATGGCGGACAGGAAGAAACCAATTCCGATCACCAACAGGAACTGCACGACCATAGCCGGGCCAAGCAACAGCCAGGACCACTCAGGCCAGCGCCCATCCGCAACGATCAGAACCATAAGAAAGGCCATCGCCACAACGAGAGGAACGATGCCCATCAACCCTCCGGCAATCGGAAGAAGCTCGACCTTGAATGCCAGGTTCTTTACCAGCGAATGGTTGGACGCGATTGACGAAGTGGCAGTGGTTATCCCCTCGGAAACGGCGAGCCAGGGGCCATACCCGCTGATCAGCCATATCACATATGCCAACGATGTTTCGGCTCCAGGCAATTTGGACTTGAACACAAAACCGAACACAAAAGTGAATATGGAAAGCATCAGAACGGGACTGGCAAAAGCCCATATCGCGCCCAGCCGCGACCCCAGGAAACGATCCCTGAGGCTCATCTTGAGAAAATTGAGAAGTAGAGGCAGATCTCTTTTTTCAAAGCCGAGCATCTTTCCACCATCCACTGTCGGCGTCACTGCTCCCCGGAAACCTGAGCCATCATCTTGTCATGCCTTGCAATGCACCGGGCGATAAGATCTCGGTTTGCCTTCGTCCATTCCACTGTTTTCCTGAGGCCGTCTTCTATTTTCACCTCGGCAACAAACCCGAGTTCACGTTGCGCCTTCTCGGTGGAGGCGAAGCGCTTGCCGGACCGGTCCCAGTCTCGTGCCGGGCGCAAATCCAGAGGTGCAGTGTTCCCTGTAAGTTCATTTATGGTCTTGGCCAATTGCAGGATGGTGGTCTCTCTTCCTGTGGCCAGGTTGTATACGCCTCCTGGCTCTCCCTTCAATGCGCACGCCATGAGACCACGAGCCATGTCCTCCACATAAATGAAATCCCGGCTGGTGTTGCCGCCATTATCCAGCGGTAATGATTCGCCGTTCAGCGAACGCCATATGAAGGTTGGAATCACGTTTCTCCATACGGTGTGTACGGTGCCTCTCCATTGCCCCGCTCCCAGGATCTCCCTCGGCCCGTATACATTGGAAAATCGTGCCTTCACACACGGAAGCCCGTACCTTTGGAAATAGTAGTTCCCATACAGCTCTCCAATGATTTTTGAGATGGAATATGGGCTGTCGTGGTAGAGGGTTACCGGTTGATCCTCCGTAGTGGGCTTGGGGTCATCATAAGTCTTTTCCGCCACAGCACAGGCAGCCGCAGCATAGACCAGCTTTTTGAGACCCTTGATGTCCTTTAGGCGGTCAAAAAGCTTGAGCGACGTCAGCGCGTTATTCTCGTGATCTGCGAAAGGATCTGCGATGGAGGACTGATTACCATGGTAGCAAGCGAGGTGGAAAGCGTAATCCAGGGTTTCCGGCAACCCGGCCAACACCCTGTCATCGGTGATGGATCCAAATACGAATTTCACCCTCTCATCCATGGGTATATTGGAAACATCGGAGGAAAGAAGGTTGTCCACGATCAACACTTGGTGGACTCCCTGTTCGAGCAGCTGATGAACCAGGTTGCTTCCGACAAATCCCGCTCCGCCCACAACCAATACGGATGCTCCCGAAAAATCCGCAGCACTCATGTTCACTCCCCTCCCTTTTGGTTAGTCTCCGGTTGAGCCAGGTGACTGTATACCGCGCTCACCCCGTGGCTGTCATACCATCGCAGCATGTTGTTGATGGTGTCTTCGAACCCTACTTTCGCTTTCCACCCGAAGGTTTGTTCCGTATGCCGGGGATCGAGCACGACGGCTTGTACGTCATCTTCTCCCGGTGGAATTACCGGAACTTCTTCCTTTATCTCGATTTCCAGGTAAGCAGCCACTGCATCGAAAATATCCTTGATGCTATGCCCCTCTCCAGTGGAAACATTGAACACACCGGTAGCGCTTCCTTCTTTCATGACGAGATCCATCAATGAAAGAAAGTCGCTCATGTCCAGAAAATCCCGTATGGTGTCGCTGCAAAAACAACCTTTACCGGATTTTAGACGCTGATAAAAAGTGGGAATCGGACCAATGGCAAGCCTGGGTCCGGTCACATTGGCCAGGCGGAGAGATATTACTTCGATCTCTTGCGCGACAACAGACGACAAATACTGTTCACCAGCGGTCTTGGATATACCGTAACTGGTGAAGGGGCGGAGAGGATGATCCACGGGAATGGGGATCTTTTCCGGTCTTCCGTAGCAAAGCGCCGTCTGGAAATTGATCAGCCTCTTCGCGCCCGTAGCAATAGCGGCTTCCGCCACATTGATGGTGCCGACCAGATTGGTTTCAGCGTCTTCCCGCCAATTGCGGGGGTCCTTATAGGAAGCAGCGCTGTGGATGACATGGGTGGGCTGGAAATCCTCAAATAGCCGGTTTACCAAATCGGCGTCACATACGCTTCCCTCGACCACGGTGACACCGGGAATCCCATCCACCACCTCTCTGCGACCGGTGGCGAAATTATCCAGGACAAGTATCGGGTGGCCTTCCGGCTGGTAGTGCTCGATCAGATTGGACCCCAGACATCCTGCACCGCCTGTAATCAGGATACGCATGCCCGGCATCACTCCTTTTTTTCACTGAGACGAAGATGGGTGTATTCGCCCAGGGTGCCGTGTTCCTGGTAGTAGGCGATGGCTTCGGCCACAGTCTGCTGCAAGGGGGTGAATTCAATCTCCCCGAAGTCCTCGAAGGTCTTGGAGGGGTCGAGAAGAATGGAAGCCACATCATCGGGACCGAGCTCTCTCACTTCCGCCTCAGGCTTTTCCGGCAGACCCATCGCTTCGACCACCGCATCGTAAAGCTCCTGGATGGCGACATCCTTTCCAGAGGAGAAGTGGTATGCGCCATGCCCCACACCGTCGCATGCCTTGAGAACGGTCCGGGCCAAGTCCTTCACGAACACGAAATCCCGGCGGGCCTTGGTCACGAAGCACTGCTTCCCATCCTTGAGCCGCTGGTAGAAGATGGGAAGCGGTCCGGCCACATTCCTTGGACCGATCACGTTGGCCAGCCGGAAAGTCACATAGTCGATTCCGGACAGTTCAAGATACAGCTCGTTAGCGGTCTTCGAGATCGCATAACTGCTTCCTTCCGGTTTCCTGGGATGATCCAAGCGAATGGGATGCTGTTCGGGCTTCAGGCCATAGCAGAGCGCCGTCTGGAAATAGATGAAGCGACCGACACCAAACTGCTTGGCCGCATCAACGATGTTGGTACCTCCCACACAGTTTGTCAGGGTATCGTTGTACCAGTCATCAGGATCCTTATAGGAAGCCGCCGTGTGCACGATAGCATCGGGCCTGAAATCGCCAACCAAATCGTCGACCACCTGTTTGTCCGCGATAGTATCGATCACCACCCGGAGGTTGGGGTGTTCTGCAAGGTGTTCCCGCCGCCCCGTCGCCAGGTTGTCTATGACGAGTACCTCGTCACCGCGCTCCAGCATCATTTCGGCGACATGGGAGCCTATCTGACCAAGTCCTCCTGTAATCAAAACCTTCATGTTTTCCTCCGCACTATCAGATGTTCAAAAGATGTTCGACCACGGCATGAGCGGCCTTGCCATTTCCATATGGACTTCCATGGTGTTCTGCTGCAACAACCCTTTCCTCTCTCGCTTCCTTTACAGCAGAAAGAATATCGTTCGCTTCAGGATGAACCAGGCGATTGCGCCCACATTCCACGGTTTCCACCCATTCGGTTTCATCCCGCACCGTAATGCACGGCACCCCGAAAAAATAAGCCTCTTTCTGCACTCCCCCGGAATCGGTGACAATCACTGAAGCCGCCTCTTCCAACCGCACCATGTCGAGAAACGGAACCGGCTCGATCACGCTGATGGATTCATGCTCCAGATCTTTCATGAGGCCGGTAGATTCCAATGCCTTGCGTGTACGCGGGTGCAGAGGAAACACGACTCTCATTTCGTTAGCAACGGCCCGAAGGCCTTCAACGATTCCGGAAAGTCGAAGCGGGTCATCCGTATTTTCAGCTCGATGGCAGGTGACCAAGGCATAGGAGTCGAACTCCAGCGACAGCCTCTGTAGAACCCGGCTCTTCTTCACGGCCATGTTTCTGTAGAAAAGAGACGCGTCGTACATTACATCACCCACCTTGTGCACACCCTCTACGATTCCCTCCCGGCCAAGATTCTCAACTGCCGCCTCCGTCGGGCAGAAAAGCAGGTTGGAAACCCGGTCGGCAAGAATGCGGTTGATCTCCTCCGGCATCCGCATGTTGAACGAACGTAATCCCGCCTCAACGTGTGCAACGGGAATGTGGAGTTTTACGGCTGCCAAGGCGCCGGCCAGTGTCGAGTTGGTGTCCCCGTAAACCAGAACCCAGTCTGGATGCTCGGACAACAAAACCCTTTCGATCGCTTCCAGCATACGGCCGGTCATTGCACCATGGCCGCCGCAGGAAATCTCGAGGTTGAACTTGGGGCGCGGTATGTCCAGCTCGTCGAAAAACACCTGGGACATGTTTTCGTCGTAGTGCTGTCCAGTGTGGAGCAGGATCTCGTCTACCTCACCCTCATGATTCGTGCGAATGACACGGGACACTGTCGCCGCCTTGATGAACTGCGGTCGAGCCCCCACGACAGTTACGATTTTGAGCGTCACTATGTATGTTTCCTTCGTCGGTCCTGTTTGCGACTGGAAGCAGTGCTTTCACCTCAACGAAGGCGCCACCTGCCTCGCAATTCGCAACGCAAGCCACATAACCAAAGAATTCCGCGCCACGGCGTCCATCATTGCGAAGAGACAGCGGAATCCAGCGCGTCGGCTACCCTGGTTTGATCTTTAGCATCAAGATAGGGATGCATCGGAAGGCTCATCACCCGCCCTGCAGCCCGCTCGCTATTGGGCAGGCTCACGTCCCGGGCCAAGGCGGGCTGGCGGTTGAGAGGTACCGGATAATGCACGGCGGTGGGAATACCGGCCTCCTTCAGCGCTTTCTGCACTCTATCGCGCTCGTCCACCTCGATGGTGTACTGGGCATAAACCGACGTGTTGTGTGATTCCACGAAAGGAGTGATCACCTTATCGGAAAGCAGTTCCGTATAGCGCGCGCCGATTCGAGCCCTTGCCTCTACCTCCTCGTCGAACAGCTCCAGCTTGACCAGCAGAATGGCCGCCTGCAGGGTGTCCAGTCGACCGTTCACTCCCAGGCGGGGGTGGTGATAACGCCGATCCTGACCATGCACGCGAATCTCGCGCATGGCCTTTGCCAACCCGTCGTCATTGGTGAAGCACATGCCACCATCGCCGTAGCAACCCAGCGGTTTCGACGGAAAGAAACTGGTACAGCCGATGGTGCTCAGACCACAGGAGCGCCGCCCCTTATATGTGGCGCCGAAGCTCTGACAGCCGTCCTCGATGACAGGCAGGCCATGTTTTGCGGCAATGGCGTTGATAGCATCGAAATCCGCGCACTGCCCGTAGAGCGACACCGGCATGATCGCTTTGGTGCGATCAGTGATGGCCTCCTCGATGAGGGCGGGGTCGATATTGTAGGTTTTTGGATCGATATCCACGAATACCGGCCTTGCGCCAAGCAGGGCGATGGTCTCCGCCGTAGCAATAAAGCTGAACGGCGTGGTAATCACTTCGTCGCCTGACCCAACCCCCAAGGCCATCAGCGCAATCAGCAAGGCGTCCGTGCCGCTGGCCACGCCGATCGCATACCTTACACCTACGTACTCCGCAAGCCGTTCCTCCAGCTCATGGACTTCCGGGCCCATGATGTAGCGCCCATGCTCCAGCACCTTCGAGATACGCTTATCAATGCTGTCTCGAATGTGCGCCTGCTGCGTTCTCAGGTCAATGAACTCCATTACTTTATTCGCACCACTTTGCCATTTTCCAATACATATTCAGCACCGGTATGAGAACAGACGGCCCTACCTTCACCCGTGAGCGGCAAATCCAGCTGTTCTCCATATTCACTCATCCAGCCGATCTGTCTTGCCGGAACGCCCACCATGAGGGCATAGTCCGGTACATCACGGGTCACGACGGCACCGGCGCCGATGAAAGCATACCGCCCAATGGTCACACCACACACAATGGTGCAGTTCGCACCCAAGGTTGCACCCTTACGAACGAGGGTATCGCGATATTCGTCCTTGCGCGGCACCGCGGAACGCGGGTTGTAGACATTGGTGAACACCATGGATGGACCACAGAACACATCATCTTCCAGCGTGACATTGTCATACACTGAGACATTGTTCTGGATCTTTACATTGTTGCCGATGACTACCCGGCTCCCGACGAACACGTTCTGCCCCAGCGAGCACCCCCGCCCGATACGCGCCCCGGAACACACATGGACCCAGTGCCAAATACGACACTCCTCGCCGATATCAGCGCCATCGTCGATGACGGCTGTTTCATGCACGAAATACCTGGAAGTCATCTTCTCTTAATACTCCAGCGGAAGATGGACGACGCGACCGTCGCGCGCGGAAAGGTAAGCGGCAATCAGGATCTCCAGTGACCGAAGCCCCTCTCGGCCACAGGTTTCCGGTTCTGCCTCACCCCGCAGTGTCTTGATTACATTGTCATAATACAAAGGGTGACCGAAACCATAGACAGAAGTCGTCTGGTAACTCGCCTCCTGGATGGAAGCATCCTCGGGCCTTTCGTCCTCGAACTCCCAGTGCTGAATCTCGTTGACCGCCACGCCGCCGACACGAACCGTGCCCTTTTCTCCCAGGATGGTGATCGACCCCTCGAAATTCTTTGGATAGGTCAGCATGGTGACATTCATGGTGCCAAGGGCACCGGAACGCCACCGGATATTCACTGTTGCGGTGTCCTCTACCTCAATATCACGAGCAAGGGTGGCGATGTTTGCGTAAATGCTCTCCACGGGACCAATCAACCAGTCCAGGAGATCCACATAGTGGGAGGCCTGGTTCATCAGGGCTCCCCCATCGTACTCCCAAGTACCCCGCCAAGCGTCCTGATCATAGTAGGCCTGGGGCCTGGTCCAGAATACGTTGATATTGACCGAATAAATTCGCCCGAAACGCCTTTCCTCCACCGCCTTTTTCAGAAGCTGCAGCGTGGCGTTACGGCGGTTCTGCTTGACCACGAACAGGCGAACCCCGGACCGGTCGCAAGCCTCCACCATACGCAGCCCATCTTGCCATCTGGTCGCCATGGGCTTTTCTGTCATCACATGGATGCGGCGTTGCGCAATTTCGATCGCCTGTTCCGGATGCAATCCACTCGGGGTGGCCAGAACCACGATGTCGGGGCGCTCTTCTTCCAGCATTTTTTCCATTGCCCGGTAACCAGCCGCCCCAGTGGCCTCGACCGCACCTGCAAGGCGCGCCTCGTCTATATCGCAAACAGCGACCAGCTCTGCATTCTCCTCGTGTTTTTTCAGGGCATCAAAATGTTTGGTCGAGATACGCCCACATCCAACCAGGGAAAAACGTATTTTCCTGTCTTTTACAATTGGATAGCTCTTTTGCATATTCCGGCCCTTTGTCATTTCAAGTAGATTTCGGAATGGCGTCCGGCACTTCAGCGATCTTCAACATGATTGCAAACCGCTTTTTCATGAACCACGCGCCCCTCTCATTCTCGGGCATGCAACGAGACAATGGCGCTCCACACCTCGCCCGGAAACAAAAGGCTCTGATGATACCATGCTTTGCTCCGTCCTTGACATGCAATACAGGACGCACAAGTTTCTTCAATGCGCCGCCTCCCAGTCCTCTCCCACTCCAACATCCACCACCAACGGCACCCTAAGCTCCGTCGCTTCCCGCATGAACCCGACGATCTTCCTCTTTGCCTCTTCCACCTGCCCCTCTTTCACCTCGAACACCAGCTCGTCATGCACCTGCATCACCATGCGCACCCCGGGCCTCTCCGCTTCCAGCCAGCGGTCCACGGCGATCATGGCCCGCTTGATGATGTCGGCGGCGGTGCCC
>CAZWRE010000078.1:0-8448 GCA_964636335.1 uncultured Sedimenticola sp. | reverse complement strand
ATTCCGTTGGGACGACCAGTTCAACCTCTCCCTGGACCCCGAGCTGGCGCGGGAATACCACGACGAGACCATGCCCAAGCAGGCCCACAAGGTGGCCCATTTCTGCTCCATGTGCGGGCCCCATTTCTGCTCCATGAAGATCACCCAGGATGTGCGGAACTACGCGGCGGAGCAGAAAGCGGTGGAAGCAGGCATGCAGGAAAAAGCGCGGGAGTTCCGCGAACAGGGCGCGAAGATCTACAAGGAAGTGTAGGAGGCCCGCCCCGGATCGATGGGTTGCGGCAAAATCGCGGCGGGGCGCCGCTCCTACAATCCCCTGTGGGAGGCCCGCCCCGGGCCGATGGGTCGCGGCGAGGCGCCGCTGCTGTTTGAACCGGAACCGGGCTTTCCCTGCCCGTTTCCTTATCGGCATCGGAAAACGCGGTTTCCCGATGCCTCCGCTTCGCGCCGCACATCCCTGTGCGGGGTCGCGGCGGGGCGCCGCTGCTTGTTTGAACCGGAACCGGGCTTTCCCTGCCCGTTTCCTTGTCGGCATCGGAAAACGCGGTTTCCCGACGCCTCCGCTTCGCGCCGCACATCCCTGTGCGGGGTCGCGGCGGGGCGCCGCTCCTACAACTCCCGTAGGAGGCCCGCCCCCGGGCCGATGGGGCGCGGTGAGGCTCCCTGCTCCTGCATGTTCATCTTTCTGGCAATGAGCTCCTCGTCGCAACGCGGACAGAATTCATGCTCCCCCTCCAGGTAGCCGTGCCTGGGGCAGATGGAGAAGGTGGGCGTGATGGTGATATAGGGCAGGCGGAAGCTCTCCAGGGAACGCTTCACCAGACGTTTGCAGGCTTCGCCGCTGGAAAGCCGCTCGCTCATGTACAGGTGCAGCACGGTGCCTCCGGTGTACTTGCGCTGCAGTTCTTCCTGCATGGACAGGGCCTGGAAAGGGTCGTCCGTGTAGCCCACGGGGAGCTGGGAGCTGTTGGTGTAGTAGGGCTTGTCGGGGCTGCCCGCCTGGAGGATGTCCGGCCAGCGTTTCCTGTCTTCCCTGGCGAATCGGTAGGTGGTGCCTTCCGCCGGTGTGGCCTCCAGGTTGTACATGTTGCCCGTGGCTTCCTGGAATTCCACCATGCGGGCGCGGATGTGATCCAGCAGATGTACCGCCATGGCATGGCCTTCTTCCGTGGTGATGTCCTGCCTGTCGTTACTGAAATTGCGGATCATCTCGTTGATGCCGTTCACGCCGATGGTGGAGAAGTGGTTGCGCAGGGTGCCCAGGTAACGCTTGGTGTAGGGGAAGAGTCCCGCATCCATGTGGCGCTGGATCACCTTGCGCTTGATCTCCAGGCTGTTGCGCGCCAGTTCCAGCAGCTCGTCCAGGTGCGCCATGAGAGATTGTTCATCCCCTCTGTGCAGGTAGCCGAGGCGGGCGCAGTTGATGGTGACCACGCCGATGGAGCCCGTCTGCTCCGCCGAGCCGAACAGCCCGTTTCCCCGCTTGAGCAGCTCGCGCAGGTCGAGTTGCAGGCGGCAGCACATGGAGCGCACCATGTTGGGCTTGAGCTCCGAGTTGAGGAAGTTCTGGAAATAGGGCAGGCCGTATTTGGCGGTCATGGCAAACAGGCGTTCGGTGTTCTCACTCTCCCAGGGGAAGTCCGGGGTGATGTTGTAAGTGGGGATGGGAAAGGTGAACACCCGCCCCCTGGCATCGCCCGCGGTCATCACCTCGATGTAGGCGCGGTTGATGAGGTCCATCTCGTGTTGCAGTTCGCCATAGGTGAAGGGCATTTCCTCGCCGCCGACCACGGGCACCTGGTCGCGCAGGTCCTCGGGGCAGACCCAGTCGAAGGTGAGATTGGTGAAAGGCGTCTGGGTGCCCCAGCGCGAGGGCACGTTCAGGTTGTAGATCAGTTCCTGGATGTACTGGCGCACTTCCCGGTAGCCCAGTTTGTCCTTGCGCACGAAGGGGGCCATGTAGGTGTCGAAGGAGCTGAAGGCCTGGGCGCCGGCCCACTCGTTCTGCAGGGTGCCGAGGAAGTTGACGATCTGTCCCACGGCGGAGGACATGTGTTTCGGCGGTCCCGCCTCTACCTTGCCGGGTACGCCGTTCAGCCCTTCGTGGAGCAGGGTGCGCAGGGACCAGCCGGCACAGTAGCCGGCCAGCATGTCCAGGTCGTGGATGTGCAGGTCCCCTTGCCGGTGGGCCTGGCCGATTTCCGGGGGATAGACGTGGCTGAGCCAGTAGTTGGCGATGACCTTGCCGGAGGTATTGAGGATCAGTCCCCCAAGGGAATAGCCCTGGTTGGCATTGGCGGATACCCGCCAGTCCGCGCGATCCAGGTATTCGTTCACGGAGCTGGCCACGTCCACCAGGGTCTGACGGTCCTGGCGCAGGCGCTTGTGCTGTTCCCGGTAGACGATGTAGGCCCGCGCCGTGGCGAAGTGGTTGGCGGCGATGAGGGTCTGCTCCACGATGTCCTGGATGCGCTCCACGTCCGGCATGTCGCCGGGCAGGTGGCTGATGACCTTCACCACCTGGGCCGTGAGCAGGCGGGCTTCCTCGTCGCCGAATTCGCCAGTAGCGGCGCCGGCTCGGGCAATGGCCGACTGGATGCGCTGGCTGTCGAAGGGAACCGTGGAGCCGTCCCGCTTGCGCAGGCGGTCAGGCAGGGTGGCAATCTGGGGTGCGGTCGTCATGATATTTGCATCTTTTCCTATATCTTGTGTCTCTAATTCTAGGCCGTACAAAATATTGTGCATGAAAAGATTGCTGACTTAAGTCATGGAAGACCACCTTTAACCATGACAAATGTCAGGTTTTGGCGCCGGCAGGGCGGTCAGTCGGTTTTTTTCCGGCGTGCCCGGGGGTGGGCCTGGTCGTAAACCCGGGCCAGGTGCTGGAAGTCCAGGTGAGTGTAGATCTGGGTGGTGCTGATGTCGGCATGCCCCAGGAGTTCCTGCACGGCGCGCAGGTCGCCGGAGGATTCCAGCACGTGGCTGGCGAAGGAGTGGCGCAGCAGGTGGGGGTGGACATGCCGGGGGCTGCCCTGCTCCCGGGCACGCCTGGCCAGGCGGCTCTGTACCGAGCGGGGGCTCAGGCGCCTGCCCCGCTGGCTGACGAACAGGGCCTGTTCATCCCCTGCGGCCAGGGATGAGCGAACCCGCAGCCAGCGCTCGATGGCTTCCAGGGCCTTGCGCCCCACGGGCAGGCGCCGGGTCTTGCCGCCCTTGCCGGTGACCTCCAGCATGGCGTCCTGTGGATCCAGGTCCGCCAGGTCCACGGACACCAGTTCCGCCAGACGCAGACCGGAGGAATACAGCAGTTCCATGATGGCCTGGTCTCGCAGATCCAGGGGGGCGTCGCCGGGCAGCTCCAGGAGCTGGCTCATCTGATCCACATCCAGGGTGGCGGGCAGCTTGCGTTCAACCTTGGGGGCGCGCACGCCCATGGCCGGGTTTCCGTCCACCTGGCCTTCCCGCTTGAGGTAACGGTAGAAGGCGCGCAAGGCGGCCAGGCGTCGTTGCAGGCTTTTCGCCGACAGGCCCTGGCGGTGGCGCTGGGCTGCCCAGGCGCGCACCTGTGCCTGCCCGAGCTGCCGCCAGCCCAGCTGGTGCTGATCCAGCCAGGCGGCCATGTCCTTCAGGTCGCGGCCATAGGCTTCCACGGTGCGGGGAGACAGGCGCCGTTCCAGGGAAAGATGGCGCAGGAAGTTGCCCACCAACGCATCTTCGCTGGCGGTAGTCCGGGTCATGCGCGGGGCGGGTTGCCCAGGGCTTGCAGGCTGAGGCTCACCAGTTCCCCCAGGCGGATGAGGAAATCCACGCCCTTGCCGGAGTGGAAGCGCTCCCGGTCCTGGCTGCCGATGGCGAGGATGCCGGACAGGTCGCTGGTACGTATGGGGATGAGGGCGGCGGAGCCTTCCTCGCCGGCCTGGTCGCCGAACAGGGTCTTGAGCTTGTCTCCCTTGAGGGGGCCGCAGGTGGGTTTGTCCGCGTCCATGAAGGTGCGGAAAATGGCCATGCCGGATTCGCTCACCTGGGCTTCCTCCAGCTCGCGGGTGGAAAACAGTTTCAGCTCCACGGCATCGGCGTTGAAGCGCTCGCGCAGCTCGTCCTGCAGGGTAGCGAGGATGTCCTGGCGGGAATCCGCCTCGATGAGGCGCAGGGTGAGACGATGCAGGCGCTGGTTCAGCCTGTCGTTGTCCCGGGCCACCGCAATCAGCTCCTGAAGCTGCTTCTGGTAGGCTTCGGCCTTGTCCTGCAGCATGCGCACCTTGTGCTCCAGCAGGGAGACGGCGCCGCCGGTCTTGTGGGGCACCTTGATGTCGTCCAGCACGCTGGTGTGCCTCACGAAGAAATGCGGATGGGAGAGCAGATAGTCGCAGATCTGTTGCTCGAAATCCTGGTCTATGTCACTGCTCATAATTCAATGTTGCCTTCATATACTTCCATTGCCGGGCCGGTCATCCATACGGGCTGGCCTTCTCCCTTCCAGCTTATCACAAGATCTCCTCCGCGAAGATGGACCCGCACGGTTTCGTCCAGCAGGCCCTGTAACCGCCCGGAAACCACGGCAGCGCAGGCGCCGGTGCCGCAGGCCAGGGTTTCACCTGCGCCCCTTTCATATACCCGCAGGTCGATTTCCCCGGGGGAGCGCACGGCCATGAAGCCCGCATTGACCCGCTGGGGAAAGCGCGGATGGCTTTCGATGGCGGGGCCCAGGGATTCCACTGGCGCTGTTTCCACGTCCTCCACCACCAGCACGGCGTGAGGATTGCCCATGGATACGACGCCAATCCCGAGGGTGTCCGGGGCGATTTCGATGTCGTAGAGAGCCTGTTTCCTGTCGGCAAGAAAGGGAATCTCTCCAGGTTCGAGTACAGGCACCCCCATGTTCACCCTTACCTGTCCATCTTCCTGCAAGTATAGCCGAATGTCACCACCGGCCGTGCCCACGGGAATCTCGGTTTTCCACGTCAATCCGTGGTTGCGGACGAAGCGGGCGAAGCAGCGGGCGCCATTGCCGCATTGCTCGACTTCCGAACCGTCGGCATTGAAGATCCGGTAGTAGAAATCCGTGCCCGTGCTGCGCGGCCTTTCCACCAGCAGGATCTGGTCGCAGCCCACGCCGAAACGCCGGTCGGCGAGAAAGCGCAGTTGTTCCGGAGACAGATCCACCTGCTGGTTGATGGCGTCGAAGACCACGAAATCGTTGCCCAGGCCATGCATCTTGCTGAAATGGAGTTTCATGATCGGTGCACCGGATTTACGGCGTACAACGCCGCTGCGGCGGGGGATGGTTGTGTCACCACGGCCTGGTGGTCGCGGACCGGGGCGCCTGCAGGGTGCAATGAGCCTCGGCGAATTGCACCATGGCCGAAGCTCCCTGCCTCCATGGTGCGTTTCGCAAACTCAACGCACCCCGCGAGCGTATCTATCCTTGAAGAAACTCTGGAGGACATGGCATCTTTCACGGCAGTTGCCCCATAACGGCCAGGTGGCGGTCGCTGACCTGTTCCACCGTGAGACTGTCCAGATCACACCGCGCCAGTTGTTCCCTGACTTCGTCCAGGGTATAGGCGGCGTGCAGGGAGGCGTGAAAGTCCCGGCGCAATACCTCCGGCGCGTCGGCGGCGTATTTGGCCACCAGGGCGTCCACCTGCCGGGGGCTGTCCGGGCGCGACAGGTCCATGACCAGCACCAGGGCGCCGGGAGCGCCGCAGTCGCGGATGGTGCGCCACAGATCCAGCGGATCGTTCAGATGATGCAGCAGGCTGTTGGACACCAGGGCGTCGTAGTTTCCTTCCAGGCCGCTGGCGGGCAGGTACTGGCAGTGCAGCCGGATGCGCTCTTCCAGCCCTTCGGCGGCAATGGCCTTCTCCGCCAGATCCAGCATGGCCCGGGCGCCGTCCAGGGCGTCGATGCGAATGCCGGGATGGCGCCGGGCAAAGCGCCGGGGGATGTCCGCCGGGCCGCAGCCCAGATCCAGCATCCGCCCCTTGAATTCGCCGGGGTGCAAGCGGCTGAACAGATCCAGAAAAAGCTCGTTGGACTCGGAAAAATCCGCCTCGGCATAGGCCAGGGCCTGATCCGTCTCGTCCATCAGTTCTTCGGGTTCGGGGGTGCGCTTCATGGAATCAGGTGCTCGCCGCGGTACAGGTCCGCCAGGGTTTCACGCTCGCGCACCAGGTACATCTGGTCGCCGTCCACCATCACCTCGGCGGCCCGGGGGCGGCTGTTGTAGTTGGAGGCCATGGTGAAGCCGTAGGCGCCGGCGGAACGTACCGCCAGCAGGTCGCCGGGGCGGAGGCCGAGCGTTCTTTCCTTGCCCAGGAAGTCGCCGGTCTCGCACACGGGACCCACAATGTCATAGACGCCCTCCCGGCCCCCGGCCTGTTCGTCCACCGGGATGATGGCCTGCCAGCTCTGGTACAGGGAGGGGCGGATGAGATCGTTCATGGCCGCGTCCACGATGGCGAAATCCTTTTCCTCCGTGGGTTTGAGATACTCCACCCGGGTCAGCAGGATGCCGGCATTGGCGGCAATGGCCCGGCCCGGCTCGATGAGGATCTCGAAGGGCCGGTCCGCCAGTTTCCGGGAAATGGCGTGGGCGTATTCCGCCGGAGAAGGCGGTGTTTCATCCCGGTAGGTGACGCCCAGGCCGCCCCCAAGGTCCAGGTGATCGATTTCGATGCCCCGGCGGGTCAGTTCATCCACCAGCAGCAACAGGCGATCCAGGGCGTCCAGGAAAGGCGACAGCTCCGTGAGCTGGGAACCGATGTGACAGTCGATGCCGGAGACCTTAAGCCCCGGCAGGGCGGCGGCCTTCTCGTACAGGGCCGCGGCCTGGTCGATGGGAATGCCGAACTTGTTCTCCTTCAGCCCCGTGGAGATATAGGGATGGGTGCCCGCGTCCACGTCGGGATTCACGCGCAGGGCCACCGGGGCCTCCACCCCCAATGCCGTGGCCACCCGGGAAAGGCGTTCCAGCTCGGGTTCGGATTCGATGTTGAAACAGCGTATGCCCAGCTCCAGGGCCCGCTCCATCTCGTCCTCCCGCTTGCCCACGCCGGAAAACACGATGCGGCTGGCCTTGCCCCCGGCCTTGATGACCCGTTCCAGCTCACCGAGGGAAACGATGTCGAAACCCGAGCCCAGGCGCGCCAGCACGTTCAGCACCGCCAGGTTGGAATTGGCCTTCACCGCGTAGCACACCAGGTGGGGATGATCGCTGAAGGCCCCGTCGAAGGCGTGCCAGTGGCGCTCCAGGGTGGCCCGGGAATAGACATAGCAGGGCGTGCCATGGGCGGCGGCGATATCCCTCACGGGTAGGTCTTCCGCGTGCAGCTCGCCGTTTCTGTAGTTGAAATGATCCATGGTTCAGCCGTCGCTCTTCTTGTGCTCGTCGGGAAGATACAGGGGGCCCTTGCTGCCGCAGGCGCTCAGCAGGGGCAACAGCAGGACCAGCAGCAACAGCAATCGCTTCATCTTCATGGGGAAACAGGAAAAGGGTTGATTGGCCTGCTAGTATAGCGTTTTTTTCAACCGGACTCCGCCATGGAATACCCACCCTGCGTGGAAATCGACCCCGAAGGTACCGCCCGCTACAGCGTCATCTGGCTGCATGGCCTGGGCGCCGACGGCAACGATTTCGTTCCCCTGCTGCCCGAGTTGCGCATCCCTGCCGACAGGGGTGTGCGCTTCGTGTTTCCCAATGCTCCCATGATGCCGGTGACCGTGAACAACGGCTATGTCATGCCGGCCTGGTATGACATTCATGCCATGGAGCTGCTGGCCAGAATCGACGTGGACGGCATTCTGCGCTCCGCGGATTACCTGTTGAAACTGGTGAATGACGAGATGGCCCGGGGCATGGCGCCGGAGAACATCCTGCTGGCGGGGTTCTCCCAGGGCGGCGTCATCGCCCTCACCGCCGCCCTGCGCACGGATCTGCCCCTGGCCGGAGTCCTGGCCCTGTCCACCTACCTGCCCCGGGCGGTGCCCCTGGGCAGCAGCCCTGCCCGCGCCATCTTTCAGGCTCATGGCCGCGTGGATGATGTGGTGCCCCCGCAGGCCGCCATGGACGCCCGGGCCCGGTTGGAAGAAATGGGTCATGAAGTAACCTGGCGGGAATACGACATGGCGCATTCCCTGTGCGCGGAGGAGGTGGGGGATATGCGGGAGTGGATGTTGCAGAAGCTCGGCTGAGACCTGCTCGCTGTGGGTCAGGCCTTTTCGTACTCCTCCGCCCTTCGCGCATCCCCCTTCACCTGCTCCACGGGGTAGCGTTTTTCGTTGATGGCGATCTTCTGCCAGGCGGCGTCCAGCAGGTTGATGTCCAGGCGTTCGGCCAGGCGCACCAGGTAGATGAAGATGTCGGCCATTTCCAGGGCCACGGCTTCCTTCTTGTCTTCATCCAGCTGCTGGCATTGTTCCTCGCTGAGCCACTGGAAGTGCTCCAGC
>CAZWRE010000077.1:0-5966 GCA_964636335.1 uncultured Sedimenticola sp. | reverse complement strand
TTTTCATAACTGTCGAACAGCTTTACCACGGGTTCGGGGCCATGGCGTCCCGAGGATTCAGGCTGGATCAGGGGCAGATGATCTTCATCCTGCTTGTCCGGATGCAGGTAGCGGCTGGCAAAGCGATAGGCGAAACCGATGATCTCATCCGTATTCCGGTAATTGAGTTTCAGGATAGTGGTGCGTCCCCGCGCCTGCACGCCAACACTGGAAAGGCTGAAATCCAGTCCCTTCCTGTCACCATAGATGGACTGGGCATCATCGTAGAGCAACAACAGGGAATTGGTGTCCGGATCCACCATGCTCACCACCAGCTTCAGCCATTCCGCTTCGAAATCATGGCCTTCATCGATCATCACTGCGCCATATTGCGCCCGGGGAATGCGTTGCTGCCGGCAGGCGTCGATGACCTGTTCCACCAGCCGCTCGAAATAGCCCTCACCCGGCTGGGGACGCTCGATATGGTACAGACGCAGTTGCTCCCCGCACCAGTCGTGGAAATGATAGACCTGCACCTTGTCGCCAATGCCCCGCTCATTGATCAGTTCCCGCAGCCGCGCCGCCAGGGGAATGTTGTAGCACAACACCAGTATGGGCTTGTGCAACTGCCTGGCGAGATAGAGACAACGATAACCGAGGATCAGGGTCTTGCCGGAACCCGCCACGCCGTGAATCACCCGGTGCCCTTCCCCCAGGCTGCGCGCCAGCAGCTCCTGCTGCATATCCATCACCTTGACCATGTCCGGCAGCAACGGCCCCAGGGAATCATCATCGGTTTCCGATGGAAAAAGATCCCCCTGCCCGCTGGTATCGATGCGGATTTCGGGAAACAGATGCCAGCGTATGCGGTCGATCTGCGGCAGGGTCAGGGGCTGGGGAAACTGCACATTGAACATGCCCCACAGGTGTTCCTGGAAGACCTCGGCATCCATGTTCTCCAGCATCTCGTCCCTGCAGATGACCTGATGGGCAGGCAGCACCTCGCCCAGATTCGTGGAGTCGAACTGCCTGCGGGTAATGTGGCTCAGCACCACCCCGTAACCATAGGGAAAAACCAGCTGTCCCCGGTAGCGGCCAGACTGGACAACCAACTGAGGATCCCGCCGCAGACGGTCAACCAGTTGATAAGCGCACTGGCGCACCTGTTCCAGGGGATTGCTCACCGTTTTCAGCCCCTGGGGCGTGACCAGAGTGGCGCTCACCCTGTCCATGGCGCGAATGGTATCGAGTTTCCAGTCCTTGACCTCCAGCAGCAGCAACCCGCGGTGGGGATGCAGGACAATGAAATCGGAGTAACGCTGGCGCTTCCCCAGCGGCAATTCATACCAGCACAGATAGTCGTCTTCCAGGTGGGATTCCAGCCGCCGGGCAAAACGCTTTTCGCCCGCCTGCATGCGCGACAGGCAACTGTTGAGAGAAGGAATCAGCTTGGCCATACAGCGTTCATCCGGCGACTATCCGTACAAGGTTGCGGCAAGCCAATACCGGCCCGGCATATCCCGGTCTGGCTCGCCTCCAACCCTATGCCATGATTTCCCCGGGTGCAAGATCCGCAAAACCATAAGACCGGAATGCGCGGTTTCCGGCCATCCTGGTGCTGAAAAATCCCCTTCCGCATCCAGCCAGCTTCTGGATATTCTGCCGCTGCGCGATGCCCTGCCGGAAAACCTCAGCAAGCACTTCGTCCAGCACCAAGGGCGCATGGCACAGGAACAACCAGGCGGTGCCAGTTGGCAACTGGAAAATGAACGTCTGCACACCCTGCGCAACAAACTCACCCATGAACCGCCCCGGGTTTAGCGGAGACTCCATTTCTTGAGAGGATGCAGTGGTGTTCGAGCATCAGGACAAACAACATGATTCACGGTGTGGGCGGCGATGGCCTCCATCGCGGCCAAGACAGGCCGCATGCCGGAGACCCTACGGAAAAGGGTGAGACAGGCCAGGCGTGACCAGGGGCTGCGCGAGGGTTCCACAGCATCGGAACGGGAGCGGCTCAAGGCGCTGGACACCGGCTGTGCCGACTGTCAAACCACCTTCAGGCTCATCGACCAAGCCACGAAAGCCCCGGGCATGAAGGTTGAACCGGAAAAGATCATGGGCCATGAGGTGATGTCCCTGCCTGGCGTGGTTGTGGATGGGCAGGTCGTTCATCCCGGCAGCGTGTCATCGAGAGCTGCTTGAACGGCAAGGCTGGTGGATGTCACGCCTGAAGGCAGCCTCAAGGAAACAGGAAAATCTCAGTTGTCAGCGGTAGCTTCATAGCCGGCGTCTTTTACCGCGGCAATCAGGGCCGCCACGTCGGCATCCCCTTTCACCACGGCGCCACCAGGCTCAAGGCTGACATCGGCCTCGGTCACGCCGGGCACGGCTTCCAGGGCTTTCCTGGTGTGAGCCACACAATGACCACAGGTCATGCCGGTGATCTTGAGTCGGATTTCGGAAGACATGAAACTACCTCTTACTGATTGTCGGGTTTGAAAAAACGCAGCCGGTTGGCATTGGTCACCACGGTAACCGACGACAAGGCCATGGCGGCGCTGGCGAACATGGGTTCCAGCATCCATCCGGTCAGGGGATAGAGCACGCCCGCCGCCAGGGGAATGCCGGTGACATTATAGATGAAGGCGCCAAACAGGTTCTGCTTGATGTTACGCAGGGTGGCGGTGGAGATGGCAATGGCCGTGCTGACATTGGCAAGGGAATCGCCTGCCAGGGTGATGTCCGCGTTGTCGATGGCCACATCCGTGCCGCTGCCGATGGCAAACCCCGTATCCGCCTGGGCCAGAGCAGGAGCATCGTTCACTCCGTCCCCCACCATACCGACCTTGCAGCCCCGCGCCTGCAGGGCCTTCACCACTTCCAGCTTGTCCTCGGGCAGGACTTCACTGTGCACTTCCGCTATGCCCAGGGACGCGGCCACCGCCTGGGCGGTCACCGTGTTGTCGCCCGTGCACATGACCAGGGTCACGCCACGTTTCTGCAGGGCCTTCACCGCCGCGGGTGTATCCTCACGAATGGGATCGCGCAGGATGAGCAGTCCCTGCAGGCGGTCGCCGGAAGCCAGCCAGATGGGGGTGCCCCCTTGCCGCGCTTCCTGTTCCGCCTTTTCCAGGAGATCGTCCGAGAGGGGGATATCGACATCACGCAGGAAGTGCTGATTCCCCAGCCAGGCCATTTCACCATCGATACGGGCCTGGATGCCACGACCGGAAACGGCAGAAAAATCCTCTATGGTCCGGATCTGAAGGCCACGCTCGTCCGCCGCCTTGACGATGGCCTCCCCCAGGGGATGCTCGGACTGGCTCTCCAGGCTGGCCGCCAGCACCAGCAGTTCATCCTCCGTCATCTTTCCGGCGGGATGAACAGCCGTCACCTCGGGCCGTCCGCGTGTCAGGGTGCCGGTCTTGTCCACCACCAGATGAGTGAGACTGGAGGCGCTCTGCAGGGCCTCGCTGTTGCGAATGAGGATATTGAGCTGAGCCGCCCGGCCGGTACCCATCATGATGGCGATGGGCGTGGCCAGTCCCAGGGCGCAGGGACAAGCGATGACCAGTACGGCAATGCCCGCCGTGAGCGCATAGGCCAGGGAAGGCTCCGGCCCGACAAAATACCACACGGCAAAGGCGCTGATGGCGATAAGTATGACGATGGGTACGAATACCGCCGACACCTTGTCCACCAGGCGGCCGATGGCGGGCTTGCTGAGCTGGGCCTTTTTCACCATGTCGATGATGTGCGACAAGGTCGTGTCACTGGCCGGGCGACTCACTTCCAGGACGAAACTGCCGTTGAGATTGCGGGTGCCGCCGATGGCCTCATCTCCCGCCTGTTTTTCCACGGGAATGGGTTCCCCCGTGAGCAGGGATTCATCCACGCTGGAACTGCCTTCCACCAGCCTGCCGTCCATGGGCACGGTCTCGCCGGGACGCACCCTCAGGCGGTCCCCCGGCCGCAGCAGGGACACCGGCAGTTCCACTTCCTCTCCTTCCAGAATCACGTTTGCCGTCTTCGGCGCCAGCTTGAGCAGGGAACCGATGGCCTCGGAGGTGGTGCGCTTGGCGCGCACTTCCAGGGCATGCCCCAGTTGCAGAAAGGCCAGGATGAGTACCGCGGCATCCAGGTACAGCTTGGGACTGCCGGGAATGAAATCCGGGTCGATGATGAATAGCACGGAGGACAACCAGGCCGCCGAGGTGCCCAGGGCCACCAGGGTATCCATGTTGGCGGACAGATGGCGGGCCTGCCTGATGGCGGTGCGGTAGTAGTTGCGTCCGCTGAACCACATGGTGAACAACACAATCAGGGCAATGCCGCCCCAGACCACCTGGCCACTTACCCCCAGAACCGTGGTCGGCGCCTTCAGCCCCGGCAGCAGCCCCGTCCATTCGGCGGTAATGAGGGCTCCACCCACCAGGCCGGCGACCAGGGCACGCTGCCAGGAACGGCGGATTTCCCGCCGGGCCTGTTCCGCCTGCTCCACATAGGGATCGACAAACTGTTCTTCCACCACCACCCGCAATCCCTTCCGGCGCAGACCGAGAACCACCCTTGCCGGAGATTCCGCTGTACGCACCAGCAGCAGGGGCCAGTGATCTTCCACCAGCCAGTCATCAGCGGACAACAGGCCATCCAGGGCGGCCTCTACCGCTTCCCTGTTGCTTTCATCCAGAAAACGCAGGCGGAACTCACCGGGCGTGCCGCGGCTTTCCACCCGCTTTGCCCCATAACCCTGATCGATGACCGCATTCACCACTGCATCGGGATCACCACCCCGCACCATGGCGCGCTTTTCCACCAGGTTGACGGAAACGTCCTGCACGCCGGGAACCGCCCTTATGGCCTTTTCCACCGTAGCCACGCAGCTGGAACAGGTCATGTCGTCAATCTCCAATTCATAGCCATCATCAACGGCAGGCGCGGTTTCCACCAGCCGGGCGGGATAGCCCTGGTCGATAATGGCTTCCACCACCGCTTCCGGGTCACCTCCGACGACCAGGGCGTTCTGGTTCACCAGATCCACGGCTGCCTGTTCCACTCCGGGAACCGACAGGATGGCTTTTTCCACCCGGCCCACACAACTGGCGCAGGTCATGTCATCCACCAGCACCCTGTAGGCCTCGGCTTTCATCTGGTGGTTCAAGCTGGCCTCTTCCGGCTCCGGTATGGGGCAACTCTCGGGAATCTCCGGCATGGGTTGGGCCTGGTAACCTGCTTTCCCCACGGCAGCCACGACCTGGCTGGGAAGCCCGCCTTCGACACTCAGCGTGCCGGCTTCCAGATCCACCCGGGCGGAAGTGACCCCCTCGACGCCAAGAGCCGCCTGCTCCACGCGAGAGGCGCAATGGCCGCAGGTCATGCCTTCTACCCGGAGGCGGTATTGTTCTGGAGGAAGGGGTGCTGTTTTGTTCATGGTTTCATCATCCTGGTTATCTCATCGGCCCGAGGGCGGGCCTCCCACAAGCTGTAGGAGCGGCGCCCCGCCGCGACCCATCGGCCCGAGGGCGGGCCTCCCACAATGTTGTAGGAGCGGCGCCCCCGCCGCGACCCATCGGCCCGAGGGCGGGAGGTAGGAGCGGCGCCCCGCCGCGATCCCCGCACAAGGATGTGCGGCGCGAAGCGAAGGCATCGGGAAACCGCGTTTTTCCGATGCCGATGAGGAAACGGGCAGGGAAAGCCCGTTTCCGGTTCAAACAAGCAGCGGCGCCCCGCCGCAACCCCCGCACGAGGAAAGCCCGCTTCCGGTCCAAACAGGCAGCGGCGCCCCGCCACGATCCATCGGCCCGGGGGCGGGCCTCCCACAATGTTGTAGGAGCGGCGCCCTCGCCGCGACCCATCGGCCCGAGGGCGGTCCCCCCACAATGTTGTAGGAGCGGCGCCCCCGCCGCGACCCATCGGCCCGAGGGCGGTCCCCCCACAATGTTGTAGGAGCGGCGCCCCGCCGCGACCCATCGGCCCGAGGGCGG
>CAZWRE010000076.1:0-7822 GCA_964636335.1 uncultured Sedimenticola sp. | reverse complement strand
TCAGCTTGTACCACTGATTGCCCAGGTACATGCCATATTCGCCGCTGCGGGCCGGCTTCACGGGTTCGCTGGAAGGCTCGATGCTGAAGGCTTCACTGATCCGCGCGACGAATTCTTCCGGCGACAGGCCGTTGAGATCCTTCACCACCCGGTTGTAATCGAGGATCTGCATCTGGTCGTGGGGAAAAATGACGCTGAGGAAATAGTTGTAGCTCTCCTCACCCGTGTGGCCGGGATTGGCCGCCTTGCGCGTGGCCGCCACCCGGGAAGCCGCCGCGGAGCGGTGATGGCCGTCGGCCACATACAGGGCATCCAGGGCGTCGAAAGCCTCGGTGAGGGTTTTCACCTTGTCCTCGGCGGACAGCACCCACAGCTCGTGGCGCACGCCGTCAGTGGCGGTTACGTCCATGTCCGGGGTGCCTTCGGTGGTTTCCGCCAGGGTGCGGTCTATGGTCTCCGTGGCGGGATAGACCAGAAACACGGGACCGGTCTGGGCGTTGAGGGTATCGATGTTGCGCACCCTGTCGTCTTCCTTCACCGGGCGGGTGAACTCGTGCTTCTTGATGCGGTCCTGATCGTAGGCCTCCACGGAGGCCACGGCCATGAGCCCGGTCTGCACGTGATCGCCCATGGTCAGGCGATAGACGTAGTAGCTGGGCTTGCCTTCCCGGGCCAGCACGCCTTCCGCCACCATGCGGTCCAGGTTCTCGCGGCCCTTGGCATAGACTTCCGGCGCGTAGGGGTCCGTGCCTTGCGGCAGATCCACCTCCGGTCGGGAGATGTGCAGGAAACTCCAGGGGCGGCCTTCCACCATGGCGCGGGCTTCCGCCTCGTTCATTACATCATAGGGAGGGGCGACGACATCATCGGCGCGGCCGGCAACGGGACGCAGGCCGGTAAAGGCTTTGATCAGGGGCATGGAACTACTCGCTGGAATTGAAAACTGGGCGCAATTGTTTCAAAAATCGGCCAAGAATGCACCAGGGGGTTACTCCCGCTCTTCGATCCAGTGCATCTGTATGGCTTCGAGGATCTTCTCGCCGGTCTTGTCCGGGTCGTCATCGAAATCCGGCAGGGCGATGACCATGTTGCGCAGATCCACGAAATTGACCGTCAGGGGGTCCACGTCGGGATGGGCTTCATCCAGCTCGATGGCGATATCCAGCACGTCTGTCCAGCGCAGTCCCATCAGTGATTCTCCGATACCTGGTTGATGGTGTACTTGGGGATCTCGACCACCAGGTCCTCGTCCCCCACTTCCGCCTGGCAACTGAGGCGGGACTCGGGTTCCAGGCCCCAGGCCTTGTCCAGCAGGTCTTCTTCCGTGTCGCTGGCCTCGTTGAGGGAGTCGAAACCCTCGCGCACGATGACATGGCAGGTGGTGCAGGCGCAGGATTTCTCGCAGGCGTGCTCGATCTCTATGCCGTGCTCCAGAGCGGCGTCGCAGATGGTGGTGCCGGGCTCGGCCTCGATGACCGCGCCTTCGGGGCAGATTTCCTCATGGGGAAGAAAGATGATCTGGGGCATATTGCTTCTCTTGCTGTGTCTGTCGAGGCAGGCCGCGGCGCATGGCGCCGCTCCTACAAGTCCTTGAATTCATCGAGTCTGTGGCCAGCCATGGCTTCATGTATGCCGCTGTTCATGCGCCGCTCCACGTAGAACTCGCAGACCTTCTCCACGTTCTTCGCCTGGCGGTCGATGGCGTCCGGGTCATCACCGGCAATGGCTTCCCGCAGCCGCGCCAGGGCTTCGTCTATGGGCTGGCGTTCTTCCTCGTTGAGCAGCTTGTCGCCGTCGGCGGCCAGGGCCGCTTGCAGGGCTTCCACCACGCGCAGGCCTTCCACCCGGGCTTCCGCCAGCTTGCGTTCTTCCATGTCTTCCTCGGCATGCTCGAAGGAGGCCTGCAACATGCCGGTAATCTCCTCGTCCGTGAGGCCGTAGGAAGGCTTCACCGTCACCTGGGCCTTCACGCCCTGGCTGAGTTCTTCCGCCTCCACATTGAGCAGGCCGTCCGCATCCACACTGAAGGTGACGCGGATGCGCGCCGCTCCCGCCACCATGGGCGGAATGCCGCGCAGCTCGAAGCGGGCCAGGGAGCGGCAGTGCTCCACCATTTCACGTTCGCCCTGCACCACGTGGATGGCCATGGCCGTCTGGCCGTCCTTGAAGGTGGTGAACTCCTGGGCCCGGGCCACGGGAATGGTGGTGTTGCGGGGGATGACCTTTTCCACCAGCCCCCCCATGGTCTCCAGTCCCAGGGACAGGGGAGTGACGTCCAGCAGCAGGATCTCGTCATCGGGCTTGTTGCCCGCCAGCACATCCGCCTGGATGGCGGCGCCAAGAGCCACCACCTTGTCCGGATCAATATCCACCAGGGGGTCGCGCTGGAAGAACTCACCCACTTTCTCACGCACCCGGGGCATGCGCGTGGAGCCACCCACCATGACCACTTCCTGTACTTCGTCCACGGAAATATCCGCGTCGCGCAGGGCCCGGCGGCAGGCGCTGATGGTCTTGCGGATCAGGGGGTCCACCAGGCCATTGAAGGTATCCCTGTCCAGCACGCCCTGCCAGCGGCTGTCGCCGGGAATGGTAATGTCCAATTCCACCTGATCCTTGTCGCTCAGGGCTTCCTTGGCGGCGCGGGCATCCGCCATGAGTTGCCGCAGAATCCCGTGATCGGCATCATCGGCGATACCTGCCTGCTCCATGATCCACTCGGCAACGGCCTGATCGAAATCATCACCACCCAGGGCGGAATCGCCACCGGTGGACATGACCTCGAACACCCCCCGGTTGAGGCGCAGAATGGAAATGTCGAAGGTGCCGCCCCCCAGATCGAAGATGGCATGCACGCCATCGGCGCCCCGGTCCAGCCCGTAGGCCACGGCGGCGGCGGTGGGTTCATTGAGCAGGCGGAAGACGTTGAGGCCGGCCAGGCGGGCGGCGTCCTTGGTGGCCTGGCGCTGGGCATCGTCGAAATAGGCGGGCACGGTGATGACCACACCGCTCAATTCCCCGCCCAGGGTATCTTCGGCTCGCTTCGCCAGCACCTTGAGAATCTCCGCGGACACTTCCATGGGGCTGACATCCCCGGCGACGGTGCGCATGCGCGGCACGCTGCTGTCCTGACCCACGAACTCATAAGGCAGGCTGCCGCCCAGGGACTTGATATCGGACACGGGACGACCGATGAGGCGCTTGGCCGAGGCGATGGTGTTCAGGGGGTCTTTGGCGGCGGCTTCCCGGGCCGCGTGGCCCACGATGACGCCATCGGTGGTATAGCGCGCCACGGACGGCAGCAGGTGCCTGCCCTCCTCGTCCGGCAGGGTTTCCGCCCGGCCGCTGCGCACGGCGGCCACCAGGGAGTTGGTGGTGCCCAGGTCGATACCCGCGGCCAGCTTGTGTTCGTGGGGAGCCGCCGCCTGGCCCGGCTCGGCGATCTGCAGCAAGGCCATCAGAGCATGTCCTCGAGTTCGGCTTCCAGGGCCTCGGCCTCGGAGAGCAATTTGTTCAGAAACTGCATCTTGCGCACGGATTCCCGGGCGGCCTGCAGGTTGACGGGGTTGGGGTCTTCGAAGTGGATGGCCATCTGCGCCACCTGCTTGCGGATCATGGCGCTGATGCGATCCATGAGTTCGTCCAGCACCGCCTGTGGATCATCCGCGTTGCGGGCGTTCTCCAGGGCTTCACGCAGCTCCAACTGCTCCATGAGAAAGGCCGTGTCCCGGGTGGTTTCCTTTTCCGCCTGCATGTCGATGCCATGCAAGGAGAGAAGATACTGGGCGCGGCTCACAGGGTTCTTGAGAGTCTGGAAGGCCTCGTTGATGCGCGTGGCCCGCTGCAGGGAAAGGCGTTGTTCCTGCTCGCTGGCGTTGGCATAGCGGTCGGGATGCACCACCCGCTGCAGCTCGCGGTACCGTTCCGCAAGCGCCGCGCCGTCGATGATAAAGTCCACTGGCAGGCCGAACAGCTCGAAGTGATTCTTGGAAAGGTCGAACATGGCTGCCCCGCTGGCCCTGAAAACGTTCAGACCGTGAAGCTTTCGCCGCAGCCACAGGAAGCCTTGGCGTTGGGATTGTTGAACTTGAAGCCTTCGTTCAGGCCTTCCTTGCCGTAGTCCACCTCGGTGCCATCCAGGTACAGCAGGCTCTTCTTGTCCACCACCAGCTTCACGCCATGATCCTCGAAGACCACGTCGTTCTCCTCGTCCAGCTCGTCCACGAACTCGATGACATAGGCCATGCCGGAGCAACCAGAAGTCTTCACAGCCAGGCGCACGCCCAGCCCCTTGCCCCGGTTCTCCAGGAAGCTCTTCACCCGCCCGGCGGCGGTCTCGGTGAGAGAGATGGCCATGGCTCAGCCCTGCTTGGACTGGAAGTCTTCGATGGCGGCCTTGATTGCGTCTTCCGCCAGCACCGAGCAATGCACCTTCACCGGCGGCAGGGCCAATTCCTCGGCGATGTCGGTGTTCTTGATCTGCCGCGCCTCTTCCAGGGTCTTGCCCTTCACCCACTCGGTGAGCAGGGAACTGGACGCGATGGCGCTGCCACAGCCGTAGGTCTTGAACTTGGCGTCCTTGATCACGCCGTCATCGCCCACCTCGATCTGCAGGCGCATGACATCGCCGCAGGCGGGCGCGCCCACCATGCCGGTGCCCACGTTCTTCGCCTGGTCGTCCATCTGCCCCACGTTGCGGGGGTTTTCGTAATGATCGATTACCTTGTCACTGTATGCCATGACATTGTGCCTCTTGAGTAATGAATGCTCAGTGCGCCGCCCACTGCACGGTGCTCAGATCGATGCCCGCCTTGTACATATCCCACAGGGGCGAAAGATCACGCAGCCTCTGAACTTGTTCTCTTATCTTGCTGATAACAAAGTCTATTTCTTCCTCGGTCGTGTACCGACCCAGGGTAAACCTCAGGGAGCTGTGCGCCAGTTCATCCGGCCGTCCAATGGCCCGCAGCACGTAGCTGGGTTCCAGGCTGGCGGACGTGCAGGCAGAACCCGAGGACACGGCAATGTCCTTGAGCGCCATCATCAGGCTCTCGCCCTCGACATAATTGAAGCTCACATTCAGGTTGCCGGCAACCCGCTGCTCCAGATCGCCATTGACATAGACTTCCTCCATGTCCTTGAGGCCATCCCACAGCCGGTTGCGCAGGGCCAGCAGGCGGGCGTTCTCCTCGGCCATTTCTTCCTTCGCGATGCGGAAGGCTTCGCCCATGCCCACGATCTGATGGGTGGCCAGGGTGCCGGAACGCAGACCGCGCTCGTGTCCGCCGCCGTGCATCTGGGCTTCCAGGCGAACCCGGGGCTTGCGCCGCACGTACAGGGCGCCCATGCCCTTGGGACCGTAGATCTTGTGGGCGGAAAAGCTCATCAGATCCACGGGCAGGGCCTGGGTGTCAATCTCGACCTTGCCTGCGCTTTGTGCCGCATCCACATGAAAAACCACCTTTTTCTCCCGGCAAATCTCGCCGATGGCGGCAATGTCCTGGATCACGCCGATTTCATTGTTCACGTGCATCACGGAAGCCAGGATGGTGTCCTCGCGCAGGGCATCACGGAAAGCATCGAGATCCAGCAGGCCGTTGGGCTGCACATCAAGGTAAGTGACCTCGTAGCCTTCCCGCTCCAACTGGCGGCAGGTGTCCAGCACCGCCTTGTGCTCGGTCTTCACGGTGACGATGTGCTTGCCCCTCTTGTGGTAGAAGTGGGCCGCCCCCTTGATGGCCAGGTTGTCGGACTCGGTGGCGCCGGAGGTCCAGATGATCTCCCGGGGGTCGGCATTGATAAGGGCCGCCACGTTCCGGCGGGCCTCGTCCACCAACTTCTCGGCTTCCCAGCCGAAGGGATGGCTGCGTGAGGCGGGATTGCCGAAGGTGCCATCCAGGGTCAGGCACCGGCACATCTTTTCCGCCACCCGCTCATCCACGGGCGTCGTTGCCGAATAGTCGAAATAGATAGGGAGTTTCATGCGCTGCTCCAGGGGTATTCTTGCTCAGTGTTGTTTGGCGGAATCCGCCCAGGAAAGGCTGGCGGACTGGCGCTTGTCCCGGGCCAACTGTTTGTCCAGCAGATCCTGCAGGCTGATGCTGCTCAGGTAATCGTGAATGCTTTCGCTCAGATCCTGCCACAATTCGTGGGTCAGGCAGCGCTTGTCGCCATGACAGTTGCCCTTGCCGCCGCAGGCGGTGGAATCCAGGCGCTCATCCACCGCGGTGATCACCCCCGCCACGTCGATGCGCCGGGCATCCTGCCCCAGCAGGTAACCGCCTCCGGGACCACGGATGCTGGTCACCAGCTCGCGCTTGCGCAGGCGGGAGAACAGTTGTTCCAGGTAAGACAGGGAAATATCCTGACGATCGGCGATCTCGGCCAGGCTCACGGGGCCGTCATCGCTGTGCAGCGCCAGATCGAGCATGGCGGTTACCGCGTATCTGCCTTTGGTGGTCAGCCTCATCTGTCCGTGTCCCGTATCGAAATATGGGCGCAACTATACATTACCGACTATTTTAGTCAAGTATTGACAACCAGGGATTCCGCCTTCCGCCGGGATCAGCGGCCATCACCCTGTTTTTCATCCTCCCCACCCCCCAGCTTGTGCAGCTCCTCGGCCGTGGAAACGATCTCGCAGGAGGTCAGCTCGGGAAGATCCACTTCCTCGTCCGTGTACCCCATGCTCTTGAGTACCTCGCACATGCGGGACATCTTGGTCTCCAGCACATGAACATGATCGAGCATGCAATTGATGGCGTTGGCCACGGGATCGGGGGCATCCTGGGTGGCGCCATAGGCGTCGAAACCCATCTTGCGCGCCAGTTTTTCCCGGTGGGCGTTGTCGCTCTCGGCGCGCCGTTCCACCAGCCGGCCGGGTATGCCCACCACGGTGGCATTGGCCGGCACGGGCTTGACCACCACGGCATTGGAGCCGATGCGTGCCCCGTCACCGATGTCTATAGGGCCCAGCACCTTGGCGCCGGCGCCCACCACCACGTCGTTGCCCAGGGTGGGGTGGCGCTTGCCCTTCTCCCAGGTGGTTCCCCCCAGGGTCACGCCATGGTAAAGGGTGCAGTCGTCGCCGATGACGGCTGTCTCGCCAATCACCACGCCCATGCCGTGATCGATGAAGAAGCGGCGGCCGATGGTGGCGCCGGGGTGGATTTCGATGCCGGTTACCCAGCGCGCCAGATTGGACACCAGGCGCCCCAGCCACTTGAAATTGCGCTTCCACAGCCCATGGGCCAGGCGATGCGCCAGAACCGCGTGCACGCCCGGGTAGGTGGTCAGCACCTCGAAACTGGTGCGTGCCGCCGGATCACGGTCGAAAACGGACTGAATGTCTTCACGCAAACGCTCGAACATCTTGTTTTGCCACAGGACTTGGAAATATCCGACTATTTTACTCCATTTCTCCCCCGGCTTTCAGTGCAATTGAATCCGCCGGAGACAGCAGGCAAAAGGCGGGAAAACACGGTCATCAAGTCTGTCCGGTATTCAGCCAGGCATTCGGCAGGACAGCCTGAAACAGACTTACTCCTCATGGCCGGCCACCTGTTTCTGGCGCCATTTCAGCCGCGTCATGCTTCCTCCTTGACGGCTGTTTCCATCCCTGACAGACTTCGCCCCTCGCCAGAAGGTGCCCTGTTCGCGCAGGGTTACACGGGAAGCCGGTGCAAGTCTGGCACTGCCCCTGCAACGGTGATTGGGTGAGGAATCGGCACATGCCACTGCGATCTCATCGTGGGAAGGCGCCGTTTTCAGCAGCCATGCAACCCATCAGTCCGGAGACCGGCCTTCTTAATGTTCCAAAACG